>NZ_PPFB01000001.1:1800000-2100000 GCF_002899455.1 Streptomyces sp. DH-12 | reverse complement strand
CGACGATCCAGCGTCACCCTGACAAGCCGAAGTCAGTGTGGAGCCTGCGGTGAAGGGGCCCTGACCCGCGGTTTTCAACCGGCGCCGTGAGGGTGAGGAGCGATGCGTCCGGCCCCCGCGAGAACAGTGAGGGGAGTGCCGGCGCTCACCTGACGCCTCTTCTGGAGGACGGCCAGGTGAGGCCGACGCGGCCGGGGCGCCTCGCAGGCCCTGCCCGGCCCTTGTCGCCTCGTCCGGCCCGCCGGCGACCTCGGTGGCAGCCGTGAGGCTCGTTCGACGCTCCGGCTGGATCAATATCTGTGCCCGCGGGCTGAGATTTCACTGGAACGCGCAGACAGATTCTCCGCCGCAATAAGTGAACTCGGACTCTTCCCGCACGCAGGCCGCCGCGGCGTGCTACTGTCGATCTCAGTTGCAGTTGTGGTTCCCGAAAACTTCAAGTGCCTCCGGATCGGCTCCTGTGCCGCTGGAAGCGCTTTTACATGTTCCGGTCTTTTTCCGGGCGGGGTGATCATCGCGGCGACACGGGGCCCGCACGGTGCGGACCCCGAGACACTGCCCCGAAGGAGAAATGACATGGCTGCTGGTACTGTGAAGTGGTTCAACGCGGAAAAGGGTTTCGGCTTCATCGAGCAGGACGGCGGCGGCGCTGACGTGTTCGCCCACTACTCGAACATCGCCACCCAGGGCTTCCGTGAGCTGCTCGAGGGCCAGAAGGTGACCTTCGACATCGCGCAGGGCCAGAAGGGTCCGACGGCCGAGAACATCGTCCCCGCCTGACGCTGACGCGCATTTCGTAGCTGGGACCCGCATCCTTTGGGGTGCAGGTCCCAGCTGCTTGTGTTTTCCGTAACTTTTTCTCCTGCGGAGGACCGACGGAAAACCCGTGAAGCACCCCTCGAGGGTGCGCACGACCCGGCATGACCTCATCGCGACGGATGCCCGAACAGTGCGTCCGCTGTGCGTCACTCATTTCAGCGCCTGTGCGTGTACGGATTTCCGTCGGACAGATGCGCTGTCGCGTTCCACCGGCCCGTTCATGCAATTCTCCGTGCTGTTCACCGCTGCGGGAATTCCTTGATACGCGCCGCATCGAGGAAGGTTCTTCATGAACCGCACACGTACGAACGACCGTTTCTCCCGTACCCGTGAGGGCGGTGCCGGCTCCGGAAGGGGCGGCAGCCGATTCGGTTCGGCGGCCCCGAACCGGTCGGGCAGCTCGAGCCGCTCCGGCGGTCACGGCCGGCGGCCCGCCGCGATGCAGGGAGAGTTCGCCCTCCCCGAGACGGTCACTCCCGCGCTTCCCGCCGTGGAGGGCTTCGCCGATCTCGACATGCCCAAGGAACTGTCGGCCGCGCTGGGTTCGCAAGGCGTGACCGTGCCGTTCCCGATCCAGGCCGCGACCCTGCCGAACTCCCTCGCCGGACGGGACGTCCTGGGCCGTGGCCGCACCGGCTCCGGCAAGACCCTCGCTTTCGGTCTGGCGCTGCTGGCCCGTACGGCCGGGCAGCGCGCCGAGGCGCGGCAGCCGCTGGGACTGGTCCTCGTACCGACGCGTGAGCTGGCGCAGCAGGTCACCGACGCGCTCGCCCCCTACGCCCGCTCCGTGAAGCTGCGGCTGGCCACCGTGGTGGGCGGGATGCCGATCGGCAGGCAGACGAGCGCGCTGCGCGGTGGCGCCGAGATCGTCGTCGCCACACCGGGACGCCTCAAGGACCTCATCGACCGCGGCGACTGCCGGCTGGACCAGGTGTGCGTCACCGTCCTCGACGAGGCCGACCAGATGGCCGACATGGGCTTCATGCCGCAGGTCACCGCCCTGCTCGACCAGGTCCGCCCCGAGGGCCAGCGCATGCTGTTCTCCGCCACCCTCGACCGCAACGTCGACCTGCTCGTGCGCCGCTACCTCAGCGACCCCGTCGTGCACTCCGTCGATCCCTCGGCCGGCGCGGTCACGACGATGGAGCACCACGTGCTGCACGTCCACGGCGCGGACAAGCACAAGGCCACCACCGAGATCGCCGCGCGTGACGACCGCGTGATCATGTTCCTCGACACCAAGCACGCCGTCGACCGCCTCACCGAGCACCTCCTGAACAGCGGGGTACGGGCCGCCGCCCTGCACGGCGGGAAGTCGCAGCCGCAGCGCACCCGCACGCTGACGCAGTTCAAGACCGGGCACGTCAACGTGCTGGTGGCGACCAACGTCGCGGCGCGCGGCATCCACGTCGACAGCCTCGACCTCGTCGTCAACGTCGATCCGCCCACCGACCACAAGGACTACCTCCACCGCGGCGGCCGCACGGCCCGCGCCGGCGAGTCCGGCAGCGTCGTCACCCTGGTCACCCCGAGCCAGCGCCGCGCCGTGACCCGCCTCATGGCAGCGGCCGGCGTCGTCCCGCAGACCACCCAGGTCCGCGTCGGCGGGGAAGCCCTGCGCCGCATCACCGGGGCCCAGGCCCCCTCCGGCATTCCGGTCGTCATCACCGCACCGGTGGCCGAACGCCCCAAGAAGCGCGGCGCGACCTCACGCGGCCGGCGCCGTCCCGCTTCGGCGGCCCGCCGCGCGTCCGTACGGCAGTCGGCCGTCGGTACGGCGGCGTAGAACCCTCGTGATCAGAAAGCCGGCCCATCTCCGCAGGAGGCACCCTTTGACGCTGGTCCAGACGCAGGTCCGTCCGGAGAACGCCCACCGCGTGCACGGCACGGTGGCCGACACCGTGAAAGCGGCCGGACCGCAGGTCTGGGAGGACATGACCGTGGAGGTGGCACTGTCCGTGATGGCCGCCGCCCGTACGGCTCATCTGGTCGTCTGCGACGACGACGGTCTGTGCACCGGTCTGGTCACCCGGGCCCGGCTCACGGCCGTTCGTGACAGCTCCGGTTACATGGACCGGATCCGTCTGCGTGACATCGCCGACGTCATCGCTCCCTTCGCCTCGCCGCTGACCACGGGGGCCGAGGCCGAGCGTGCGGTGCGGCGCCGCCGGCCCGGGGCCCTGCCCGTGGCCGACGAACAGGGCAACGCCCTGGGTGTCCTCGCCCTCTCCCGCTGAACCGCTTACGGCGGTCGGCCCCGTCCCTCCTCTCCCTGTGAGGCATCATGCGCTGTGTCATCGCCCGCTTCCCGTTCGACCTGACCAAGAGCGGCGTACTGGAATCGATGAAGGGCGTCAGGCCCGAACCGGTCACCGGCGAGTCCGTGATCATCGGACGACGCCACTACCCCGCCAAGCAGGTCGGCGAGGTCGTCACCCGCCAGGACCGGCGCGATTTCAGCGTCGGCGAGGTCCTGCGGGCCATGTCCCGGCTCGGCTTCACCTGTCGCACCCTTCCCGAGGCCGCACCCGCGCGCGTGGACAGCCCGTTGCAGCGGGCGTCCGCACTGCTCGGCACCCCCTCGTCCGGCTGACCGACGGGACGAGCGGGAACCGAACGGAGCGGTGAGGGTCCTGCCGGCACGTGCCGGCAGGACCCTCACCGCGTGACGTGCCGCTCCCGGCGCGGCGGCGGGTCGGTGGCCGGAGCAGCTGCAGTCCCCACGGTCCCGGCGCCGCAGATGCGGGTGCCCGGACCGCCGGGAAGGAGGGAGCGCACAGGTGATGGATCACGCCGCCCACTCTCCGGGTACCGTGAAGGCATGAGCCATCCGCATCCCGAGCTGAAAGCCGCGCCGCCCCTTCCCGAGGGAGGACTGCGGGTCGTCGCCCTGGGCGGCTTGGGCGAGATCGGCCGCAACATGACCGTCTTCGAGCACGCCGGCAAGCTGCTCGTCGTCGACTGCGGCGTGCTGTTCCCCGAGGAGACCCAGCCCGGTGTGGATGTGATCCTGCCGGACTTCACCTCGATCCGGGACCGGCTGGACGACGTCGTGGCCGTGGTGCTCACCCACGGCCACGAGGACCACATCGGCGGCGTGCCGTACCTGTTGCGCGAGCGGTCCGACATCCCCGTCGTCGGTTCCAGGCTGACGCTGGCGTTCCTGGAGGCCAAGCTCAAGGAGCACGGCATCCGGCCGCGCACGGTCCGGGTGCGGGAGGGCGACCGGCGCGGTCTGGGACCGTTCGACTGCGAGTTCGTGGCGGTCAACCACTCCATCCCCGACAGCCTCGCGGTCGCGATCCGCACCCGGGCCGGGATGGTGCTGCACACCGGCGACTTCAAGATGGACCAGTTCCCCCTCGACGACCGCATCACCGATCTGCGCGCCTTCGCCCGCCTCGGCGAGGAGGGCGTGGACCTGTTCCTCACCGACTCCACCAACGCCGAGGTGCCCGGCTTCACCACCTCCGAGCGTGAGCTGAACCCGGCGATCGAGCAGGTGATGCGCACCGCGCCGCGCCGGGTCATCGTCTCCAGCTTCGCCAGCCATGTGCACCGCATCCAGCAGGTCCTGGACGCCGCCCACCAGCACGGCCGCAAGGTCGCCTTCGTCGGCCGGTCGATGGTCCGCAACATGGGCATCGCCCGGGACCTGGGCTACCTGAAGGTCCCCTCCGGTCTGGTCGTGAGCACGAAGGAGCTGGAGAAGCTCCCGGACCACAAGGTCACTCTGGTGTGCACCGGCTCCCAGGGCGAACCGATGGCCGCGCTGTCGCGGATGGCCAACCGCGACCACATGATCCGCATCGGCAAGGGCGACACCGTCCTGCTCGCCAGCTCCCTCATCCCCGGCAACGAGAACGCCATCTACCGGGTGATCAACGGACTCACCCGGTGGGGCGCCCACGTGGTCCACAAGGGCAACGCGAAAGTGCACGTCTCCGGGCACGCCAGTGCCGGCGAACTCGTCTACTGCTACAACATCGTCAAACCCCGCCACGTCATGCCGGTGCACGGCGAATGGCGCCACCTGCGGGCCAACGGCGACCTCGCCATCCGTACCGGCGTCGATCCCGACCGGGTCGTCATCGCCGAGGACGGCGTCGTCGTCGACCTCGTCGACGGGCGCGCGACCGTCACCGGCAAGGTTCCCGCCGGCAACGTCTACGTGGACGGCATGGAGGTCGGCGGCGCCACCGAAGCGTCCCTCAAGGACCGCCTCACCCTCGCGGAGGAAGGCGTCGTCACGGTGGTGGCGATCGTCGACGCGGACACCGGCGCCCTCGCCGAGGCCCCCGACTTCCTGGCCCGCGGCTTCGTCCACGACGACACCACCTTCGAACCGGTCGTTCCCGTCATCGAGAAGACCCTGGCCACCGCGGCCGAGGAAGGCGTCGGGGACGCGCACCAGCTCGAACAGCTCATCGCCCGTGCCGTGGCGAACTGGGCGTTCCGCACCTACCGTCGCAAGCCCCTCATCATCCCCGTCATCATCGACGCCTGAGCCATAGCCCGGCAGATGTCCGGGGCCGGGCGCCGACGCGTACGAGGCGGACCCCGGCGACGAGCCGTTGCTGATGTCCGCCCTCGGTGTGAACGCGGACCGGGCAGGCGGTCGCACAGGACCGGGCCTGCTGTCCCGGTGGCACACCCGGGCCCCACGCGCCGGCCGGCCGTGCCGGCCCGGCCTGCGCGGTCGCGTGTGCCGGGCTCCTCAGAGCGCTTGCCAGACCCGGGTCAGCGCCGACGTGGTGAGAACCTGCTCCGGACGCCCCTGCTCGGCGAGGTGACCGTCCTGGAGCAGGAGGCAGGCGTCCGCCGCGCGCGCCACCTCGAGGTCATGCGTGGCCTGGACGACCGTCACCCCGTCGGCGGCGAGCGCCGTCAGCAGGGCCCCGATCCGCTCCCTCGCCTCCGGGTCCAGGCCGGTGGTCGGCTCGTCGAGGAGCAGCAGGTCCGACTCCTGCGCCAGTCCTTGGGCGATGAGAGCGCGTTGGCGCTGCCCGCCCGAGAGCTCGCCCAGCTGACGTGAGGCGAGGTCGCCGATGCCGAGCCGGCCGAGCGCCGTGTCCACGGTCGCGTGGTCCCGTGCGGTCAGCCGGCGCCACGGGCCGCGCTCGCCCCAGCGCCCCATCTCCACGGTCTGCCGAACGGTGAGCGGCAGGGTGTCACCGACCGCTCCGCGCTGAGGTACGAAGGCGGGCGGCCGGCCGCCGGTGCGGAGGAGATCGCCGGACGTCGGCTTGATCACACCGGCGAGCACGCCGAGCAGGGTCGACTTGCCGCTGCCGTTCGGGCCGACGAGCACCGTCGTGGCCGACTCGGGTATCTCGCCGGTGACGTGACGGAGCACCGGGCGCCCCGGATAGCCGGCGCACAGTTCCGAGAAGCGGATGCGGGCGGCCGGGCCGAGGGACGGGGCGGGGGAGGGGGGCGGTTCTTTGAACATGATTTTCATTGTAGTCTCCTGGTCATGGATTGGTTGACGGTCCCGTTCGAGGTGACCTTTGTGCAGCGGGCCCTGTGGGGCGGGATGCTCGTATCCGCCATCTGCGCGTTGGCGGGCACCTGGGTGGTGCTGAGAGGGATGGCCTTCCTCGGTGACGCCATGTCCCACGGGCTGCTTCCCGGTGTCGCGGCGGCCGCGCTCCTCGGGGGGAATCCGATGGTGGGCGCGGTGGTCAGCGCCGCCGTCATGACGGCCGGCGTCACCGTGCTGGGCCGTACGCCGAGGCTGTCCCAGGACACCGGCATCGGGCTGCTGTTCGTGGGCATGCTCTCGCTCGGCGTGATCATCGTGTCGCGCTCGCAGTCCTTCGCGGTCGACCTGACCGGTTTCCTCTTCGGCGACGTTCTCGCCGTCCGGCAGCAGGACCTCCTCGTGCTCGCGGCGGCGTTGCTCGTGGCGCTGGTGGTGTCGGTGCTGGGCCACCGTGCCTTCCTGGCCCTGGCGTTCGACGAGCGCAAGGCCCACACCCTGGGGCTGCGGCCGCGCCTGGCCCACGCGGTGCTGCTCGGCCTGCTCGGTCTGGCGATCGTCGCCTCGTTCCACATCGTCGGAACACTGCTGGTCCTCGGGCTGCTCATCGCACCGCCGGCGGCCGCCCTGCCCTGGGCCCGCTCCGTGCGCGGGGTCATGGCGCTCGCCGCCCTGCTCGGCACCTCGGCCACGTTCGGCGGCCTGCTGCTGTCCTGGCACCTGAGCACCGCGGCCGGCGCGACCGTCGCCGCTCTCGCGGTGAGCCTGTTCTTCCTCTCCCACCTGCTGTCCGGCCTGCGTGACCGCCGTACGCGCCGCGTCCACGCCCCGGTCCCCGTACTCGAAGTCAACTGAAAGAAGCCGAGGCGATCGTCATGACCGTCCGCAGAAACGTCACTCCGTGGGCATCGGCCGCACTGGTGCTCACCGCGCTGCTCACCACGAGCTGTGCGGGAGAGGGGAACAGCGCCGCACGGCCCGCCGCGAGTTCCCCGTCCGCGACCCCGCACGGGTACGTCGAAGGAGCCCGGGAGGCCGCCGAGCAGCAGTCCCGGCTCCTCCTGAACGACCCCGACAGCGGCGACACCAGGATCCTCGACCTCATCACCGGCAAGGCGCACAGGACGGCCCCGGTGAAGGACGCCGTCCGGCTGTGGACGGACGGCAGGTTCGGCTACCTCCACACGTCCGGCGGCACGCACGTCCTCGACGGCGGAGCCTGGATGGTGGACCACGGGGACCACGTCCACTACTACAGCGCGGCGGCACGGGACGTCGGTGAGCTTCCCGCGGGCAGCCGGGCCCAGGTGCGCAGCGACGCCGCCGTGACCGCGGTGACCGACGAGGACGGCCGCGCCCTCCTCTACGACCGCGGCGAGCTGGAGAAGGGACGGATCGCCTCTTCCCGTACGCTGCCGGGCACTTACACCGGCGCCGTCGTCCCGTACGAGGAGCACCTGCTGGCCTTCGCGGACAAGGGCGGCACGACCGGACTCGTCGTCCTCGACCGCGAGGGAGAGCGCGTCGCCTCACCGGACGTGACGTGCGAGGAGCCCCGGGGCGACGCCGTCACCGGACGCGGCGTGATCCTCGGCTGCGCCGACGGCGCCCTGCTCGTCCGGGCTCGGAGCGGCGCCTTCACCGCCGAGAAGATCCCGTACGGACAGGACGTCCCGGCGAAGGAGCGGGCCACCGTCCTCCGCCACCGCCCCGGCAGCGACACCCTCACCGCCGCGGCCGGAGACGCCGTCTGGGTCCTCGACGTCACCGAGCGGACCTGGACACGGGTGGACACCGGGCCGGTCGTCGCGGCCAACACGGCCGGGGAGGGCTCCCCGTTGCTCGTCCTGGAGACCGACGGCTCGCTGCACGGCTACGACATCGCCACCGGGAAGCAGACCGCGCGGACCGAGCCGCTGCTGACGGACCGGAAACGGGCCGGCGCCGGCGGCAGCGCCCCCGTCATCGAGGTCGACCGCAGCCGCGCCTACGTCAACGACCCGGAGGGCAAGAGGGTGTTCGAGATCGACTACAACGACGGCCTGCGCATCGCGCGCTCCTTCGACCTGGACGTCAAGCCCGTCCTCATGGCGGAGACCGGACGATGAGCCGTACCGAGACGAAGCAGCGCGCACGGGTGGGCATCGCACGCCTGCGCCACCTGATCGCGGGCCTGCTCGCCCTCGTGACAGCCGCGACCGCCACCGCCTGCACCACCACCGGCGACGACCGTCCCGGCATCGTCGTCACGACCAACATCCTCGGCGACGTCACCCGGAAGGTCGTCGGCGGCGAGGCCGACGTCACCGTCCTGATGAAGCCCAACGCCGACCCGCACTCCTTCGGTCTGTCGGCGGTGCAGGCAGCCGAGCTGGAACAGGCCGACCTCGTCGTCTACAACGGCCTGGGCCTGGAGGAGAACGTCCTGCGGCACGTGGCCGCCGCCCGCGAGTCCGGGGTCGCGACCTTCGCGGCCGGCGAGGCGGCCGACCCGCTCGCCTTCCACACCGCCGACGACGGCGGCCCCGAGGGCGAGGCAGGGCAGCCCGACCCGCACTTCTGGACCGACCCCGACCGGGTGCGCAAGGTCACCGGCCTGATGGCCGACCAGATCATCAAGCACGTCGACGGCGTCGACGCCGACACGATACGCGCCAACGCCGAGCGCTACGCGAAGCACCTCGCGGAGCTCACCACCTGGATGGAGAAGTCCTTCGGCCGGGTGCCCGCGGACCGGCGGGTCCTCGTCACCAACCACCACGTCTTCGGTTACCTCGCCGACCGCTTCGGCTTCGAGGTGATCGGCGCGGTCATCCCCAGCGGCACCACGCTGGCCTCACCCAGCTCCTCGGACCTGCGCTCCCTCACCGAGGCGATGGAGAGGGCGGGCGTACGCACCGTCTTCGCCGACTCCTCCCAGCCCGGACGGCTCGCCGAGGTGCTGCGGACGGAGATGGGCGGCGGGGTCCGCGTCGTCGAGCTCCACTCGGAGTCCCTGACCGCCGAGGGCGGGGGCGCCGACACCTACCTGCGGATGATGCGCGCCAACACCACCGCCATGGTCGCCGGCCTGACCGGCGACTGACCCTCCGAGCCTCCCGGCGCACCGGCCATCGGACGCCGGCACGTCATGCCCTCATGCCGCCACCGCGCGGTGCAGAAAGGAACACGCTGATGAACAAGTCGATACGCGGCAGAGCCCTCACGGGCACGGCACTGGCCCTGGCGGTCTCCACCGTCCTGACCGCCTGCGGCGGAGGGGACTCCTCCGCCACCGGCGCCGAGTCCGACGGAACCGCGAGCGCCACGCCCGCGGTGGCGGTCGAGGACCCGCTGGTCGCCACCTTCGACGGCGGCCTGTACATCCTCGACGGCGAGAGCCTGAAGCTCGCCGGGACCATCGAGCTTCCCGGCTTCAACCGGGTCAACCCCGCGGGCGACGAGGACCACGTCGTCGTCTCCACCGACAGCGGCTTCCGCGTCCTGGACGCCACCGGCCAGGCCTTCACCGGCATCGAGTACAAGGGCGCCAAGCCCGGCCACGTGGTCCGTCACGCCGGCAAGACGGTGCTCTTCACCGACGGCACCGGAGAGGTCAACGTCTTCGACCCCGCCGACCTGAGCACCGGCAGGAAGCCGGAAGGACGCACCTACACCTCCGCCGAGCCGCACCACGGCGTCGCCATCGAGCTGGCCAACGGCGAACTCCTGAGCACCCTGGGCACCGAGGAGAAGCGCACCGGCGCGCTGGTGCTGGACGAGAACGGCAAGGAGATCGCGCGCAACGAGAACTGCCCCGGCGTCCACGGCGAGGCGGCAGCCGAGAACGAAGCCGTCGCCGTCGGCTGCGAGGACGGCATCCTGATCTACAAGGACGGCGAGTTCACCAAGATCGACGCACCCGACGCCTACGGCCGCATCGGCAACCAGGCCGGCAGCGACGTCTCGCCGGTCCTCCTGGGCGACTACAAGACCGACCCGGAGGCCGAGCTGGAGCGTCCCACCCGCATCTCCCTCATCGACACCGAGAAGATGAAGCTGCGCCTGGTCGACCTGGGCACCAGTTACTCCTTCCGCTCGCTGGCCCGCGGCCCGCACGGCGAGGCCCTGGTCCTCGGCACCGACGGTGCCGTCCACGTCATCGACCCGAACACCGGGAAGGTCGAGAAGAAGATCCCCGCCGTGGGCCAGTGGCAGGAGCCGCTGGACTGGCAGCAGGCCCGGCCCGCCCTGTTCGTCCGCGGACACGTCGCGTACGTCTCCGAGCCCGGTAAGAAGGCGCTGCACGCCATCGACGTGGAGACGGGGAAGAGGATCACCTCCGTCACCCTGCCGAAGAGCACCAACGAACTGTCGGGCGTCGTCCCCGGCCACTGACTCCGCGATGTGCCCTCGTCACAGCGGCCTCGATGCTGCGGCGGCGAGGGCACACCGCTGTCCCGCCGCGGGGCCGGACCCCGCGGAGGACGAGCGCCCACAGGCGCGTTCCCGCTGATCACCGCCACCGGCGTCCTCGCACGCTCCGCCCTCCGGGCCCCGGCCCGCCACGAGGAGGCCGGAAAGCCCATGACCCTCCTTCCCGCGGACCCGGTTGCTGCGAAGAGTGTGCAACAAGGCTCTTGCTGCTAGCGTGCAGTTGCACATGACTCGCAATAACGTCGGAGGACGTTGGACATGGCGCTTTACACGCTCCCGGAGCTTCCGTACGGCTACGCGGCGCTGGCTCCGGTGATCAGCCCGGAGATCATCGAGCTGCACCACGACAAGCACCACGCGGCCTATGTGAAGGGCGCGAACGACGCCGTGGAGCAGCTGGCCGAGGCGCGCGACAAGGAGTCGTGGGGTTCGGTCAACGGCCTGGAGAAGAACCTGGCCTTCCACCTCTCGGGCCACATCCTGCACTCGATCTACTGGCAGAACATGACCGGACCGAAGGAGGGCGGCGGCGAGCCGCTCGCCCAGGACGGCGTGGGGGACCTGGCCGAGGCGATCAAGGAGTCCTTCGGCTCCTTCGCCGGCTTCAAGGCCCAGCTGTCCAAGGCCGCCGCCACCACGCAGGGCTCGGGCTGGGGCGTGCTCGCGTACGAGCCGCTCAGCGGGCGGCTGATCGTGGAGCAGGTCTACGACCACCAGGGCAACGTCGGCCAGGGCTCCACCCCGATCCTGGTCTTCGACGCCTGGGAGCACGCCTTCTACCTCCAGTACAAGAACCAGAAGGTGGACTTCATCGAGGCCATGTGGCAGGTCGTCAACTGGCAGGACGTGGCCAGGCGCTACGCCGCCGCCGAGGAGCGCGGCGGCGGCCCGCTGCTCGAGCCGTGACGCCGTAGCCGCCCCGTCGTCCTGCTCGTGATCGTCTTCTCACCTTTCACCGGGCAGGCGCGACGAAGGGCCCCGCGAGCACACCGCTCGCGGGGCCCTTCCGCCGTCACCCTCCCGGACACGGAGTACGGCCGGTCACCGGACCGGTGCCGGTGCACCGCCGTACCTCTCGCCCGCCCGCTTCCGTCACCGGCGGTGGGCGGCCTCGGGCATGACCGCCGAGGCCGTGTCCGCGGTCGGACGGGGGCCCGCCTCCGCAGCCGGCGAGCCGTCGGCCCGAGGCGGCTCCGGCTCCTGCCGCGAGGGCTGCGGGATGCCGGGCGCACAGACGGCTCCGACGAGAACGACCGCGACGCCGGCCCAGATCGCGGGGTGCAGTGACGAGGCGGTCGCCATGGGGGTGACGCCGTTCCCGGTGACGGGCGCCCTCGGGATCGCCCTGGCGGCCGGGGGTCCTGCCGCTCGCCCGGCGGCGTACGGGCGAGAGCGGCCCTGACGTCTGACGACGTGCCGCCCTCACGGGCAGCGACCGGCTCCGGATCAGCCCTTCCTCGACCTGCCCTCGGCGGGCCGACGTGACCGCCACCCGCAGGGCGACGCCGGGGAAGAGGCCGTCGTCGGCCGTCGGCGTGCGCGCGCACCAGCGCTTCCGGGGGCTCGGCGTGCGCCGCCTGTCGCCCTCCGCGCCTCGGCGGAGGCATCCCTGCCGTGGTCCAAGGGCGCGGGTGCCGTCGGCGCGACGGTCTGCCGGGGCTCGCGCGGCCTGCCGTGGACGGGTGCCGGGCCGTCAGGCGTGCTGGTGTGCGGGTGGGGTGCTCCGGCACAGGTGCAGGGCGCATTATTCTGAGACCCGCGACCGGTGGCCCGCGGGTGTGCGTATCCCTGCGAAGGGTGACGGGTGAACCAAGGCGTAGGGGTCGGCAGGAGGGGAAGGGTGTCGCGTGGAGCGTTCAGGCCGGTCGGTGAGCAGGCCACAAGCGGGGGTCGGGGAACAGGTGTTCACCGCCGACCCGGAGGTGGGCCGGGACCTCGCCGGGGTGGACTGGGCGGCCACGCCGCTCGGCCCGCCGCAGGAGTGGCCGCAGAGCCTGCAGACGGCCGTCAGCATCCTGCTCTCCTCCCGGTTCCCGATGTGGATGGCGTGGGGCGAGGAGCTGACGTTCTTCTGCAACGCGGCCTACCGGCGGGACACGCTCGGCCGTAAGTACCCGTGGGCGCTGGGCCGGCCCGCGAACGAGGTGTGGGCGGAGATCTGGGGGGACATCGGCCCGCGCATCGAGGCCGTGCTCGGCACCGGGCAGGCCACGTGGGACGAGGGACTGCTCCTGTTCCTGGAACGCTCCGGCTACACCGAGGAGACGTACCACACGTTCTCCTACAGCCCGCTGCGGGACGACGCCGGTGACGTCGTCGGCATGCTGTGCGTGGTCAGCGAGGACACCGAGCGGGTGATCGGCGAGCGGCGCATGGCCACCCTGCGGGACCTGGGCTCGGACCCCAGCGTGATCCGCACCGAGCAGGAGGTGCTGGCCTTCGCCGACCGGCAGCTGTCCCGCAACCCCAAGGACCTGCCCTTCACCCTGACCTACCTGTTCGACGGCGACGACGCCAGGCTGGCGGGTGCGACCGGCGTCACCCCCGGGCTGCCCGCCGCACCGCGACGCCTTCCCGTGGCCGGCTCCGAGGGCGTGTGGCCGGCGGCGGCGCTGGCCGAGGGCGAGACGCGCCTGGTCCCGCTGACCGGCGCACCGTTCGACGGACTGCCCGGCGGCGGCTGGCCGGAGCCGCCCGAGGAGGCGCTCGTGGTGCCCTTGCTGCAGCAGGGCAGCGCGCCGTACGGCTTCTTCGTGGCCGCCCTGAACCGCTACCGCGACCTGGACGACCACTACCGGGGCTTCATCGAGCTGGCGGCCGGGCACATCGCCTCCGGCATCGGCAGCGCCCGCAGCTACGAGGCGCAGCAGCGGCGCGCGGAGGAACTGGCGGAGCTGGACCGGGCCAAGACCACCTTCTTCTCGAACATCAGCCACGAGCTCCGCACCCCGCTGACCCTGATCATGGGACCGGTCGAGGAACTGCGCACCCGGCTCACCGACGCGGGGGAGGAGATACGGGCGGAACTCGACGTCATCCACCGCAACGGGCTGCGGCTCGGCAAACTGGTCAACACGCTGCTGGACTTCTCCCGCATCGAGGCCGGCCGGATGCAGGCCCGCTACGAGCCGGTCGATCTGGCCACGGTGACGGCGGAACTGGCCAGCGTCTTCCGCTCGGCCATGGAGAGAGCCGGGCTCACCTTCGACGTGGACTGCTCCCCCCTGGACGAACCGGTGTACGTGGACCGCACCCTGTGGGAGAAGGTGGTCCTCAACCTGCTGAGCAACGCGTTGAAGTTCACCTTCGAGGGAACGGTCCGCGTGGCCGTGCGCCGCTCCGGCTCCCATGCCGTGGTCACCGTGGCCGACACCGGGACCGGCGTGCCGGAGGCGGAGATGCCCCGGCTGTTCGAGCGCTTCCACCGCATCGAGAACGCCCGCTCCCGGTCGAACGAGGGGAGCGGCATCGGGCTGGCCCTGGTGCGGGAACTCGTCGGTCTGCACGGCGGCACGATCGACGCCGAGAGCACCGAGGGGAAGGGCACCACCTTCACCATCCGGATGCCGTTCGGCGCCGCGCACCTGCCCGAGGGCTCCACGGTGGCGGAGCCGGCCGGCGCCACGGCCCCGGCCGCCGCCGACCCCTACGTCCACGAGGCCCACCGCTGGCTCCCGGTGAGCGCGTCGGGCGCGTCGCCCGACGACGGCCCGGAAGCGGCGGGAGCCGTCCCGCTCGGGTCGGACGCCGGTCCCGCGCGCAGCGCACGGGTACTGGTGGCCGACGACAACGCCGACATGCGCGAGTACCTCACCCGCATCCTGGCTGCCGCGGGGTACGAGGTCACCGCGGTCGCCGACGGCGTCGCGGCGCTCGACGCCGCCCGCCGGCGCATTCCCGATCTCGTCGTCAGCGACGTGATGATGCCCCGGCTGGACGGACTGGAGCTGGTGGCGCGACTGCGTGGCGACACCCGTACGGCCTCGGTGCCCGTCCTGCTGCTGTCGGCCAGGGCCGGGCAGGAGGCGTCGATCGAGGGACTGCAGGCCGGCGCCGACGACTACCTGGTGAAGCCCTTCGCCGCGGCCGAGCTGCTGGCCCGGGTCCGCGCGAACGTCGAACTGGCCCGGCTGCGCGGCCACCACCTGCGCTGGCGGACGGCGCTCATCGACTCGCTCCAGGAGGCGTTCTTCGTCTGCGACGAGTCCGGGGCCGTCGTGGAGATCAACGCGGCTTTCACCGACATCCTCGGCTACGGGCCCGAGGGCCTGCCGTACGCCCCGATCCATCCGTGGTGGCCGGACGCGGACACCGATCCGGGCGCGCACGAGCAGGTCGGCCTCGCCTTCGCCGGCCTGCTGGAGACCCCGCAGGGCTCGTACACCGTCCCGGTCACCCGCCGGGACGGCCGCCGCCTGTGGATAACCGTGACCTACAACAAGGCCGAGGACCCGGACACGGGCCGCCGGGTCACGGTCGGCACCTTCCGCGACGTCACCGCCGAGCACTACGCCATCCAGCGCGAGACGGCGCTCGCGGCGCTGAGCACCTCGCTGTCACGCGCCACCAGTCTGCCCGAGGCGCTGTCCGGGGCCCTGGACGAGCTGCGGTCGCTGTGGCACGCACGCGACGTGGTGGCCGCCGTCTTCGGCGACGACGACACGCCGGAGCTCACGACCGCCGACGCGGATCTGCGGTGGGAGGACCTGCCGGCCGAGCGCCGGGAACTGCTCGCGGCGCTGCGCCGCCGGTCCCCGCTCACCGTGGTGCCGGAGGACAACGGCGCGAGTGTCCTGCTGGAACACCCGCGAGGTCCGCTGGCCCTGTGGGTCGATCTGGGGGGACACCGGCCGTTCACCTCCGAGGACCAGCTGCTGCTGTCGCTGCTGGCCGGGCATCTCGCGCAGGGTCTGGTGCGGGCGCATCAGATCGACCAGCAGCGGGAGGCCGCGATCGCGCTCCAGCGCGCCATCCTCGGCCCCGCACGGCTTCCCGACGGTTTCGCCGTGCGGTACGAACCCGCCACACGCCCGCTGGAGGTGGGCGGCGACTGGTACGACACCGTCGCCCTGCCGGACGGGCGCATCGGCATCGTCGTGGGTGACTGCGTCGGACGTGGCCTGGAGGCGGCCAGCGTCATGGGGCAGCTGCGCAGCGCCTGCCGCGCCCTGCTGCTCCAGGACCCCAGCCCCGCCCGGACGCTCACGGCGCTCGACCAGTTCGCGGCCGGCGTGACCGGTGCGCAGTGCACGACCGTGTTCTGCGGTGTGCTCGATCCCGCCACCGGAGAGCTCACCTACTCCAGCGCCGGGCATCCGCCGGGCATCCTCGTGCACCCCGACGGCACCACCCGGCTGCTGGAGGAGGGGCGTGCGCTGCCCCTGGCCGTACGGCCGGGCCGGCCGCGCCCGGAGGCCGCGTGCTCCCTTCCCGCCCGGGCCACGCTGCTGCTGTACACCGACGGCCTCGTCGAACGCCGGCGGCGTCCGCTCAGCACGGGGATCGAGCAGGCGGGCGACGCCGTGCAGGAGGGCCGCGACATGCCGGTCGAGGACCTCGCCAGCGCCGTGATGTCGAGGCTCGCGCCGACAGGCGGGTACGACGACGACGTGGCGCTGCTGCTGTACCGCCATCCGGCGCCGCTGGAGATCACCTTCCCGGCCGAGTCCGCCCAGCTCGCCCCCGTCCGCAAGGCGTTGCGGAGCTGGCTCGCCCAGTGCGACCTGCCGCCGAACACCGTGCAGAACGTTCTCGTCGCCGCCGGTGAGGCCTGCGCGAACGCGATCGAGCACGGCCACCGCAACGCTCCCGGGGAGGACGTGCGGCTGCGCGCCGTGGCGCTGGTGGACACCCTGCGCGTGACGGTCGCCGACAGCGGCCGGTGGAAGGTTCCACGGCCCGAAATCAACGCTCACCGGGGCCGGGGCATCTCCCTGATGCACGCCCTGATGCAGCAGGTCACCGTCTCCCCCGGCCCGTCCGGCACCACCGTCGACATGCAGATGAGGATCGCCTGATGACAACCCCGCTCACGCTCATACCCGGACGGAGCCCCGACGGCACCGTCCGGCTCGTCGTCAGCGGCGAGATCGACATGAGCAACGTCGGTCATCTGGCCGAAGCCCTGGACGGTGACCCGGGCCCCCTCGTCGTGGACCTGACGGAGGTGGAATACCTCGACAGCGCAGGGCTGAGCGTGCTGTTCGCCCACGCCGAGAGGCTGGAACTGATCGTTCCCCCGCTGCTCGAACCCGTCGTCACCGTCTCGGGTCTCGCCGAACTGGCCACCGTTCACGGCCCCGGCGCCCGGAACGGACCGCGGGATTGACCCGGCCCGCACGGGGAAACCGCACCATGCCCCTCCTCTCCGCACGCCCGTGCGGCGGTGACACCCGCCGCCGTACGCGCCGCGCCGCACAGAGACCGTCCGTACCAGAGCCGTCCGTCCAGGAGTGAAGTCTCACGTGAGTGACACCCTCGACACGACCGTCCGATACACCGGGAAGCGCACAGCCGTCGTCGTGGTCACCGGAGATGTCGACCTGCACACCGCGCCCGTGCTGCGGGCGCAGGCGCTGACCGCCGTGAGCCAAGGCGCTCCGCACCTCGTCCTGGACATGGCCCAGGTGGACTTCGTCGACTCCACCGGCCTCAGCACCCTCATCGTCCTGATGCACGCCGCCCAGAAGGCAGGCGGTTCGCTCCGCATCGCGCGCGTGCCCGACCGTCTCGTGCGCATGGTGAACATGACCGGCATCTCCGAGTTGCTCCCCCTCCACGACACGGTCGCCGACGCGCTGGCCGCCGTCGCCCCGGACGGCGCCGCCGACGGCGCCGGCGCGTCCGGGTGACGCCCGTGGCCGCTCCGCCGCGGTGCCGAGAAGGGCGGTCCGCCGGCGGGGCGAGGCGATGAGCCGTGAGGCGACCCGTCGCCCCGGACGCTCCGGACGGCCCGGCCGCGGGACGGTCGCGCCTCGCCGGCCGGTCGCGCCCCACCCCGTCGGACGCGGTGATGTCCCGCGCGGCCGGGACGTCACGTCGCACGCTCCCGCCGAAGGCATGGGCCGGAGCCGGGGGGAACGAGTGCCGGTCCGGTGCACGCGCCGGTGGAGGGGACGAGATGAGAGCTGAACGGGAACCGCGGTCCGAGGAGGGGGCGCGCCCGTCACCGGCGGAACGGGACGTGGACGAGGACCTGTCGCTGCTGTTCGGGACGTCGGCCGCGCTGTTCGCCTCCATGGCGGGTCCCGCCCATGTGCTGGAGGCCGCGAACCCCGCGTTCTTCACCGCGATCGGGGGCGGGCGGCGGGAACGCACCGGTGTGCCCCTGGGCGATCTGATGCCCGAGTTGAAGGCCCAGGGCTTCCTCGGGCTGCTCGACCAGGTCTACCGGTCGGGGGAGCGGCACATCGGCCGCGACACCCGTGTCGTCATCGGCGTCGGCAGCCAGGCCCGTGAGGCGTTCTTCGACTTCACCTACGAGGCCCGCCGCGACGCCGGCGGCAACGTCATCGGCGTACGCATGATCGGAGTGGAGACCACCCAGGTCAAACACGCCCGGCGGCTGGCCGCCGAGCAGCGCGCGCTCCTGGAACAGATCGCCCGTCAGGCGCCCCTGCCCGAGGTGCTGGAGGGGATGTGCCGGGCGATCGAGGAACTCTCCCCCGGCGTCATCGTCTCGGTCCTGCTGGCGGACGAGGACGGCCGCCGCCTGCACCACGGTGCCGCACCCAGCCTGCCCGGCTTCTACAACCGGGCCATCGACGGCATCGCCATCGGCGAGGGAGTCGGCTCGTGCGGCACGGCCGCCCACCGGCGGCAGAAGGTGATCGTCACCGACATCGCCCGCGACCCCCTGTGGGAGGACTTCCGTGACCTGGCCGGCCGGGCCGGACTCGCCGCGTGCTGGTCCACGCCGATCCTCGGCCGTGACGGGCGGGTGCTGGGCACGTTCGCGATGTACCACCGCACACCGTGCGCCCCCCAGGACATCCACCTCGCGCTGGCCCGCCTCTTCGTCGACACCGCCGCCCTCGCCGTCGAGCGGCATCACGCCGAACAGGCCCGGCGGGCGGCCGACGCCCGGGAGAAGGCGGCCCGCGACGACCTCTCCTACCTGCTGGCCGTCAGCACCGCGCTGGCCGGCCCGCTGGACGAGGGGGAGACACTGCGACGGCTGGCCGACCTGGCCGTCCCGGTGCTGGCCCCGCTCGCCGCGGTGGACGTCGTGGAGGCGGGACGCGTCCAGCGGGTGGCGGCCGCCGCCACGAGCGAGCGCGCTCGTGAGCTGCTCGCCTCGCACCGCCCCGTCCCGGACACCGGGGACGACGCCCTCGCGCGGGTCCTGGCCTCCGGCGTCACCGAAGTGGCCCGCCGCACCCCGACCGGTCCCGGACTCTGGCAGGAGCTGGGCGTCACCGGATACCTCTGCGTGCCTCTGCTGGACCGGGGGCGTCCTTTCGGCGCGCTGAGCCTGTACGCGACGGACGAAGCGTCCCTCGACGGCCACCGGATCGCTCTGGCGGAGGAAGTGGCCCGCCGCGCCGCTTCGGCCGCGCGCAACGCACGCCAGTACGCGCAGCGCGCCGCCCTCGCCCGTGACCTCCAGACCGGCCTGCTGCTGCCGGACCTGCCCGACGTCCCCGGCGCGCAGCTCGCCGCCTTCTACCACCCGGCCGGCCAGGGGCTCGACATCGGGGGCGACTTCTACGACGTCTTCTCCCGCGGGGACGGAAGCTGGTCCTTCGTCCTCGGGGACGTCTGCGGGCGCGGTGCCAGGGCCGCCACCACGACGGCCCTGGTCCGGCACACCGCTCGCGCCGTCGCCCCGCTGCTCGACGACCCGGTCAGCGTCGTCAAGGCCGTCGACCGAGCCCTGAACGACCGCAACCCCGAGCAGAACAACGGCTTCGTCACGCTGGTCTACGGCCACCTGACGCCGGTCGGCGACGGACTCGCCGTCGAACTCGTCAGGGCGGGCCACACACCGCCCCTCCTGCTGGACGCCGGCCACGCGGTCACCCCGGTCGAGGCCTCCGGCGGCCTGCTCGGCATCGGCATCCCGCCCCTGCTCGACGCCGTCCGTTTCACGCTGCGCCCCGCGGAGAGCCTGGTGCTGTACACCGACGGCATCACCGAGTGCCGGGCCGCGGGCGCGGAGCAGTACGGGGACGCGCGACTGGCCGACGCCCTGGCCTCCGCCCCGCTCCGCCCCACCGCGACGGACGTCGTGCGGACCCTGACGGAGGACATCCGCGCCTTCATGGACGGTCGCACGGTCGACGACGACCAGGCCGCGCTGGTCGTCACCGCGGACGCGCCGCCACCGTGCTCGCGGTAACCGCGCCCTGACCCGGGGGGACCGGCGGCGGGTGACGGGCCGTCGGCCGATCCGGCGCAGGCCGTGCGACGGGCGTCGGGGACGACTGCCGCCCGCGCGAGGATCGTTGGTACGGGCTCCCTGCGCCGCTCCGTCGTCACACCGGGCTTCTGTCATCCCGCCCATGACGCCCCCGGGCCGACGACCTTCTCAGGGTCCGGGGGAAGGCGGGGACGTACGGCCTGAGGACTGACTGGGTGTGTCCGGCCCGGTGGGAACATGCGGTCCACGGCCTGGAGGGGGCCGTCCTCGGGTGGTCGAGCGCGCGGCAGGACCTGGCTGCGGGGCGCTTCGACCGGGTCTACGCGACGATGTCCCGGGACCCGTGACAGCCGCTTCGAAAGTTTCGGTACAGCTGTGCGTGCTTGCGTTGCGTGCGCCTCGCCCGTCCGTCGACGCTCCACGGTGATGCCCTTGTGGGCGGGGGCGACCTGGGCATATGTGTACCGTCCCAGGTGATCCGCTGGAGGAACAGTTTCCGAAAGGTTGTCGAAACTGTTGACAGGCCCATGACGTCCTTCGAAAACTGTGGCCACCGCACGACAGCAGGTCCCCGTTCCCCTCACGTCGCACGACCGGGGACGGTGGCCGCTCCATGCAAGGCCGCGGGCGGCAGGAGCCGCCCGGCCCCCACCGACCTTCACCGGGAGGACGCATGCACCAGGACGGCACGCAGCAGGACCGGATCCGGCAAAGCCCCGCCCCCTTCAGCGGCCTGAGCCGCCGCGGCTTCCTCGTCGGCGCCGGCGCCGGCGCCGCCGCGCTCGCCACCGCGTCGGGGCTGCTGGTGCCCGGCACCGCCCACGCCGCCACCACCATCACCACCAACCAGACCGGCTACGACGGCATGTACTACTCGTTCTGGACCGACGGCGGCGGCTCCGTCTCCATGACGCTCAACGGCGGCGGCAGCTACAGCACCCGGTGGACCAACTGCGGCAACTTCGTCGCCGGCAAGGGCTGGAGCAACGGCGGACGCAGGACGGTCCGGTACACCGGCTACTTCAACCCGTCGGGCAACGGCTACGGCTGCCTCTACGGCTGGACCTCGAACCCGCTGGTCGAGTACTACATCGTCGACAACTGGGGCAGCTACCGGCCCACCGGCGAGCACCGGGGCACCGTCACCAGCGACGGCGGCACGTACGACATCTACCGGACGACCCGGTACAACGCCCCGTCCGTCGAGGGAACCCGCACCTTCGACCAGTACTGGAGCGTCCGCCGGTCGAAGGTGACCAGTGGATCCGGCACCATCACCACCGGGAACCACTTCGACGCCTGGGCGCGCGCGGGCCTGAACCTGGGCCAGTTCAGGTACTACATGATCATGGCCACCGAGGGCTACCAGAGCAGCGGAAGCTCCACCATCACGGTCTCCGGCTGATCCCGTCGCCGCGCCGGCCCCGTGAGCACGCCGCTCACGGGGCCCTTCCACGGTCACGGGAGGAAGGTCACCTGGGGAGCGCCCGTGCGCGGATGGACGGCGACCTCGGCCGCCACGCCGTAGACCTCGGCCAGCAGGCGGGGCGTCAGGACGTCCGCGGGCGGGCCCGAGGCCGTGACCCGGCCGGCGTGCAGGACGTAGAGGCGGTCGCAGTAGCGGGCGGCGAGGTTGAGGTCGTGCAGGGCGGTCAGGACCGTCGCCGGCAGCCTCCGCAGGGTGCCGAGGAGTTCGAGCTGGTGCCGGATGTCGAGGTGGTTGGTCGGCTCGTCCAGGACCAGCAGCGCGGGCTGCTGGGCGAGGGCGCGGGCGATGAGGACGCGCTGGCGCTCGCCGCCGGAGAGCAGGTCGAAGGGGCGGTGGGCGAGGCTCGTGGCGTCGACCGCTTCGAGCGCCGCCGCGATCGCACCGGCGTCCTCGGCGGTGTCGCCGTCGAGCAGCCGCTTGTGCGGGGTGCGGCCCATGGCGACGACCTCACGCACCGAGAGGCCGAACGAGGCGCCCGTCTCCTGCACCACCGCCGCCACCGTGCGGGCCAGTCGCCGCACGGGCAGCGACCAGGCGTCGGCACCGTCGACGGACACCCGGCCGGCCGCGGGGCGCAGGACGCGGTAGACGGCGCGCAGCAGGCTGGACTTCCCGCTGCCGTTCGGACCGACCAGGCCGATGACCTCACCGGGGCGGGCCGTCAGGGAGACCTCCTCGACCAGCCGGTGCGCGCCGGCGGTGAGGGTGACCGTGTCGATGACGAGTTCGGTGCCGGTCATACCGCTCCTCGGTCGGTGCTCCGGCGGGCAGTGCGGCGCATCAGCCACAGGAAGAAGGGGCCGCCGCACAGGGCGGTCAGCACGCCGACGGGGATCTCCATGGGCGCCGCGACGACGCGGGCGGCGATGTCCGCCCAGACGAGGAAGACCGCGCCGCCGAGGGCTGCCGTCGGCAGGACGCGCCGGTGGTCGCCGCCGACGGCGATGCGGACGATGTGCGGCACCATCAGGCCGACGAATCCGATCGGGCCGCACGCCGCCACCAGGATGCCGGTGACGAGGGAGAGCACGACGAACATGCGGGCGCGGAAGCGGGCCACGTCCAGGCCCATCGTGGTCGCGGCCTCCTCACCGGCGAGCAGGAGGTTGAGGTTGCGGGCCTGCACCATGAGGACGGCGACCCCCAGGAGCAGGGCCGCGCCGGGCAGCCGGACCGTGTCCCAGGTGACCCCGCCGAGGCCGCCCAGGGTCCAGGCGAGGACCGCGCGGGCCTCGTTGCCCCGGTCGGTGGCGAGCAGCAGCAGGTCCAGCACGGCGGTGAGCATCGCGGCGACGGCCACACCGGACAGCACCAGCCGTGCCGACGTGATGCGGCCGCCGGTGCGGGCGGTGGCGTAGACGAGCACCAGGGCGCCCAGCGCGCCCGCGAACGCGGCGACCGACAGCGACGCCGGCCCGAACAGGGTCACCCCGAACACGATCACCGACACGGCGCCCAGGGACGCCCCCGAGGAGACGCCGAGCAGGTAGGGCTCGGCGAGCGGGTTGCGGATCAGGGCCTGCAGGGCGGTGCCCACGACCGCGAGGCCCGCCCCGGCCACGGCCCCGAGGAGCACGCGCGGCGCGCGTACGTCCAGCACGATGGTCTCCCGCGCCCGCGACCAGTCCGGTTCCGTCCAGCCGGCGCCCAGCGCGTGCGTCACGATGCCCCACACCTGGCCGGGCGGCACCCGCACCGACCCGATGGCCAGACCGGCGGTGGCGGAGACCGCCAGGGTGACGGCCAGGACGACGAGGGTGACGGTGAGACCGGCCAGGCCGGCCCGCCCGTCGTCCTCGTGCCGTCGCCGTGCGGCCCGCTCGGTGCCGGTCCCGACGGCCGGGGCCGTCACGCGAAGCTCTCGGGGTGGAGGCCGCGGGCCAGGTCCTCCACCGCGTAGGCGGAGCGGACGCCCACCAGGGTGGCGGTCAGCGGCAGGACGACGAACCGCTTGTTCCTGATGGCGGGCACGTCCTCGAGAGCGGGCTGGGAGAGCAGGAACTTCTTCTTCCGTTCCACGCTGCCGGCGCCGGCGTAGTCGTAGATCGCGATGACCTCGGGCCTGCGGTCGACGACCTGTTCCCAGGAGACGTCGCCGAAGACGTCGTCGAGGTCGGCGAAGACGTTCTCGCCGCCGGCCAGCCGGATCAGTTCGGTGCCCAGGCTCTTGCCGCCCGCGGTGAAGGCGGTCCGGTCGCCGCTGTCGTAGACGAAGACGGGCACCTTCGGCACGTCCGCGACCTTGCCGGCGGCCTTCCCGACACGGTCCGCGAGGTCGGCGACCAGCGCGTCGGCCCGCTCCGGGACGCCGAAGATCCGGCCGACGGTGCGGATCTCGTCGTAGGTGTCCCGCATCGTGACCCGCTTCCTGCCGCAGTACTCGCGGTTGAGGTGGGTGTCGATGCCGGCGTCGGCGAACGCCGTGCGGGAACGGCCCTCGTTCTCGGCGAAGGCGCTGCCGTAACCGCCGTAGACGAGGTCCGGGTCGGCCTCCAGGACCGTCTCGAACGACGGCTCCTTCCTGGCCAGTTCGGGGATCGACGCGTAGTCCTTCCTCAGCTCGGGCAGGACCGGGGAGTCGGGGAAGGCGGTGCCGACCATGTGGTCCTTCAGACCGAGGGCGAGCATCAGTTCCGCCGGGTGCTGGTGGATGGTGACGACGCGCGCGGGCGGCTTCTCGTACGTGGTCCGCACGCCGCAGTTGTCGACGGTGACGGGGAAGCCTGCGGCCGGTGCGGCCGGCGCCTTCGCGTCCTGGGCGGTGTCCCGGGACGATCCGCAGCCGGCGGTCAGCAGGGCGGCCGCGAGGGCGAGGGCGGCGGTGGTCGCCCGCACGGCGGGCCGCCTGCGGGCAGGGGTGGACAGGGCGGGACGGGACGTGCCGTCGTACACGTGAAGCCTCCTGGGGAGTCCGCGCTCCTCGGAACGGGCCCGCGACAGGCCAGTGTCCTGACTCCCGGATCGACGCTTCCCCCTGGCCTTCCCGCGCGGCGCGCAGTGGCACGTGGAAGGGGGTGCACTTCCCGGTCACAGTGGCGGGACCGTGCCGGACTCGCACCGGCTTCCTGTCTCCCGTCGCGGTGTTGATGACCCGTCGATCCTACGAGTCGGCCCCCGCGGGGCGAAAGGGCGGGGCGGGTGTCCGCACCCGCCCCGGAGCGGCGGCGCCTCGCACCGCCCGCCGGCGACCCGCGCCCGGCCGGGCGCGGAGCGCTCCCGGGGACGCCGGACGGAGGAGGTGGAGAGGCGCGGTCCCGGGAGGCGCGGCGCCGGGCTCAGGCGCTGTCGTCCGGGCCCGCGCCCGGCCGGCCGGCGCGGTGCCGGGTGCCGGGGAGCATCTCCTGGACCTTCGCCTTCAGGCCCTGCCGCACCATCGAGCCGCGGTCGCTGTCGCCCTTGAGGATCGCGGCGGCCGCCGCCTCGATCTGGTCCAGGGACGCGTGCGGCGGGATCGGCGGCACCGCCGGGTCGGTGCGGAAGTCGATGACGAACGGCCGGTCCGCGGCGAGCGCCCGGTCCCACGCGGCCTCGACCTGCTTCGGCTTCTCCACCCGGACCCCGTCCAGGCCCATGCGCCGGGCGATGTCCGCGTACGGCAGGTCCGGGATGGCTTGCGACTCCTCGAACTGCGGCGCGCCGGACATGGCCCGCATCTCCCAGGTGACCTGGTTGAGGTCGCCGTTGTTCAGCACGGCGACGATCAGCCGGGGGTCGGACCACTCGCGGTAGTACTTCGCCGCCGTGACCATCTCCATCATGCCGTTCATCTGCATGGCCCCGTCCCCGACCAGGGCGATGGCCGGCCGGTCGGGGTGGGCGAACTTCGCGCCGATGCAGTACGGCACACCGGGGCCCATCGTCGCCAGCGTCCCGGACAGCGAGCCGCGCATCCGGCCGCGCAGCCGCAGATGCCGGGCGTACCAGTTGGCGGCCGAGCCGGAGTCGGCGGCGAGGATCACGTCGTCGGGCAGCCTGCCGTCCAGGGCGTGCACCACGTACTCCGGGTTCACCGGGTCCGCGCTCACGGCGGCGCGCCGCTGCATCACCTCCCACCAACGGGTGACGTTCTCCTCGACCTGCTCCCGCCAGGTCCGGTCCTCCTTGCGGTGCAGGCGCGGCAGCAGCCGTCGCAGGGTCTCGCGGGCGTCGCCGACCAGGTTCACCTCGTTCGGGTAGCGCAGGCCGATCATGTGCGGGTCGATGTCGATCTGCACGGCCCGCGCCTGGTCCAGCTCCGGCAGGAACTGCGTGTACGGGAAGCTGGACCCGATCATCAGCAGCGTGTCGCAGTCCCGCATCAGCTCGTACGAGGGGCGGGTGCCCAGCAGCCCGATGGAGCCGGTGACGTACGGCAGGTCGTCGGGCAGGGCGTCCTTGCCGAGCAGCGCCTTCGCCACCCCGGCGCCCAGCACGTCCGCGAGCCGCTCGACCTCCTCGCGGGCGCCGCGCGCGCCCTGCCCGATCAGCACGGCGACCTTCTCGCCCGCGTTCAGCACGTCGGCGGCCCGCTGGAGGTCCTCGTCGGCGGGGACCGGCGCGTACCGGCCCAGGCCGAGGCTGGAGGGCACCATCTTGAAGGCGTGCGTGGGCGGGCTGTAGTCCATCTCCTGCACGTCGCCCGGCAGGATGACCGCGGTGACCGTGCGCCGGGCGTACGCGGTGCGGAAGGCGCGGTCGATCAGGTTCGGCAGCTGCTCGGGGACCGTCGCCGTCTCGCAGAAGTCGGACGCGACGTCCTTGAAGAGCGCGGCGAGGTCCACCTCCTGCTGGTAGGAGCCGCCCATGGCGCTGCGGTTCGTCTGCCCGACCAGCGCCACGACCGGGACGTGGTCCAGCTTGGCGTCGTAGAGGCCGTTCAGGAGGTGGATCGCACCGGGGCCCGAGGTGGCGGCACAGACACCCGCCTTGCCGGAGAACTTGGCGTAGCCGACGGCCTGGAAGGCGGACATCTCCTCGTGCCGCGCCTGGACGAACTTCGGCTCGTTGTCCGCCCGCCCCCAGGCGGCCAGCAGTCCGTTGATGCCGTCGCCCGCGTAGCCGAAGACATGGTCGACGTCCCAGTCGCGCAGCCGCTGGAGGATGAAGTCGGACACCTTCGTGCTGGCCATGCGGACTCCGTTTCTGCTCCCGCCGGCGGACGGCCGGCGCCGGGACAGGGGGGCGCGGCGCGGCCCCGGGCGTGCGGGGCGCGCCACCGCGCGGGTAACCGGGCGGACGGGCGGGAAACGTCGGGGGAGGGCGGGGTGCGTGACCCGGACCGGCGGGGTTACCCGTCCGGCATGACTGACACACGGCCACTCGCATTGATCACCGGCGCGTCCAGCGGCATCGGCCTCGAGCTGGCCGGGCAGTTCGCGTCGCACGGCTACGACCTCGTGGTGAACGCCGAGGACGAGGAGCTGGAGGGCGCGGCGGAGAAGCTGCGGGAGTCGGGCGCGGAGGTGCGCGCGGTGCGCGCCGACCTGCGGACCGGCGAAGGACGCTTCCTGCTCCTCGACGCGCTCGACGGCCTGACCGTCGACGTCGCCGTCCTCAACGCCGGGGTCGGCCAGGGCGGCGCCTTCGTGGACACCGACCTCACCGACGACCAGGAGGTCATCGACCTCAACGTCACCGCGACCGTGCGGCTGGCCAAGCCGCTGCTGCGGGCGATGGTGGCGCGCGGCGCGGGACGGCTCGCCTTCACCTCTTCCGTCGCCGCCCAGATGCCCGGCTCCTTCCAGCCGGTCTACAACGCCTCCAAGTCGTTCGTGCAGAGCTTCGCGCAGGCGCTGGCGGAGGAGGTGAAGGACACCGGGGTGACGGTCACCGCCTTCATGCCGGGCCCGACGGAGACGGAGTTCTTCGACCGGGCCGACATGACGGACGACACCCGCATGGGCTCCATGAAGAAGGATCCCCCGGCCCAGGTGGCCGAACAGGCGTTCGAAGCGATCGTGAAGGGCGAGAAGAAGGCCGTCACCGGGTCGCTGATGACCAAGGCGCAGGGCCTGGCCGGGAAGGTGCTGCCCGACGGCGTGAAGGCGGCGGCCCACCGGCGGCTGGCCGAGCCGGGGACGGGCGACGGCCCGCGGGACTGATCCGGGCGGCCGGGCGTTTCGGCCCGCGCACACGAGACACCCGGTGAGCGGCAGGCGCACCGAGGCGCAGGCGACGCAAGGAGGAAGCCGATGTCGAATCCGCAACAGCCCGAGCTGCGGCGCAGCGACAAGGGCGGGGGCACGCCGCAGGACAGCGGAGCCCGCAAGGCGTCCCAGCCCGGCCGGGGCGAGGGCGGGCGCGCCCACGGCACCGACCGCGGCAACAAGGGCGGCGGCCGGGGCGGCGGCACGCCCCCGGAGCAGCAGCCGGACCACCCGGCCTGAGGGGCCGCCGGCCGACGGCGGGGGCGCTGTGCACGAGCGGCGCCCCCGCCGTCGTGCGGTACGCGGGCGTGAACGGCGCCCGCGTACCGCCGGTTCGCGCCGCCCGACGCCCCTCGACGCCGTCCGTCTCTCAACTGCCCTTTCCCCACCGTCGGTTAGGCTGACACGGGGCGTTGCACGGGGGTGGACGGCACGGTGACGGTGACGGGCGGCAAGACGACCGCCGCGGCGGTGCTGCCCGGGGTGCTGCGCCGGCGCCTCGCGGTCGTCGCCGCCCTCGCCGCGTCGGTGGTCGTCGTGCTCGGGGTCCGGTACGCCGGTGACGACGGGCCCGGCCGGACGGACGCGCGGATCGGGGAGGCGGCGTACGGGGCCGGGGCGCCGTGGTGGCACATCGCCTCCGCGACGGACTTCCTCGGCGACCCGGCGGGCGCGCTCCTGCTGCTCACGGCCGGTGTCATCGGCTGCCTGATGGCCCGCCGTCCCCGCGCCGCCGTACTGCTCCTCGCCGGACCCGGGCTGGCCGTCGGGGTCACGCGGCTGCTCAAGCCGCTGGCCGCCCGCACCATCCACGGCGACGAGAACCTGGCCTACCCGAGCGGGCACACCGCCTTCCTCACCGCCCTGGCCCTCACCCTGGCGCTGCTCGCGGCGGGGCGGCACGGGCTCGGGCAAGCCGCCGGCACCGCCCTCGCGCTGGGCGCCGCCTTCGCCGCCGGAGCCGTCATGGGCTGGGCGCAGGTCGCCACCGGGGCGCACTACGCGACCGACACCGTGGGCGGTTGCTGCACCGCCCTGGCGGTGGTGCCGGCGGCGGCGTGGGGAATCGACCGTACGGCCGACTCCCTGCGCCGCCGCGCGCGTTGACGGCTTGCCTCACGCCCTCCGCCGGAACACCGGCCGTACCGGCCTGCCCCCCAGCCACGGTGTCGGGTCACCCGCGTCCAGCGCCTTGCGGTAGACCGCGCACGCCTGGCCGACCACGTCCACCGTGCGGTCGATGTCGGACTCCTCCAGCGCGTTGCTCACCACGAACGACGGGGCGAGCACCCCGCCCGTCAGCAGGCGGCGCAGGAACAGCGTCCGGTACTCCTGCGACGGCCGTCCCCGCGCGTCGAGCGTCGCGAAGACCAGGTTGCTCGCGCGGCCCCGGACGACCACGTGCCCGGCGACGCCCATCGCGGCCGCCGCGTCCCGGACCCCGGCGGCCAGCCGCTCGCCCAGCGCGTGCAGCCGCGCGGTGACGCCCTCCTCCACGTACGTGGCCTGCACCGCCATCGCCGCCGCCAGGGCGTGCGTCTCCGCGCCGTGCGTGGTGGACAGCAGGAACACCCGGTCGGCGTCGTGGCGCAGCCCGCCCCGCTCCATCAGCGCCCGGCGCCCGGCCAGCGCGGACACCGCGAAGCCGTTGCCCAGCGCCTTGCCGAAGGTGGAGAGGTCGGGGGTCACCCCGTACAGGCCCTGGGCGCCCGCCTCGGACCAGCGGAAGCCGGTGATCATCTCGTCGAAGACCAGCACGCAGCCGTGCCGGTCGGCCAGGTCGCGCAGCCCGGCGAGGTAACCGGGCGGCGGCTCGGTCTGGGCGGCGGGCTCCAGGATCAGGCAGGCGATCTCGCCCGGGTACCGGTCGAACAGCTCCTCCGTGGCGGTCAGGTCGCCGTAGGGGAAGGTGACCGTCAGGTCCGTGGTCGCCCGCGGGACGCCCGCCGGCATCGGGGTGGTGCCGATGAACCAGTCGTCGACCGAGAAGAACGGGTGGTCGGCGCAGAGCGCCACCCGCGGGCGCCCGGTGACGGCGCGCGCCAGACGGACCGCCGCCGTGGTGGCGTCGGAGCCGTTCTTCGCGAACTTGACCATCTCGGCGGTCGGCACCGTGGCGAGGAACCGCTCCGCCGCCTCCGCCTCCACCACCGACGGGCGCACGAAGTTGCTGCCGCGGTCGAGTTCCCGCCGCACCGCCTCCAGCACCCGCGGATGGGCGTGGCCGAGGCTCACCGACCGCAGCCCCGAGCCGTACTCGATGTAGCGGTTGCCGTCGACGTCCCACACATGGGCGCCGCGCCCGTGACTGATGACCGGCGCCAGGTCCTGCGGGTACTGGTCGTCGCCCTTGGCGTACGTGTGCGCCCCGCCGGGGACCAGCGCGTGCAGCCGTTCGTTGACCGCCTGCGACAGCGGCAGCCGCAGCTCCTCCCCGCTCACGACGGCCCCACCGCCGTCCGCCGCTCCGCCGGCGTCCTCAGCGCCTCCGCGAGACCCGGCGCCTTGCGGTCCCGTTCGGACGTCACCGTGACCGGCAGCGGCCAGGGGACGGCCAGGTCCGGGTCGTCGAAGGCGATCGTCACGTCTTCCGCCGGGTCGTGCGGACGGTCGATCCGGTACGACGTGTCGGCGGTCTCCGTCAGGGCCTGGAAGCCGTGCGCGCAGCCCGCCGGGACGTACAGCGTCGCCTGCGTGTCGCCGGACAGCTCGAACGTGGCCCGGCCCCGGTACGTCGGCGAGCCGGGCCGCAGGTCCACCACCACGTCGAAGATCCGCCCGTGGGAACAGCGCACCAGCTTGGCCTCGCCCTCGCCGGACCGCAGATGCATGCCGCGCACCACGCCCCGCACCGACCGGGAGAGGCTGTCCTGGACGAAGGCGTCCGGGTCGATGCCCACGGAACGCACCACGTCCGCGTCGAACGTGCGGCAGAAGAAGCCGCGCTCGTCGGTGAACGGCGTCGGCTCGAACAGGAACGCCCCGGCGATCGCCGGGACCTCGGTCACCTTCATGGGGTCTCCTGTCGTGCGGGGGTGGGGGCGGGGCCGGGCCCCGGGATCAGGGCGGACAGCGCGGCGAACTGCTGCCGGACCCGCCCGACGAGCACCGGGCCCCGTCCGGCGAGGGTCCGCCGCACCGCCGACCGGTTCCGCTCCAGCTCCCGGAACTGCTCCAGCAGCCGGCCCGCGTCGATCTCGCGCGCCGCGTGGCAGTACTCGCCCACACCCATGTCCGCCATCAGCCGGTCGCTCTTCGCCGCGTAGCTCAGGGCGAGCACCGGGGTGCCGACCTTCAGCGCGCAGACCAGGTTGTGGTAGCGGGTCGCCACCACGGTGTCCGCGACCGCCATCTCCTTCATCAGGTCGCCCAGGGACGCCGTCGCGGCGGCGGTGACCAGCGGCGAGTCCACCGCCTCGAGGATCGCCTCGGTCACCGGCCGGTCGACGTCGTCGCCGGTGAGCAGCCGCACCGGCCTGCCCTCCGCGGCCAGGGCGCGCACGAACCGCGTGGTGCCGTCCAGGTAGCGGCGGCGCAGTTCCTCCGCCCGGTCCCGCTCGTCGTTGTTCCCGCCGAAGTCCATGACGCCCACGCACACCGGTCCGGGCGGTCCCGTCGGGTCGCCCGGCGGGGGAGTGGGCAGGGCGAACACCAGGTCCGTGTAGACCTCGTCGCCCCGGGTGTCCACGCCCGTCGCCCGCATCGCGTCCCGCGACAGCGTGTCCCGGTACGACCGGTACGCGGCCAGCCGCGCCGCCCACCGGGTCAGCGCCCGCACCGCCCGGCTGCCGGTCTCGGACGCCCCGACGCCGACCAGCGCGACCGGGGTGCCGAGCAGCCGCCCGGCCGCGCACACCAGGAACAGCGAGTACGGCATGCCCCACGGCCGCAGCGGCAGCGTGCTCTCCAGGATGCCCGTGCCCGGCACGACCACCACGTCGTGCCGGCGCACCCAGGCCGCGATGCGGAAGGCGTCCACGAGCTTGCCCGCGCCCTTGCCCGCGACGTCCTTCAGACGCGAGGCGGTGCGGTACTCCCCGCGGTACCAGTGCAGCCGGGCCGCCGGGACCCCGTACCGGGCCGTGACGGTCTCGGGTCCGCCGCACAGGGCGTCCAGGGCCGCGTCCGGGTGCGCGGCGCGGAGGTGGCCCAGCACGGCCTCCAGCGACCCGTCGTTGCCGACGTTCCCGGAGCCGAACAGGCCGAAGATGCCCACACGAGGGGACGTCACGCGTCCCTCCTCTCGCGGCCGGCGACCAAGGCGTCGACGGAGACGCCCAGCGCGTCCGGGCCCACCGGGGCCCGGTCCTCGACCCGCTCGCCCGCGCCCGGGCGGACCCGGCTGGTCGCCCACGAGACCAGATGCCGGTAGCAGGCACGCCGGTCGGCGGGGGACAGCGGCGCCCGTTTCACCGCCGACACGAACCCCCACACGTACTCGGCGAGCAGCCGGGGTGTCGGGTGCAGCGGTCCCGCCCGGCGCGGGTCCAGGTTGACGCAGCGGGCGCGCTTGGAGGGGTTCGCCCGCTCGGCGCGGGTGGGGTGGTCGCGGCGGAAGTACAGCAGCTCCGGCACCTGGTGGAAGGGGCCGTGCAGAGTGATCTCGGCGACGAACGTGCGGTCCGCGTGGTGGTAGCTGTCGTGCGGCTTCACCCGGCGCAGCACGTCGGCGCGCATCACGCCGTAGAAGTCGTCGCCGCCCGGCTCGAACAGCAGGCTGCGGAACCGTTCGGGCGCGTGCGGCGAGCCGGTGTTCAGCGTGTACGCGTAGGGCACCTTGACCTTGCCGCCCTCGTCGATGACGGCCTGGTCGCTGTGCGCGAGGATCACCTCCGGGCGTTCGTCGAGCGCCTCCACGCAGCGCTTCAGCAGGTCACGGGCGTACAGGTCGTCGTGCGAGGCCCACTTGAAGAGCTCGCCGCGGCACTGGGTGAAGACGTAGTTGTGGTTCGGCGCGGCGCCGATGTTCCGGGGCAGCCGGATGTAGCGGATCCGGGAGTCCCGCTTCGCGTAGCGGCGGCAGATGTCCTGGGTCCCGTCGGTCGACGCGTTGTCGGTGATGACCAACTCGAAGTCCTCGTACGTCTGGCCGAGCAGGGCCTCCAGCGACTCGGCGAGGTACTCCTCGCCGTTGTACACGGGAAGGCCGATGCTCAGCCGGGGTTGCGCGGTCATGACGTCCTCACTTCACGGATGAGAGATCTCGGTGGTGCTCGCGCAGGGCGATCCTCAGATGCAGCCACCACGCGGCCGAACCGCACACGGACGCGGCGGCGGCGCCCCAGGCCGAGCCGACGGTGCCGCCGAGGGCCGCACCGCCGATCCCGAGGCCCACGTAGCAGACGGAGGCGAAGATCTGGCACCGCAGACTGAGCCGGGCCGCGCCGAGCGCGCGCAGCCCGGCGGCCGCTCCGGTGCCGACACCGGCCCCCGCGACACTGAGGGTGGCTGGCACGATGAGTTCCGCGGCGGCGGGCCAGACGTCGCCGAGGACGAGTTCGCCCGCCCGGTCCGGCATCAGCAGCAGCACGCCGCCCCACAGCAGGGCGGCGACCGCCTGACCGCCGCCCAGGAACAGGCAGAACCGGCCCAGCCGGTGCGGGGCCTGCCGCAGCATCCGCGCCGCCTCCGCCACGGTGACCAGCGTCAGCCCCATCAGCACGGCCAGGAACGGGCCCTGCAGCAGCTCGGCGCCCCGGACGACGCCGACCGCGCCGACGCCGACGATCGCGCCGAGCCCGTACGCGCGCAGCTGGCTCGCGCCGCTCACGCACGTGTTCTCGGCCAGGTACCGGTAGCCCAGGTCACGGTGGTCGCGGATCCACGCCCGGGCCCCGGCCGGCCGGGGCAGGATGCCGGACTGCGCCCAGCCGTACGCCCCCGCCACTGCCGCCGACCCGCCCCAGGCGAGCAGGAACGCGGACACGGTGCCCACCTGGGCCGCCACGACCATGGCGGGGATCAGCGCCACGCCCCACACCACGTCGTTGACGAACGCCTTCCGGCCGACGCCGGCCGCGAAGAACGAGTACCGCCAGGCGTCCTGCAGCAGCAGGCCGGGCAGCACCACGCCCAGGCAGCCGAACGCGGCCCCCACACTGCCGCCGAGCAGCGGCCACAACGCCAGGCACGGCACGCCGACGACCGCGCCGACGCCCAGCGAGGTGCCCGTGGAGCGGGCCACCGCCTGCCGCCAGGACGCCTCGGACACGCCGCTGAACCGCACCACGAGCGGGTCGGTGGCCAGACCCCGGGAGACGCTGAGCACCACGCCGTAGGTCACCCAGGCCAGGCTGAACACGCCGAACGCGGTCAGGCCCAGCGAGCGCGCCACGTACACGCCCACGACGAAGTTGGACAGGCTGGAGGCCGCCTGGTCGGCCAGCCCCCACGACAGCCGGCCCGCGACGGCCCGCGTGACGGTGCGGGCCGGCCGCTCCGGCGCTGTCGACGTCCCGTCCCCCTCGGCGGCCACCGGTCTCACGCCTTGACCAGTCCGGCGCCGTGCAGGGCGTCGGCCGCCGCGGCGACGGTGTCGAACGGCAGACCGGCCCGCTCGGCCACGTCCAGCAGACCGTGCTCGCCGTCGGAGAGGCTGAGCACCCACAGCATCGCCAGCTGGGCCTCCTGCGCGTCGCTGCGGCCGCCGAGCGCCCCGTAGAGGCCGCGCCGGCCCAGCTGCGGCTCCCCGTACGGGCTGAGGTTGACGTACCGGCGGTTGCGGTCGAGCACGGCGAACGCCTCCCGGCAGACGGCGAGGGTGTCCTCCATCGCCTCCGGGGACACGAAGTCCAGGTCGTCCGCCGAGGTGTGGTACTCCGGGTAGCCGGCGTACGGGGTCCGGCTGAGGGAACCCACGCCGAGGTCGAAGCCCGGCGAGCAGAACTGCCGCTCGTCGTAGCCGTAGGGCGTGAACTCCCGTATCTCGTGCGGGCGTCCGGAGGTCCGCAGCACGTGGCGCATCACCCGGTCGATCTCCGCGTCCCCGCGCCTGCTCCGCTTGTACGTCAGCGAGCCCCGGTCGCCCGCGCACGCCAGCACCAGCCCGTGCTTCACCCGCTCCACCTGCCCGGCGTTGCGGGCCAGCCAGGTGATCGCCCCGATGGTGCCGGGCGCGAACAGGAACCGGTACGTGTAGTACGGGGCGCGCTGCGCGAGGGACCGGGCGAGGAACACCGCCACCGCGATGCCGGCCAGGTTGTCGTTGGCCAGCGACGGGTGGCAGACGTGACTGGAGACGATCACCTCGTCCGGCACCCGCCCCGGCACCACGTGCTCGGCGTAGGTGAGGTGCCCGTCCGCGAGGGTGGAGTCGATCCGCACCTCGTACTCGCCGTCCGGCAGCGCGTCCAGGGTCTCCTGCGCCAGGCAGAACCCCCAGTCCGGCTTGTAGTAACTGGTCCGGTACGGCACCCACGTCGGGTGCTCGGGCAGGGTGTGCAGGTGCGGGCGCAGCTCGGACAGCGGCATCCGCGCCGCCACCGGCACGCTGTACCCGAGCACGTGCAGGCTGGAGTCGGCGAGGTCGACGACCCGCCGGCCGGACGGGTCGGCGATCCACGCCTCCCGGACGTTCCACTCCTGCGGCACGGTCCAGTCGAGCACCTGCGTGCCGGTGGGCACCTCGCGCACCTCCAGCGGCAGGTGCTCCCCGACGATGTCCAGGGTGGCGCGCACCCCGTCGCCGGTGATGCTCCGGCACAGCGGGTACATCCGCTCCACCAGGGCGTGCATCTCCTCGCCCGGCGTGGTCACGACCGCCACCGCAGGGTGTCGTCGACCGTGCCCGCGCCGGACGCCGCGCGCAGCACCGCGAGCCGGGTGAACCGCTGCTCGAACGCCTCCCGGGTCAGCCCGTGCGTCCGGTAGGCGTCGGCGAGTTCCAGCGCGCCGCGCTTCACGGTCCACTCGCACTCGAAGCCGGGGACCGCCGCGCGGAACCGGGAGAAGTCCACCCGGTAGGAGCGCGGGTCGGCGCCCGTCTCCCCGGTGATGACCACCTTGGAGCCGTCCACCGCGTCCGCGACCTGCTGGGCGATCTCCGCGACCGTGACGTTGTTGGCCTCGCTGCCGATGTTGAACGCCCGGTCGTGCACCGCCTCCCGCGGCGCCTGGAGGGCGGCCGTGAACGCGCGGGCGATGTCCTCGGCGTGCACCAGCGGACGCCACGGCGTGCCGTCGGACAGCACCAGCACCTCACCGGACAGCAGGGCGTGGCCCACCAGGTTGTTCAGCACGATGTCGGCGCGCAGCCGCGGCGAGTACCCGAAGGCGGTCGCGTTGCGCATGTACACCGGGCTGAAGTCGTCGTCGGCCAGCTCGTGCAGGTCGTCCTCCACCCGCACCTTGGACTCGGCGTACGGCGTCACCGGGCGCAGCGGGGCGTCCTCGGCCACCAGCTCGTCGCCGCCCGCCGCGCCGTAGACCGAGCAGGTCGAGGCGTACAGGAAGCGCCGCACCCCCGCGTCGCGGGCCAGCCTCGCCAGCCGCACGGACGCGTGGTGGTTGATGTCGTAGGTGAGTTCCGGCGCCAGCGCCCCCAGCGGGTCGTTGGACAGGGCGGCCAGGTGGATCACGGCGTCCACCCCGGCCACGTGGTCGGCCGTGACGTCCCGCAGGTCCACCCGCGTCCCCGGAGGGTCCGCGGGGTCCGGCCCCAGCACGCAGTCGGCGAACAGGCCGGCGTCCAGCCCGACCACCTCGTGTCCGGCGGCCGTGAGCACCGGGGCCATCACGGTGCCCAGATAGCCCTGGTGTCCGGTGAGCAGTACGCGCAAGGTTTCAACCCCCCAGGTCGACAGTGAGTTTGGTGACGGCGAACGCCTCGGCGTAGCGCACGTTGCTTTCGATGCCGCGGATCCGGGCGAGCCCGAGGAAGGCCTCCCGGTCGTACCAGGGCCGGTGCCGCTGCGAGGGGTAGTGCTCCTGCAGCAGCCGCACCTTGTCCTCGGCCGTCTCCGGCGCCAGCGGCTGGTACACCACCGGACGGCCCAGGTCCCCGTCCCACTTGACGATCTCGTAGCCGAGCACGAGATGGTCGCGGAACGCGGTGGTGATCAGCTTGGCCAGGCCGCGGTGGTCCTGGTGCGCGTCCTCGGTGCGCGGCGCGAGCACCAGGCCGGGCTCGGTGCGGGCACGCAGCTCCTCGACCGCCGCCTTGACCTCCGCCCAGTGCGCGGGCAGCCGGCCGTCGGGCAGCTTGTCCACGGTCAGCCTGAGGTCGGCGCCCGGGCAGAACGCGGCGAGCGCCTCGGCCTCCTCCTGCTCGCGCTCCGTGCCGCCGCCGGTCAGCACCAGCGCGTCGACCCTGAGGCCCGGGCGGGCCCGGCACAGGGTCAGCAGGGTGCCGCCGGCGCCGATGGCGATGTCGTCGCAGTGCGCGCCCACCGCGACGATCCGCTCCAGCCGTCCGGTGCCCAGCCGGATCACGCGCTCACCCCCGTCTCCGCACGCCGCCGTTCCCACACGGCCCACGGCCGGTCCCCCCGGGCGTAGGCCTCGTCCAGGGCCGTACGCTCCTTCACGGTGTCGGTCGGCTGCCAGAAGCCGCGGTGCTGCTGCGCGACGAGCCTTCCCCGCTTGGCCAGTCGGGCACACCCGTCGGCGACGAGATCTCCGTTCTCGGGGATGTGGTCGAAGATCTCCTGGCGCAGCACGAAGTAGCCGCCGTTCTCCCACAGCGGCAGCTCGCTCACCGGGGTGATGCCGCCCACCAGGCCGTCCTCGCCCAGCTCGACGCAGTGGAACGACGACTGCGGCGGCACCACCATCATCGACGCGCCCGCGTCCCGGCGGGAGAACCGGTCGATCATCTCCGGCAGCGGGGCGTCGGTGAGCACGTCCGCGTAGTTGGCGAGGAACATCTCGTCGCCGTCCAGGTGGTGCCGCACCCGGCGCAGCCGCTCACCGATCGGCGACTCGATGCCGGTCTGCGCGAACGTGATGGTCCAGTCCGCGATGTCGGTGGACAGCAGCTCGGTGCGGCCGCCGCGCAGCACGAAGTCGTTGGACGTGGTCTCCTCGTAGGTGAGGAAGAAGTTCTTGATGTGGTGGGCGCCGTAGCCCAGGCACAGGATGAACTCCTTGTGCCCGTAGTGCGCGTAGTAGCGCATCACGTGCCAGATCAGCGGGCGCGGGCCGACCATCGCCATCGGCTTGGGGATGTCGTCGTTCGCCCCGGCGCGCATGCGCATCCCGTAACCGCCGCAGAACAGTACGACCTTCATCGCTCGACCTCGACAATGCTCAGTTCCGGGATGGGGAAGACCAGCCGGCCGCCCCACTCGTGCACGTACGCCAGCTGTTCGACCAGCTCGGCGCGCAGGTTCCAGGGCAGCACCAGCACGTAGTCCGGCCGGTCGGCGGCGATCCGGTCCGGGGGCAGGATCGGGATGCGGGTGCCGGGCGTGTACCGGCCGTGCTTGTAGGGGTTGCGGTCCACCGTGTACGGCAGCAGGTCGGGCCGGATCCCGCAGTGGTTGAGCAGCGTGTTGCCCTTGCCCGGCGCGCCGTACCCGACGACCGTCTCGCCGCGCTCGGCCGCGTCGACCAGGAACCGCAGCAGGTCCCGGCGCACCTTCGCCACCCGCGCGGAGAACTCGGTGTACCCGGACAGCTCCTGGAGCCCGGCGGCCTTCTCCCGCGCCAGCACGTCGGCCACCCGGCGGCTCGGCTCGCCGGCCGCCTCGCCGGGGCGGGCCCACAGGCGCAGCGAACCACCGTGCGTGGGCAGCAGCTCCACGTCCACCAGCGTCAGCCCGCCGCTCGCCAGCGCCCGGATCGCGGACGCGACCGTGTAGTACTGGAAGTGCTCGTGGTAGATCGTGTCGTACTGGTTCTCCTCGATGAGGGTCAGCAGGTGCTGCACCTCGATCGACACCCAGCCGTCGTCGGCGACCAGGGCGCGCAGCCCCTTCGTGAAGCCGATGACGTCGGGGATGTGCGCGTACACGTTGTTGGCGACCACCAGGTCGGCCGGCCCGTGCTCGGCGCGCACGGCGGCACCCGTCTCGGGGCTCAGGAACGCGGTGAGCGTGGGCACGCCCGCCTCCCGCGCCGCCGCCCCGACGTTCACCGACGGCTCGACGCCCAGGCAGCGGACGCCCCGGTCCACCACGTGCCGCAGCAGATAGCCGTCGTTGCTCGCCACCTCCACCACGAAGGAGTCCTCGCCGAGCCCCAGCCGCGCGGCCGCGTCCTCGACGAACACCCGCGCGTGCTCCACCCAGGAGGAGGAGTACGAGGAGAAGTACGCGTACTCGCTGAACGTCTCCTCCGGCGTGATCAGCGGCGGTATCTGCGCCAGCCAGCAGTCCGTGCACACCCGCAGGTGCAGCGGGTACGTCGGCTCCGGCGCGTCCAGCCGGTCCGCGGCGAGAAAGCTCTCGCACGGCGGGGTCGCCCCCAGGTCGACGACGCTCTCCAGCGCCGTCGCACCGCACAGTCGGCAACGTGTCATCTGCTTCCCCCATCCCGCTCGCGCGGGTCCCCCCGGCGCGAGCCCGTGTGCGTGTCCCCTCGCGGCGGGGCCGCCCCGCCGCGTCCCGCGATCGCCGCGCGGTACCCCTCCTCCAGGCGCTCCAGCCCGACCTCCGGGCTGAAGCCCCGCTCGTACCGGAGCCGGGCGGCCCGGCCCATGTCCCGGTTGCGTTCGTCCTCCGCGGTGATCCGGCGCAGCGCGGCGGCCAGCGACGCGGCGTCGTCCGGCCGGTGCAGCAGCCCGGTCACCCCGTCCTCGACCAGCTCGGTGAAGGCGCCGTGCCCGGCGGCGACGGCCGGCACCCCCGCCGCCATCGCCTCCACGACGACCAGCCCGAACGCCTCCTTCCACGTCGACGGCGCCACCACGGCCACCGCCTCCGCCACGGCCCGGCGGCACCGCACCCGGTCGTACAGGCCGACGTGGCGCACGTCGTCCCGGCCCGCCGCCCAGGCCGCCACCTCCGCCTCCAGCGGGCCGGTGCCGGCGATCACCAGCGGCACCCCCACCCCGCCGGCGGCGGCGAGCTCGTCCCACGCGGCCATCAGCAGCCGGACACCCTTGACCTCCGCGAGCCGCCCCAGGTACAGCAGGTGCTCGCCCGGACCGGTGCGGCGCACGTCCGTCTCGGGCACGAAGTTGTGCTTCACCACGAGCCGTTCGGCCGGCATCCCGGCGTCCACCAGCACCTCGCGCTGCGCCGCCGAGATGCAGAAGAACCGCTCCACGCCCGACCACCAGCGCCGCCGGTTGACCGACAGGCTCACCGCGAGCGGCACCGTCGCCAGCGCGCTGCCGCGGTAGCAGCCGTGCCGGACGGCGGGCAGCGGCGCCCGGCCCACGCACGCGGTGCACGGCGAGCCGTCCCGGTGCAGGGTGCCCGGCGGGCACACCTGGGTGTAGTTGTGCAGCGTGGCGACGGCCGGCACCCCGGCGTCCGCGCAGGCGGCGATCACCGCGGGCGACAGCAGCGGGAAGACGTTGTGGAGGTGCACCACGTCCGGCCGCTCGGCGCGCAGCCGCTCCGCCAGCCGGGCGCGCACCGCCGGGTTCCACGGCACCAGCAGCGGTATCGCGGCCTTGGCGGGCAGCGAGCGGGCGGCGATGTCGTCGCTGCGCCGCTCGAACACCCCGACCCGGTGGCCGCCCTCCCGCAGCAGCGCCACCTCCTGGTCGACGACCTTGTTCTCCCCGCTCGGCTGTGCCGACGCGTAGCGGTTGTGCACCACCATGACGTGCATTCACACCACCTCCTTCCCGGGGACCGGCCGCGCGACGGGCCGCCGGGCGGGTTCCGGCGCCGGCGGCCCGGACCCGGGCGCCGGCCGGGCCGCGGGGGACACCAGCAGCGAGGCCGCCACCGCCAGGTGCAGCAGGTACGGCGAGGCGTCGCCCAGACCGGCCTCGGTGTACGAGGCGATCCCGCAGTAGGTGATCAGGAACAGCGCGCAGGCCCGCGCCGGTGACGGCGGCCGCAGCAACGCCACCGTGGCCAGCACCAGCACGAACGCCGCCACCAGCGTCACGCCCAGCAGGCCCTGTTCGTGGTAGACGGCCAGCCAGCTGTTGTCGATGGGCAGCCCGTCGAACGACTTGTCGCCCAGCCCGACGCCGAACAGCCGCTCCGCTCCCGTCCGGGGCGCGTCCAGCAGCGCCCCCCACACCTTGGCCCGGCCGGTGAGGGAGGAGAAGTTCTCCTCGGTCTGCCCGCGCAGGAACCACGCCTGGAGCAGGGGCCCGAACGCGACCGCGGCGACGGCGGCGCACAGCACCGCCCGGCCGAACCAGCGGCGGGCGACGGCGCTGGTCGGCATCATCGAGCCGATCGCCACCACCAGACCGGCGAGCAGCCCGATGGTGGCCGTCCGGGTGTGCGTCAGGGCGAGCAGCGCCAGCGACGGCACGATCACCAGCGCGGCACTGCGCCCGTCGGTGCGGCGGCCCAGCACCAGCAGCACGGCGAGCCCCACGACCACCGCCGCGTACTGCCCGATCTGCGGCGGCGTCAGCGGCCACAGCGCCCCCACCAGCCGGCCGCCGTAGAGGTCGGGCAGGGCGGCGCCCGGCGACAGCAGCAGCCCCGCGGCCACCGAGCACAGCACCAGGAAGTACCAGCGGACGTGGAACCGTACGAACGCGGTGGAGCCGTCCCACCAGCGGCTGAGCAGCCACAGCGTGGCGACGAACACCGCGAACCGGCCGCAGCGGAACAGCGCCCCGAAGCCGGCGCTCAGGTCCGCGCTGGAGATCAGGCTCGGCACCAGCAGCAGGCTGAGCAGCAGCAGGAACGCGCTGGCCCGCACCCGCAGCCGCAGGTTGAGGGCGAGCGCCAGCACGAACGCGGCGACCAGCGCGCCCATCGTGACCATCTGGATCAGCGACCGGGGCAGCGGCACGATGGTCACGGCCCCCGTGGAGCCGAGGGTGTTGAGGACCAGCAGCCCCCACACCGCCTGGACCGTCCTCGGCGTGTGCTCCACCCGCACGTCAACCACCGTCCCCGGCGCGGTAGACGCTCCCCGCGTCCTGCCGGTACGGCGCACCCCGCCACTCCTCGAAGCCGAGCTCCCCGCTCGGGTCGTGGGCGACGAACGTCCACGGCCCCTCGTAGACGTTGTCCCGCCAGCGGTTGTGCTGCTTCAGCGTGATGGCGTCGGCCACCTTCTCGCCCATGTACGGCGACCAGTCCGGGTAGGTGCCGTAGTTGGCGAGCACCGCCATGCGGTCGCACCCGGACGTGCAGTCCACCGCCGACTTGTCCAGCAGGAACCGGTTGTGGTGAATGTCCACCCGCTGGGTCCGCCACCGGCAGTCGGCGTAGAGCGGCGCGGTGGCGATGCCCGGCCGCGAGCAGCGGTCCATGTCCTCGACGAGCAGCGTGCAGTCGCCCGAGGAGGTGTTGGCGGGGCTGTTGCAGAACCGGTCGGCGTTCTCCCACAGGGTGATCGCGTTCCAGTTGTCCTCGAAGACGTTCCCGGTGATCTCCAGTTCGTCGGTGCGCGCCCGCACGCGGGGCTCGCCGCCGGACTCCGACACGTAGAGGGTGGCGAACGGGAAGGTGTCGCCGCGCTCCGCGTACCGCCGGCCCTCGACCCAGTTGTTCCGCCGGATCGTGTTGTTCCGGACGACCGCGTTGTAGCTGGTCTCGTACATCAGCGCGGCCCCGTGGTTGTCCTCCAGGACGTTGCCCTCGATCAGGAAGTCGTTGTTGTTGGTGTCCGCCCACAGGCCGGTGCCGCGGTTGTCGTGCACCCAGTTGCCGCGCACGTCCGCGCCGTCGACGGCCCAGAACTTCACCCCGCCGGTGCAGCCGCAGCCGGGCCGCTTCCGCTCCCAGTCGTGCCGGTTGTTGCCGGTGATCTCGTTGCCCTCCAGCACCAGGTCGCGCAGCGGACCCGACCCCTTGTACGCGTTCATGCCGTACTGGCCGTTGCCGCGCAGGCAGTTGGCCCGCACCCGCTGGCCGGAACCGGCCATCAGCCCGGCGCCGGAGTTGAACTGGATCCTGGAGTGCTCGATCACCCAGCCGTCGGCCGAGTCGTGGTTGACCACACCCTCGTCGTGCGGCGCGACGAACCCCTGCACGGTCAGGTGCCGGAGGGTGACGTCGCGCGCGCCGCCGCCGAAGGCGTACTGATTCGTCCTTCGGCCGTCGAGCACCGCGCCGGGCGCTCCGAGGTAGGTGTTGCCCTCCTTGGGCTCCACCTGGGCGTACCGGTCGTCGGCCAGACGGTGCCTGCCCGGCCGCAGCCAGAAGGTGGTGCCGGCCGGGCGGGCGTCGGTCTTCGCGGAGAGGTCGCCGGGCACCGCGGGGTCCACGGTCACCGCGCCGGCCGGCGCCTCCGCCGGTCCGGGCCTCGGCCTCTCGCACACCCGGGGCACGGTCCGCGGCGCCCCGGCGGTGTCCCCCGGCTGCGTGCGCGCGTCCGGCCTCGACCGCGCGTCCGGCTTCTTCGCCGTCCCGGGCCGCTGCTCGCAGCCGGCGGTCGCCACCAGCGCCAGCGCCAGCCCGGCCGCGGACGCCCAGCGCCGCCACCGGCGCACGCCCCCTCCTCCACGCGGACCCATCGCAGCCCCCTAGCCGTCGAACCCGAGGACGGTGGTGAACTCGGCCGTCCCGTCGACGGATCCGCTGCCGACCAGCGTGGTGCTCGGCTCCTTGCGTCCGAACCCGGGGGAGTACCAGCCCAGCGGCGGCTCGCTCTCTCCGCGGTGCGCCCGCCAGGCGAGCCCGGCCGGCAGGTCGAGCACCGCCGAGCGGGACTCGCCGTCCCGGCTCCAGGTGAGCCGCGCCCGGCTCCCCTCCAGCTCCGCGCCGATCTCCGGGCCGAGGTGGAACGCCAGACGCACCTCCCGGCGGTCGCCGCTCACCATGTCGACCACCCGCACCTCACGGCTCTCGTACGCCAGTTCCACCTGTCGCCGGTGGACCAGCGGCCGGTAGCCGTCGTGCTCGGCGCACCAGCGCGCCGCCCCCTCCCCGTCGGTGTCCACCGCCAGCACCCGCGTCGTGGCGTGCCGCGTCCACAGGAACGGGCCGCCGGACACCGACTGGTCCCGGCCGCCCGCCTCGAGCGTGTTGTGGCCGAGCGTGGACCGGAAGTAGCTCCGCCACTCCGGCTGGCCGTGATAGCAGTACGTGCCCGGGTCGGCCAGCACGTCGACCCCGTCGTGCCGGACCTCCACGGACAGCGCGTCGGCGTGCGCGTGCGCGGCGATCGACAGGAAACCGTGCGGCCCGCCGTCGCAGCGGCACCAGATCCCCCCGGGCCCCCGCAGCACGGTGAGCCCCGCGTCCGCGAAGTGCGCCGGCCGGCTCTCCGGACGCGCCGCACCGCTCCCGTACGGCTCGATCAGCGAGGCCAGCAGCGGGGTGCGGACGTCACCGCCCGGCACCTTCGGCCACCAGTCGCGCCGGCCGAACACCGCGTCCCCGGTGGCCAGCAGCGACCCCCAGCGGTCGGTGCCGGGGCCGTCCAGCACCAGCCCGTGCCCGTCGTCCGCGTCCCCCTGGCGGGGCGGGCGCAGCCGGTCGTCGACGACGGCCGCGAGCGCGTCCGTCATCCGCAGCAGCACCAGCCGCACCGTCGGAGGGACGGCCACGCCCGCGGCGTCCGCCTCGGCCAGCGCGGCCAGGCCCAGCTCCAGCACCAGCCCGTGGTACTCGCTCGCCAGCTCCCGGTTGATCCCCGACGGGAAGGTGTTGGCGCGCAGGTGCCGGTCCAGGTCGCGCAGCGCGTCCGCCCGCAGGCGCGGCGAGTACGGGAACCAGCCGAACGCGCAGGAGGCGGCGAGCTGCCCCGCGGCCTCGGCGACCGCGTGGTTGTTCGCCGACGACCCCCGGCTGGGGAACGCCGCCAGCCAGCGCTGGTGGTGCCAGATCTGGTCCAGCGCCACCGGGTTCTCCTCGAACAGCGCGGGCGCGCCCGCCCAGCCGTCCAGCAGCCGGCGGATCCACACCCACGACAGCAGCCGGATGCCCAGCTCGATGCCGCTGACCCAGTGCGCGCCCCGCAGCGGCGGGTCGGCCTCCCACCACGACCGCAGATGCGCGGCCACCCGCTCCGCGTACCGGTCGTTCCCGGTGAGCGCGTACGCGGCGGCCAGCACGGTCAGGTACTGGTGCCGGGACGGCTCCCAGATCTGCTTGATGTCGCCGACCGCCTCCTCGTCGCGGTACGGCACGTCGAAGGCGTGCTCCAGCGGGGCGCGGCGCCCGGTCCTCGGATCGTGGTGCCAGTCCGGGTCCGTCATGTCGCCGCGGACCACCCCGAAGAACTCGGCCCGCCCCGCCATCAGCCGGTCGGCCTCGGCGACCAGGCGCTTCACCGCGTCCGGCGCCACCGCGGCGAGCGCGCCCTCCGGCAGCACGGCCGTGAACCGGACGCCCGTCACCGGCGGCCGTTCGGGCAGCCCCGCGCGCCACCGCCGCCGGCGCACCGCGTCGGCCGCCCGGCCGCCGGCCTCCCGCGGCCCCATCCGGGACAGCCGCCGCAGGTACCACCCCGCGCTCATGCTCATCGCGCCCCCGCCAGGGTGACCGGGACGCCGCTCGCCAGCGCCGTGCGCACGGCGAGCGTGGCCGTCGTGGTGGCGGCCAGCGACTCCAGCGGCACCGGCATCGGCCCGCCGGTCCGCACGGCCCTCACGAACGCCGCCAGCTGTGCGTTCTGCCCCTTGTCCCGGGCCTTCGGCAGCCGGGAGCCGACCCACTGCCGGCGCCGGCCGTCGTGCACGGCGGCCCGCACGAAGTCGTCCAGCCGCAGCACCTTGCCGTCCGCGATGAGGTCCAGCGTCTCCTTCGGGAAGGACGAAGGACCGGAGGTGACGTAGCTGATGGCGGCCGTGGAGCCGTCCGGGTAGCGCAGCACGATCTGCAGGTCCTCGTCGCCGGCCGGGGCGGCCGCGTACACCGACACCGGGTCGGCGCCCAGCAGCCAGCTCGCGGTGTCGACGAAGTGCCCGCCCTCCCCGGCGAACCGCGATCCCTCGGTGTCCTGCCGCAGGTACCAGCTGCCCTGCTCCAGACGGCCCGCGTTGACCAGGTAGCGCAGGCTCGCCGGGCCGGTGCGGGCGCCGAACCGCTCCCGGGCCTCCCGCAGCAGCGGGGCGAACCGGCGGTTGAAGCCCACCTGGATCCGGTCGTTGCCGGACTCCTCGACCGCCGCGAGCACCCCGGCCAGCTCCTCCTCGGTGAGCGCCAGCGGCTTCTCCACGAACACCGCCTTGCCCGCCAGCAGCGCCCGGCGGGCCAGCTCGGCGTGCGAGCTGTGCCGGGTCACCACGAACACCGCGTCCACGGCCGGGTCGCCGAGCACCGCGTCCAGATCGGTGGTGGCCCTTCCGAAGCCGAACTTCCGCTGCGCGTTGGCCGCGGACAGCGCCGTGGTGGTGACGACCGTGGACAGCTCCACGCCGTCGCGCCGCGCCAGATGCGGCAGCAGCATCGACGAGGCGTAGTTCCCCGCGCCCACGAACGCCAGCCGCACCGGGCCGGGGCGCCGCGCCGGAGCCGGCCGGGCGGTGCGCCGCCGCACCTCGGGCACCGTCGCCTCCGGGGCCTCGACGGCGGGCGGGTCCCCGGCCGACGGGTACCGGAACAGCACGGCCACCGCTTCGAGCCCGCCCTCCTGGAGCCGCCGGTACGTCTCCACGGCGTCCCCGAAGTCCGCGACGTGCGACACCAGCGGCTCCACGTCGACGGCGCCCCGGGCGATCAGGTCGAGGAAGCACGCCAGATTGCGCCGCTCGGTCCAGCGGACGTAGCCGATCGGGTAGTCCCGGCCCTGGAGTTCGTACTCCGGGTCGTAGCGGCCGGGCCCGTAGCTGCGGGAGAAGCGGACGTCGAGTTCCTTCTCGTAGTACGCGTTCCACGGCAGGTCGAGGCGGCACTTGCCGATGTCGATCACCCGGCCGCGGTCCCGGCACAGCCGCGCGGCCAGCTCGACGGGCTGGTTGCTGCTCCCGCCGGCCGCCAGGTACACCTGGTCCACGCCCATGCCGCCGGTGAGTTCCGCGACCGCGCTCTCCACGCCCGCGGAGCCCGGGTCGCCGCAGGCCGCCGCGCCCAGCCGCTCGGCCAGCTCGCAGCGGGCCGGGTCGGGATCCACGCCGACCACCCGCACACCGGAGGCGTTCAGCAGCTGCACCACCAGCTGCCCGATCAGCCCCAGCCCGATGACCAGGGCCGTCTCGCCGAGCCGCGACTCGCCCTGCCGCACGCCCTGCAGCGCGATCGACCCGACCGTGCCGAAGGCCGCGTGCCGGGGCGCCACCCCGTCCGGCACCGGGACGTAGAGGTTCTTCGGCACCCAGTTCAGCTCGGCGTGCAGCGCGTGCTCGTTGCCCGCGCACGCCACCAGGTCGCCCACCTTCACGTCGTCGGTCCCGGCGCCGACCTGCTCCACCACCCCGCACAGCGAATAGCCCAGCGGCGTGTACGAGTCGAGCTTGCCCATCACCTTGCGGTACGTGGCGGGCACCCCGTTGGCGGCGACGCTCTGCACGACCTTCGCCACCTGGTCCGGCCGCGAACGCGCCTTGCCCAGCATCGACATGCCGGCCTCGGACACCTTCATCAGCTCGGTGCCGGTGGAGATCAGCGAGAAGGCGCTGCGCACCAGCACCCCGCCCGGCTTGCAGCCCGGCGCCGGCACGTCGAGCAGCGTCAGCTCACCGCTCTTGTAGTTCTGCACTACCTGTTTCACGGAGTTCCTCTTGTCTCTACGCCGTCGGGGCGGGGGAGTCGTGGCCGGTCCGGGAGGTCGCGTCGCGGTACCAGTGCTCGAGGGTCAGCACGTGCCAGAGGTGCTTGGAGTGGTCCCGCTGCCCGGCGGCGTCCTCGGCGACCATGCGCGCCAGCGCCTCCCGGCGCAGGAAGCCGGAGCGGACCAGCAGGCCGTCGTGCACCACCTCGCGCACCAGCGGCGCGAGGTCCCGGCTCATCCAGGCCCGCAGCGGGGCGCTGAACAGCCCCTTGGGCCGGTACACGATCTCCCGCGGCAGCACCGTCGTGGCCGCCTCCTTGAGCACCGCCTTGCCCTGCCGCCCGGCGATCTTGCGCGTGCCCGGGACCGCGAACGCCGCCCTGACCACCTCGACGTCCACGTACGGCACCCGCACCTCGGTCGACGCGGCCATGCTCGACCGGTCGGTGTAGGCGAGGTTGAGACCCGGCAGGAACATCCGGGCGTCCGCCAGGCACATGCGGTTCACGAAGTCGTCGAGGGTGTTGTCCCGGTAGACGTCCGCGTGCTCGGTCAGCACGTCGTCCACCGCCGGGGCCAGGTCCGGGTCGAGCAGCCCGATCAGCTCCTCGCGGTCGTACAGGGTGTAGCTGCGCCGGAACGCGGTCTCCTCCGGCAGGCCCGCGAAGGACAGGAACCGCTTGGCGAACCGCACCGACCGCAGCCCGCGCCGCCGGGTGGCGACCGGCAGCCGGTCCACGGCGGCGGCCACCCCGCGCCGCACCGGCCCCGGCACCCGCCGGTAGCGCACCGCGATCAGGTTCGCCAGGTGCTTGCGGTACCCGGCGAACAGCTCGTCGGCGCCCATCCCCGACAGCATCACCTTCACCCCGGCCTCCCGGGCGGCCGAGCAGATGAGGAAGGTGTTGATCGCGGCCGGGTCGCCGACCGGCTCGTCCAGGTGGTACGTCATCCGCGGCAGCAGGTCCTGCACGTCCGGCGCGATCTCGATCTCCCGCAGATCGACCCCGAACCGCTCGGCCACCCGCCGGGCGTAGCGCAGGTCGTCCGGCATCGCCTCGAACCGCGCGTCCTCCGCCCGGAACCCGATGGTGTACGCGGGGATGCCGGGCCGGTCGCGGGCCGCGAGCGCGGTCAGATAGCTGGAGTCCAGCCCGCCGGACAGGAACGTCGCCACCGGCACGTCGGACAGCAGGTGGAGCCGCGTCGACTCCTCCACCACCGCCGCCAGGTCCGGCACCTCACCGGCGCGGGCGCGCTCCTGGCCCTCGGCGGCGACCTCCCGCAGGTCCCAGAACCGCCCGCGCTGCACGGACCCGTCCGGCCGGCACCGCAGCCAGGTGCCCGGCGGCAGCTTCTCCGCCCCGCGCAGCGCGCACCGCGAGTCCGGCACCCAGTAGTACAGCAGCGAGGCGACCAGCGCCGCCGGGTCCACCTCCAGCGACCCGCCGGCCACCGCCGCCAGCGCCTTCAGCTCCGAGGAGAACACCAGCCCCTCACCCCGCCGCAGCAGGAACAGCGGCTTGATGCCGAGCTGGTCGCGGACCAGCACCAGCTCGCCGGTCCGCTCGTCGAACACGGCGAACGCGAACATGCCGCGCAGCCGGGGCAGACAGTCCGTGCCCCAGCGCCGCCACGCCTCCAGCAGCACCTCGGTGTCCGAGCCGCCCCGGAACCGCACTCCGGCGCCCTCCAGCTCGGCCCGCAGCTCCGGCGCGTTGTACAGCTCGCCGTTGTACGTCAGGGCCAGACCGTCCGACGCCATCGGCTGGGCGCCGGTGCCGGACAGGTCGAGGACGGCCAGTCTGCGGTGCCCGAGGTGCACCTCGCCGTCGCCCAGCGCGTGGGCGTAGCCGCCGGACCCGTCCGGGCCGCGGTGGGCGAGGGTCTCGGTGAGCCGGTCGGTGACCGCCTTGCCGTCCGGCCACCGGTACGTGCCTGCGATGCCGCACATGAGCTACCGCCCCTCCTGGTCGCTGTCCGGGACCCGCGCCGCCCACATCGGCAGCCGCTGCGTCCGCCGCGGACCGTCCCCCGCCGCCTGTACGGGGTGGGGGGCGCTCCCGCGGTCCTGCCGGGCCGGCCGGCCCTCGTCGCGGACGCGCTGCCCCGGGAACGGCCCGTCCCACAGCGTCCCGTCCGTCCGGTCCTGCGGATCGGGGTCGACCAGCACCACACCGGTCACCTCCACGCGCCGGTCCGCGAGCTGCCGCGCCACGGTGTGCAGCCACGCGGTGGTGCCGTGCCCGGCCCGCACCACCAGCACGGCCCGGCCGGCGAGGTCGGCGAGGTCGGACCAGGCCGCGCCGGGCGCCACCGAGGCGACGCCGATCCGGCGCCGGCCGGCCGGCAGGGACGCGGCCCGCTCCACGCCGACCACCTCCGGGTCGCCCGGCTTCGGCCGGCGGCCGGTGAGGCCGTGCCGGGGCAGGGCGTCGACCACGACCACCGGCTCGTCCTCCGCCAGCGTCCGCGCCAGGCCCAGGGCGAGCACCCCCGCCTCGCGCGCGCAGCCCAGCTCCAGCAGCGCCAGCGGCTCCGCGGCACCGCGCGCCGTACGGGCCAGCGACGAGGCGACCCGGGCCCGCGCCGCGCGTGCGCGCCGGCGCCGCCACGGGCCCGGCCGCAGCGCCGACCGGGACAGCTCCGCGGTGACCGAGGCGCCCAGGTGCCGCGCGATGTCCCGGCGCAGCACCGGACGGTCGCCCACCACCGAGGCGACCGCGGCGACCACGAGGCCCAGCACCAGGCCGAGGACCAGCCCGATGCCGCCGTCGGTGGCGGCGGCCACGGGCAGCGAGTGCTTCACGGTGTGCGGGGCGTCGACGATCTGCGTGCCCGCGACCAGCCGGGGCGTGCCCACCCGGGCCTCCGCGGCCCGCTGCGAGAACTCGCTGATGCGCGAGCTGAGTTCGGCGCGGCGGGCGAACAGCGATTCCAGGTTCGCCGACTCCTCCGGGCTGCCCTCCGGCGGCCCGTCGCCGATCGCCTCGTTCACCTGGTCGAGCTCTTCCTGCATGCGGTCGCGCTGCGCGAGCAGGGTCGAGGCGTCGGCGGCCGCGGCCTGCTTGATCCGCCGCACGTGGTCCGCGACGAACGCCTCGGCCACCGCCTCGGCACGGGTCACCGCCTCCGCGCCGGTCGCGCCCGTGGCCTTGATCTCCAGCAGGTTGTTGGTCAGGCCGGCGCCCTCGTAGTCCTCCATGAAGTCCTCCGCGCTCTCGGAGGACCCGAGCGACTCGAGCGCCGCGTCGGCGATCCGCGTGGTGTGCAGCAGCGCCACGTCGGTGCGGATCAGCGTGCCGGGGTCGTTCGGCTGGTCGTCCTGGTGCGCGACCAGCACCTTGGTCACCGCGGTCGGCGGCGGGGGCAGCGCCACCGCCACCGCCACGCCGATCAGCAGCCCCAGCAGCGCCAGGGTCCCCCACACGCGGCGGCGTCTGCGCACCGACACCACCAGCGCCTGCAGATCCAGCAGGGGAGCGGCGGCCGCCGGCTCCGCCGTGGCGGTCGTCATCGCGTACCTCCCCGCGCGCCGTCGTCGAGGGCGAGCGCCGGCGCGGCGGCCTCCCGCGGCGGGCCGGCGGACCGCGCCGGGCGGGTCCGGACCGCGCCGGCCAGGACGACGCCGACGACGTCGTGGCCCGCGTCCGCGCACGCCTCGGCGACACCGGCCAGTTCGGCGGCGGTGCGGGAGCCCGCGCTCAGCACGACCAGGACGCCCGCCGCGTCCTCGCGGTCGGGCACCAGCGGCGCCTCGGCGGAGACCTCCGTCACCCGCAGCAGCGGGGCGCCGCCCGCCTCCTCGGCCAGCCGCCGTGCCGCCCGCAGCGCGATGCCGTCGTCGTCGGGCACGACCAGCAGCAGCCGCCGCGCGCCCGGCACCAGGCCGCGGATCCGGCCGCACATCCTGCGGTAGCGGATCCCCAGGCTCGCCTCGTCCCCGGCGGCCGGCGGGGCGGGCGTGTTCCAGGGCGTGTCGAGTCCGAGCAGCCGGCGGATCCGGTGCCGCGCACCGCCGCCCTCCGGCCGGTGCGCGCCCTTGTCCGCGGGCACGTCGACACCGCCCAGCAGCCCGGAGCCGAGCGCGGCGGCGATCTCCGGCTCGGCGCGCAGCCGGCGGTTCACCCGGGCCGCGGTGAGATGCCCGACGACCGTCAGCAGGAAGAACAGCACCGCACCGGCGGCGATGAGCTGGACCCGGGTCGGCGGGGCCTCGCCGGAGGGCTCGGCCGCCGGACCCATGACGACCAGGCGGGAGCCGGCCGCGTCGGAGCCGGTCCGGTCCAGCTTCTCGACCGCCTGCTGCAGCTCGGTGCGCAGCTTCGCCAGCTCGGTGCGGGTCTGCACGCTCTCCACGGTCCGGCCGGGGTCGGCGGAGTCGGCCAGCTCGGTGATGCGGCGGCTGGCGGCGAGGACCATCTGCCGCAGCTGGTCGGGGCCGGCCGCCGCCGTCGGGTCGGCGGTGTCGTCGACGATCCGGGCGGAGAACGTCACGAACTGCCGCGCCAGTTCGTCGGAGAGCCGCTGGGCCCTCCCGGGGCTCTCGGCGGTGCCCGAGATCCTGATGATGTTGCCGTCGGTGACCTCGGCGCGCACCCGCTCGCGCAGCTCCTCGCCGTCGACCCCGTCCCAGCCGAGCGCGGCGGCCGTACGGTCGGTCACCACCGTGCTGGTGGCGATCTCCGCCTGGGTGAGCAGCACGCGCTCCTCCCAGGCGCCCGGCAGCAGCACCGACGCCGACGTCGTGTACCGCGGCGGGAACACCAGGGAGGCGCCGAGGCCGGCCAGCGCCCCCAGCACGGCGAGGACCGTCAGCAGCCTGCCGCGCCCGCGCAGCACCCGCCCGACGGTGACCAGGCGTATCGCGTCATCGCTCAAGGGACGTGCCTCGTTCCCGCCCGCTCCGCGCCGCCGTACCCGTGCCGCCCCGGACGGCGGCCTCGTAGGCGGCCAGCAGCGCCGCCTGCGAATGGCGCCACGCCAGCGGGCCGTTGATCCGTTCCTGCCCGGACCTCCCCATGCGGGAGCGCTGTTCGGGATCGTCCAGCAGCCGGGCGATCAGTGCGGCGAACTCGCCCTCGTCGTCGTCCTTCGCGTACACGGCGGCCTCGCCGGCGGAGACCCGCGCCTCCTTCAGGTCGAAGGAGACGATCGGCCGGCCCATCACCATGTACTCCAGGACCTTGTTCATGGTCGACACGTCGTTGAGCGGGTTGCACGGGTCGGGGGAGAGGCACACGTCCGCGGTGGACAGCCAGCGCACCAGGTCGGCGTCCGGCACGCGTCCCGTGAACTCCACCTGCTCCGCGAGCCCCAGCCGGCGGGACAGCTCCACCATCGCGTCGAAGGTGTCGCCGCCGCCGACGAACACCGCGTGCCAGTCGGTGCGGCCCACCTCGTCGCGGAGCTTCGCCAGTGCCCGCAGCGCGTAGTCGACGCCGTCCTGCGGGCCCATCACGCCCAGGTAGCACAGCAGATGCGGCTTTCCGCGCTTCAGCTCCGGCTCGGGGTCCACCGGGTGGAACCGTTCGGTGTCGGGCGCGCTGCGCACCACGAACACGTCCTCGGGCCGCCGTCCGCCGCGGCGCACGGCGACGTCCTTGTAGCTCTCGTTGGTGGCGAGCACCACGTCCGCCGCCCGGTACGTCGCCCGCTCCAGCGCGCACACGCCCCGGTGCAGCAGGTCCTCGCCCCGGCCGAACCGGGACAGGTACAGCTCCGGCACCAGGTCGTGCTGGTCGAAGACGAACTTCGCCCCGCGCCGCTTCAGCCACAGCGCGGGCAGGAACAGCAGGTCCGGCGGGTTGCAGGCGTGCACCACGTCGACCGGGCCGACCTTGCGGGCCAGGCGGGCGGTGTGCCACAGCGCCGTGCCGTACTCCTTCAGGTAGCCGGCCGGTCCTCCGGTGGCCGCGCGCAGCGGGTAGCGGTGGATCCGCACCCCGTCGATCACGGCCTCCGGCTCGGTGTCCCGCTTGCTGCCGCGCGGGCAGATGACGTCCACCTCCCAGCCCGCGTCGCGCAGCGTGCGGCACTCCTGCCACACCCGCCGGTCGAACGGCACCGACAGGTTCTCCACCAGGATCAGCGCGCGGCGGCCCCGCGCGCCCTTCGGCTCACCAAGCAAGGCCCACGTACCCGGGTTCGGCCCGGCGCGCGTCGGCGTCGGGGAGGCGGACGAGGTCGATGATCACGGGGTCGTCGCCGTGCGGCAGCGCCGACAGCACGGCCGGGTCCTTCGTCCCGACCAGGACGGCCTCGGCGTGGTCCAGCACGTCCTCGACGGAGTCGGCGAGCAGCTGCGCCAGGTGCGGCAGCCGGGTCTCGATGTACTCGCGGTTGGCGCCGAGCAGCCGGGACAGGCTGACGTTGGCGTCGTGGATCCGCAGGTCGTACCCCTTGCCGAAGAGCCGCTCCGCCAGCTCCACCAGCGGGCTCTCGCGCAGGTCGTCGGTGCCGGGCTTGAACGACAGCCCGAACAGGCCGACCTTGCGCTTGCCGGTGCGCTCCACCAGCTCCACCGCGCGCTGCAGATGCTCCTCGTTCGAGGGCAGCACGTGCGCGAGGATCGGCACCGACACGTCGGCCCGGTGCGCCGCGTGCACCAGGCTGCGCAGGTCCTTCGGCAGGCAGGAGCCGCCGAAGGCGAAGCCCGGACGCAGATAGGCGGGGCTGATGTTGAGCTTGCGGTCGGCGAGGAAGACGTCCATCACCTGGTGCGAGTCCACCCCGAGCGCCCGGCACACCGCGCCCAGCTCGTTGGCGAAGCCGATCTTCAGTCCGTGGAAGGCGTTGTCCGCGTACTTGACCGCCTCGGCCGTGGGCACCGGCACCCGGAACACCTCGCCGGGCAGGTCCTCGTACAGCGCCGCGACGACGTCGCCGCTCGCCGTGTCGAGTTCGCCGATGACGGTCTTCGGCGGGTCGAAGAAGTCCCGCACGCTGGTGCCCTCGCGCAGGAACTCCGGATTGACCGCGACGCCGACGTCGACGCCGGCGGTGCCGCCGACGTGCTTCTCCAGGATCGGCACCAGCAGGCCCAGGCAGGTCCCCGGCAGCATCGTGCTGCGGAACACCACCGTGTGCCGCCCGCCCCGCTCGGCCAGCGCCGCGCCGATCTCCTCGGTGACCCGCTCCAAGTAGGTCGTGCACAGGCTGCCGTTGGGCTCCGACGGGGTGCCCACGCAGACCAGGGACACCTCGCTGCCCTCGATCGCCTCGCGCACGTCGGTGGTGGCGCGCAGCGCCCCGCTGCCCACGACCTCGGCGACGAGTTCGCCGATCCGCTCCTCGACGACGGGTGCCTTGCCGTCGTTGACCAGGTCCACCTTCACCGGGTTGACGTCCACCCCGATGACCTCGTGACCCATGCCGGCCAGGCACGCGGCCGACACGCAGCCCACGTAGCCGAGCCCGAACACGCTGACTCTCATGACCCGTTCCTCCCCCCGGGCAGGCCCTGCCGGCCTGCGGTCCGCACGCCGGCCGCCCCACGGCCGCCGCGCATCAGTAGGCCCCCTGCCCCTGCACCACGGCGCGCAGCGTCTTCCACAAGATCACCGTGTCCAGGGCGAGGGACCAGTCCTCCACGTACCGCAGGTCCAGGCGGACCGCCTCCTCCCACGAAAGGTCGCTGCGTCCGCTGATCTGCCACAGTCCGGTGAGACCCGGCTTGACCTTCAGCCGGCGCCGGATGTCCGGGCCGTAGGCGGCGCACTCCTCCGGCAGCGGGGGCCGCGGGCCGACCAGCGACATCGACCCGGTGAGCACGTTGAACAGCTGCGGCAGCTCGTCGAGCGAGTAGCGGCGCAGCACCGCGCCCACCCGGGTCACCCTCGGGTCCCGGCGCATCTTGAACAGCGGCCCCGCGCCCTCGTTGAGGCCGTCCAGCGCGGCGCGGGCACGGTCCGCGCCGGGGATCATGGTGCGGAACTTCCAGATGGTGAACTCGCGGCCGTCCTTGCCGACTCTGCGCTGCCGGTAGAACACCCCGCCCCGGCTGTCCGTCGCCACGAGCAGCGCGACCAGCAGCAGCAGCGGCGCGAACGCCACCAGCAGGATCAGCGCGCCGAGCCGGTCGACGACGCCCTTGACCGCGCGGCGGCCGCCGGTGAACGCCGGCATGCTGACCCGCAGCAGCGGTATGCCGAGGACCGCGTCGACGTGCAGCCGGGGCCCGGCCACCTCCATCAGCACCGGGGCGACGACCATCTCGGCGTCGGAGCCCTCCAGGTTCCACGACAGCCGCTGCAGCCGGTCCGGCGACCAGTGCGGGTCGGGGGTGACGGCGACGACGCGGTAGCCGTCGCGGCGGACGTGGTCGGCGACGTCCGCCAGCCGTCCCACCACCGGCACCCCGTCCAGCCGGCCGCCGTCGAGTCCGGGGCCGTCCGTCACGCACACGGCGTCCACGCGCCAGCCCAGGTGCGGGTACTTGCGGGTGCGGGCGATCAGGTCGCGCACCGTGGCGGGGCTCCCGGCGGCGAGCACCGGGCGCAGACAGCGGCCCTCCTTGCGCTGCCGGTGCAGCCACAGACGCAGCAGATAGCGCATCGTCATCGTGACGAGCGCGATCGCGGGGACCGCGACGAAGATCCAGAGTTTGATGTTGCGCGAGGTCAGGGCGATCCCGCCGAGCGCGAGCACGACGGTCGCCACGAAGAGCGAGCGGCCCAGCCGCCGGAACTCCTCGGCGCCCTGGCCGAGCACGGTCGGCGCCCACGACCGGCTCACCGCCAGCGCCCCCAGCACCAGCAGCCAGGTGCCGAAGGCGAGGATGCCCCACTTCTCGTGCCAGTCGGCGGCGTCCCGGACGCCGAAGAAGTTGCCGATCCCCGCGACGACGACGGCGGTGGCCACCGCGTCGCTCATGATCACGGTACGGCGGTACCGGTGCTCCCAGTCCGTCGTCCCCCGGTGTAACGCCCCGTCCGTCAGCCGGCCCCGTTCCGACGGGAACGGGCTGACCAATCCCCCTTGCCGCACAGAACCCCCCAGGTCCCCGGTGATGCGACGTGTGCGCCTGACACTGTTTCCGCCGGGGGGACCCCACCCCCCGGACCGCGCTGTTCCTCGCCGAGGGAGACCCCCGCCTCCCGCGCCGGCAGGCCGGTTGCGGACGGACGAAGAACAACGTGAACAACCTGTCGCGGCGGCAGCGGCTCACGGCCGCGCCGGTACATCGAGCCGAGCGGACCTCACCGGTCCCCCGGGTGCCTCCCGCACCCGAGCCCCCCCGGGGCTCAGCGGTGTGATCACCCCCATGTCCGGCGCCGTGGGCGAACCCCTCCGTGGCGTCGGACCTAAAGATCATTTAATCGGTCGCCCCGGGCCCGAACGGCCGAAGCAGGGTCAATCTAGACCATCGAGGCCGGGATGGAGAGAGGGTGTGGGGAAATTGTGTGTGGGCGATGTGGCCGGATACGGCGTCCGGGGCCCGTCCGTGCGGGTATCGCACAGCCGTCCCAACTCCCCTCCTCCGCCTGGGTGATGAGACGTACGCCCGCGCCGACGCCGTCTCGCCGCCCGCCCCGCGCACCCGTCGCGGCGGCGACCGCTGAGGTCCCGGCGCACGTGACGGGCGTGCGGGACCCCTGTCCCCGCCGAGCCGCGAGCGCCTCCCGCCCTCCGCCCGCCCTCCCCGCCCCGGGACCGGAATCCGGCCCACCGCCCCGTCGAACGCTTTCGTGCACGTTCCACGGATGTCCGAGATCCAACGGCTGAAGGAGATGTTCCGCCGGGCTGTCCCGCCTCCGGCGCCCGGCGCGCCCGCGCTGTCGGCGCCGCCCGCGGGGACGCGGAAGCCGCACCCGAGGAGACGGGTGTGAGCACCTGGGACACCGGCCTCTTCGACAACGACGACGCGGCGCACTTCGCCCACGACCTCGACAAGGCCGCGCCCGAGCGGCGTGCCGGCCGCGGCCGACGCCGTCCGCCCGGCCCGCCCCCGTCAGGGCGCCGGACGCGTCAGGACGGCCGTGAACTTGTAGCGGGACCCCCGGTACACCGACCGCACCCACTCCACCGGCGTCCCGTTCTCGTCCCGTGAGTGGCGGGACAGCAGCAGCATCGGCAGGCCCACGTCCGTGCCCAGCAGGCTCGCCTCGCGCGGGGTCGCCGGGGAGGTCTCGATGGTCTCGTCGGCCTCCGCCGGACGGACCCCGTACACCTCGGCGAGGGTGGTGTAGAGGGAGGTGTAGCGGGAGAGGTTGCGGCGCAGGCCGGGGAAGCGGCGGGCGGAGAGATGGGTCGCCTCGATCGCCATCGGCTCGCCCCCGGCCAGCCGCAGCCGCTCGATGCGCAGCACCCGGTCCTCCGGCTCCACCTCCAGTAGCGCCGCCAGCTCCGCGCCGGCCGGGACGTGGCCGATGTCCAGGACCCGGGAGGCGGGGCTGAGGCCCTGCGCCCTCATGTCCTCGGTGTACGAGGTGAGGTGGAGCGTCCGGTACACCTTCGGGCGGGCCACGAACGTGCCCTTGCCCTGGAAGCGGTCGAGCCGCCCCTCGCTGACCAGCTCCAGCAGCGCCTTGCGGATCGTGGTGCGGGACGTGCCGAACTCGACGGCGAGCATCCGCTCGGCCGGCATCGGGGAGCCCGGTGCGCGCTCGTCGGTCATCTGCAGCAGCCGCTGCTTGATGCGGTAGTACTTCGGCACCCGCCGCCGGCGGCCCGGCGCCCCCGTGCCGGGCTGGGCGCTGCTGACGTCCGTGCTCATATCCGCCTTCCGGCTGCGGTGTCCGGCGCGCGGACGGCAGCGGCCGGCCGCGGTGCACGTCGGCGGACCGCCGGGATCGGCGCCGCACGCTCGGCGATCCCGTTATAACGGCGCGCTCTCACTTTGGTCTAGTCCAACCCTGCGTCCCGTCCCTCTTTGGGTGGACATCTCCGCCCCGTCCAGGGGCCGTTGCCGTTACCCAGCCGTGAGTCGGACAACCCTTGACACGACCATAGGTCTAGGCCAAGCTCCCCTTGCTGGTCTAAACCATTTAGCGGAAGCCGGGTCCCAGCCCGCCGAGCTGTTGCGCCGTTGTCAGGGTCACCGCGAGGGCGTGGGTGTGCAAGGCATTCCTGAGGAGGGGTGGCGCGTGAAGCGCAAGCTGATAGCCGCGATCGGGGTCGCGGGCATGTTGTTCTCGGTCGCCGCGTGCGGGGGCGACGACGGCGGTGACAGCGGCGAGAAGGCCGGCGCGGACGGCTACGCCGGGCAGACGCTCACCGTGTGGGTCATGGACGGCTCCTCACCGGACCAGTGGCAGAAGGACCTCGCCGCCGAGTTCGAGAAGAAGACCAAGGCGAAGATCAAGTTCGAGGTCCAGCAGTGGAACGGCATCCAGCAGAAGCTGACCACCGCCCTCTCCGAGGAGAACCCTCCGGACGTCTTCGAGATCGGCAACACCCAGACCCCCGCCTACGCCAAGACCGGCGGCCTCGCCGACCTCGGCGACCTCAAGGAGGAGATCGGCGCCGACTGGACCGAGTCCCTCAACGAGTCCTCCGTCTACGAGGGCAAGCAGTACGCCGCCCCCTGGTACTTCGCCAACCGCGTCGTCCTCTACAACAAGAAGGTCTGGGCCGACGCCGGCCTCAAGGACACCCCCAAGACCCGCGACGAGTTCTACGCCGCCCTCAAGACCATCGGTGAGAAGACCGACGCCGAGCCGATCTACCTGCCCGGCCAGAACTGGTACCACTTCGTCGGCCTGGTCATCGGCGAGGGCGGCGAACTGGTCAAGAAGGACGGCGACACGTACGTCTCCAACCTCGACGACCCCAAGGTCGCCGCGGCCACCGAGACCTACAAGAAGTTCCAGGCCCTGTCCAAGGCCCCCAAGGACAAGGACGAGGCCACCCCGCAGCAGGGCGAGGTCTTCGCCAAGGGCAACGTCGGCGCCTTCATCGGCATGGGCTGGGAGGCCGGCATCGCGATCGAGGCCAACCCGGCCATCGAGAAGCAGATCGGCTACTTCACCATCCCCGGCGCCACCGCCGACAAGCCCGAGGGCGTCTTCCTCGGCGGCTCCAACCTCGCCGTCGCCGCGGGCAGCCAGAAGCAGGAGCTCGCCAAGGAGTTCCTGAGGCTCGCCCTCTCCGACAAGTACGAGGGCCGGCTCGCCAAGCTCAACGGCGTCATCCCCAACAAGGAGTCGCTGCAGAGCAACCTCAAGGGCAACGCCCCCGCCGAGGCCGCCGCGCCGGCCGCCGCCGTCGGCGGCACCACGCCGCTGATCCCCGAGTGGGCCGCCGTCGAGAACGACCCCAACCCGATCAAGACCTACCTGACCGCCGTCCTGAACGGCAAGTCCCCGGCCGCCGCCGCGAAGCAGGTCGAGGGCGAGTTCAACAAGCGCCTGGCGCAGCAGCAGTAACAGCGCACGCGCTCCGACCGGAGCGGGGACCGGCCGGCCAGGCGGTCCCCGCCCCGCGTTGAGCACGCCGAGAAGAGAGATCGCGAGCATGACCGTGCAGACCGAACGGCCGCCCTCCGGCCCGGTGGACGTCCGCAAGCCGGGTGACACCGCGCCCGGCGCTCCTCAACCGAGAGCCGCGTCGCGAGCCGGCGCGCTCGCCCCGTACCTCCTGCTGCTGCCCGCCTGCGCGGCCACCGTGCTGCTGCTCGGCTGGCCGCTGCTGAAGGACCTGCTGCTGTCGTTCCAGAACCTCAACATGGCGCAGCTGATCCAGCACGTCACCGAGTGGAACGGCATCGACAACTACAAGGAGGTCCTCACCGGGGAGGACTTCTGGCGGGTCACCCTCCGCTCCATCCTGTTCACGGCCGTCAACGTCGCCCTCACCATGCTGCTGGGCGCCCTGGTCGGTCTGCTGCTCGCCCGCCTCGGCAAGCGCATGCGGTTCACCCTGATGATCGGCCTGGTGCTGGCCTGGGCCATGCCCGTGGTGGCCGCCACCACCGTCTACCAGTGGCTGTTCGCGCAGCGCTTCGGCGTCGTCAACTGGGTGCTGGACAAGCTCGGCTGGCACTCCATGGCCGACTACAGCTGGACCAGCAGCCAGATGTCGACGTTCTTCGTCGTCACCCTGCTCATCGTCTGGATGTCCGTGCCGTTCGTCGCGATCAACCTCTACGCGGCGACCACCACCATCCCGAACGAGCTGTACGAGGCCGCCGCGCTCGACGGCGCCGGCGCCTGGCGCAGCTTCACCACCGTCACCCTGCCGTTCCTGCGGCCGTTCCTCTACGCCACGACGTTCCTGGAGATCATCTGGATCTTCAAGGCGTTCGTCCAGGTCTTCACCTTCAACGGCGGCGGCCCCGACCGGCTGACCGAGATCCTGCCCGTCTACGCCTACATCGAGGGCGTCGGCAACCAGCACTACGGCATGGGCGCGGCGATCGCGGTGCTGACCATCCTGATCATGCTCGGCCTGACCGCGTACTACCTCAGGATCGTGCTCAAGCAAGAGGAGGACGAGCTGTGAAGCGCTCGCTCTTCGGCCGCGTCTGGCCCAACGCCACGGCCCTCGTCGTGTTCACCGCCTGCCTCTTCCCCGTCTACTGGATGTTCGCCACGGCGCTGAAGCCGACCGGTGACATCATCGCGGAGAACCCGGTGTGGTTCCCCACGGACATCACGTTCGAGCACTTCGGGACCGCCACGGACGCCGACCACTTCTGGACGTTCGTCCGCAACTCGCTGACCGTCACCTGTCTGGCCGTGCTGTTCTCGCTGATCATCGCGCTGGCCGGCTCCTTCGCCCTGGCCCGCATGCGGTTCAGGGGACGGCGCGGCTTCATCGTGGGCTTCATGCTCGCCCAGATGGCGCCCTGGGAGGTCATGGTCATCGCGATCTACATGATCGTGCGCGACGCCTCCATGCTGAACAGCCTGGTGCCGCTGACCGCGTTCTACATGATGATGATCCTGCCCTTCACCATCCTGACGCTGCGCGGCTTCGTCGCCGCCGTGCCGAAGGAGCTGGAGGAGTCGGCGATGGTCGACGGCTGCACCCGCGCCCAGGCCTTCCGCCGGGTCATCCTGCCGCTGCTCGCGCCGGGTCTGATGTCCACCTCCATGTTCGGCTTCATCACCGCCTGGAACGAGTTCCCGCTCGTCCTGGTGCTCAGCAAGGAGTCCGGCGGCGCACAGACCCTGCCGCTGTGGCTGTCCAGCTTCCAGACCCAGTTCGGCGACGACTGGGGCGCGACCATGGCCGCCTCCTCCCTGTTCGCCGTCCCGATCCTGATCCTCTTCGTCTTCCTGCAGCGCCGGGCCGTCAGCGGTCTCACCGCGGGCGCCGTGAAGGGATAACGCGACCTGATGACGACCATCACCACCGGCGCCCGCACCCTCACCCGGGACGCGCTCGCCGTGCTGCAGCCGGGGTTCACCGGCACCACCGCGCCCGACTGGGTCCGGCGCAGGCTGGCCGAGGGCCTGGTCTCCGTCGCCCTGTTCGGCCGCAACGTCGCCGACCCCGAGCAGGTCACCGCCCTCACCGCCCAGCTGCGGGCCGAACGGGACGACCTGCTGGTGGCCATCGACGAGGAGGCCGGCGACGTCACCCGCCTCGAGGTCCGCACCGGCTCCTCGTTCCCCGGCAACCACGCCCTCGGCGCCGTCGACGACCCCGCCCTCACCCGGCGGGTGGCCCGCGAACTGGGCCGCCGGCTCGCCGCGTGCGGCGTCAACCTCAACTGGGCGCCCTCGGCCGACGTCAACGCCAACCCCGACAACCCGGTGATCGGCGTCCGCTCCTTCGGCCACGAGCCGGCCCTGGTCGCCCGGCACACCGCCGCCTACGTCGAGGGCCTGCAGTCCACCGGCGTCGCCGCCTGCACCAAGCACTTCCCCGGCCACGGCGACACCAGCGTCGACTCCCACCACGCGCTCCCGCAGATCGACCTGGACCCCGCCACGCTGCACGAGCGCGAACTACGGCCGTTCCGCGCCGCCATCGAGGCCGGCACCCGCGCCGTCATGACCGCCCACATCCGGGTGCCCGTGCTCGACCCCGACCTCCCCGCCACCCTCTCCCCGCGCATCCTCACCGGCCTGCTGCGCGACGAACTCGGCTACGACGGCCTCATCGTCACCGACGGCATGGAGATGGGCGCCGTCGCCGGCACCTACGGCCTCGAACACGGGGCCGTGCTGGCCATCGCGGCCGGCGCCGACGCGATCTGCGTGGGCGGCGGACTCAGCGACGAGGGCACGGTGCAGCGGCTCCAGGACGCCCTGGTCGCCGCCGTCCGCTCCGGCGAACTGCCCGAGGAGCGGCTCGCCGACGCCGCCGCCCGGGTCAGGTCGCTGGCCGCGTGGACGACCGGCGTGCGGCGCGCGCCCGACGCCGCCGACGACCCCGCGCCGGAGATCGGGCTGACCGCCGCCCGCCGCGCGGTGACCGTCACCCGCGCCGCCGGCTCCGCCCCGGTCACCGCGCCCGTCTACGTCGCCACGTTCAGCCCCGCCCCGAACATCGCGGTGGGCGACGAGACCCCGTGGGGTGTCGGCGCGGAGCTGGAGCGGCTGCTCCCGGGCACCGTCACCGGCCACTTCAGCGGCCCCGACGCCGGCGCCGAGGCGCTCCGCGCGGCGAACGGCCGGCGGGTCGTCGCCGTGGTCCGCGACGAGCACCGGCACCCGTGGATGGGCGCGGCCCTGGACACGCTGATCGTCGCCGGGCCGGACACCGTGGTCGTGGAGATGGGCATACCGCAGTCCGCGCCGCGCGGCGCCCTGCACATCGCCACCCACGGGGCGGCCCGCGTCTGCGGGGTGGCCGCGGCGGAAGCGGTCCTGGCGGGCTGACCGTCCACCGTCCCCCGGGGGCCGCGCCCCCGGGCCCCCTGCCGGCCCGGGCCGGTCTCGTCCTCGGACGCCGGACGGGCTGCACACAGCCCCTCCGGCGTCCGAGGAGCGGGGTCCGGGGCGGAAGCCCCGGGGCCGGGACGGGAAGGGGCCGGAGGGGGCGGACACCCCTGGGTCCTCACGGGTACAGCTTCTCCCCCTCGGCCAGCATGGCCACGAACTTCTCGATCCGCGCCGCCCGCGTCCGCGCCCGCTTCGCCTCCTCGATCCGGTGCAGGATCGCGTAGCGGTTGCGGCTGTCCAGCGCCTCGAAGAACTCCCTGGCCGCGGCGGGCGCCGCGGCCAGGGCGGCGCGCAGGTCGTCGGGGACGGTCGCGGTGCGCTGACTCGCGTAGGCGGCCTCCCAGCGGCCGTCCGCCCGCGCCTTCTCCACCTCCCGCAGGCCGGCCGGCCGCATGCGGCCCTGCTCGATCAGGTCGAGCGCCTTCTGCCGGTTGACGGCGGACCACCTGCTGCGCGGGCGGCGCGGGGTGAAGCGCTGGATCCAGTGCGTCTCGTCCAGGCTCTTCTTGTGCCCGTCGATCCAGCCGAAGCAGAGGGCGGACTCCAGGGCGGTGGCGTAGTCGATGCCGGGGAGCCCCGATCCCTTCCGCGGGATCTTCAGCCATACGCCCCGGACGTCGCCTTGATGTTCCTCCAGCCACGCCTCCCAGTCCTCCTGGGTCCCGAAACCCAGCACCGGGCCCGTCCCGCCCTCCGTCTCACCAGCCATGCGTCCATGCAAGCCGTCTTCGGCGGCAAGGTCAACGTCCGTTCGGCACCGGGTTGTTGCGGGACGAACGATGGCGGAGCGTGTCGTTATTGGGCCGAACGGGTGACCATGGGTAAGAATTGGCTGATGCAGACAGCCAGCGCGACAGGGGACGGAGCATGCCGGTGAGCAGCCACGATGTCACCGACGAACAGTGGGAGGGGCTCGCCCAGGTCGTGCCGCTGCGAGGCCGCGACGCGTGGCCGTCCTCGGTCGGCCACCGCGCCAGGCCGGAGGCCCCCACGGAGGCACGGCGCCGTTTCGTCGTCCTCCGCGTGAACGTCTTCGCGGACGCCCGCGAGGTCGCCGAGACCCTGATGTCCGGCATACCCGTCCTGCTGGACCTGACCAGCGCGGAACCGGACGTCGCCAAGCGCGTCCTCGACTTCAGCACGGGCGTCGTCTTCGGCCTCGCCAGCGGAATGCACCGCGTGGACCGCAACGTCTTCCTCCTCACGCCGGAGGGCATGGAGGTCACGGGGTTGATGGAGGGCGTGGGGGCGCCGGGGGCGTAGGGCGCGCGGGGTGTGCGCCCGGTGCGGGGCGCGTGCGGCGCGAGGGTGCGGGGCGCGCGACGGACGTGTGCCGTCCGTTCGCGGGAAGGGACCGGTGGCGAAACGGTTCGGCGGGGCGGGGAGCGTTTAGCGTCCGGCGCATGACCCCGCCGCCCCCGCCCCAGCCGGTCGCGACCACACCCCCGCAGCCCGTCGAACCGCTCACGCGCGCTCCCGTGGACGCCGTGCGGGCGCGGCGGCCCGGGCTGCCACGGGTCACCGAGCTGCTGCTCTCCGCCTTCGCCGGGCACCGCGGCACCACGTTCCGCCTGGGCGACCTCACGCTGTTCGCCGGGTCCAGCGGCAGCGGCAAGACCACCGTGCTGCGCGCGTACGAGGCGCTCGCCCGGCTCGGCGGCGGGGCCGGACTGGGCGAGGTGTTCCCGGACCCGTCGGCCTGCGTCCCGGAGCGGGCCCGGCCCGACGCCCAGCGCCGCCGCGGCTTCCGCATCGGCTGCACCGCCGACGGACCCGAAGGACCGGTCCGCCTGGAGGTCGCCGTCCAGGCGGAACCCGAACTGCGCATCGTGGGGGAGCGGTTGTCCGCGGACGGCCTGGTCCTGCTGGAGACCGCGCTGCGCGACCCCCGCCGGCGCGCCGTGCAGGCCGCCTGGCACACGGCGGGCGCCACCGCCGTCACCCGCGCGCCCCTCCCCGACGACCGCCTCGGCACCGCGCTGCTGCCGCTGCGCGTGGCCGGTACGACCGCCGGTCAGCTCCGGGTGCTGGCCGCGGCCGAACAGATGCTGGTGGCGCTGCGCTCCGTCTTCCCCTGCGACCCCCGCCCCGAGCGGATGCGCGACCCCGTCCCGGCGGGCACCGGCCGGCTGCTCGGCGGCTGCGACAACCTCCCCGACGTGCTGGGGCGCACCCGCTCCGAATGCACCCGCCGTCACGCGCTCCTGGTGGACGCGGTACGCGTCGGCTGCGCCGGACCCGTCGCCGACCTCCTCGCCGAGCCGTGCGACGCCGGCCGCCTGGTGCGCGCCGTGCTGGGCCGGGGCGACGGCGTCCGCACCGAGCTGCGGCGGCTCGGCGACGGCGAACTGCGCTACATCGCCCTCGCGCTGGTGCTGCTCACCGGACCCGGCGTGCTGGAGGCCGACGTACCGGGCGAGGTGCCGGCCGCCCTGCAGTGCCTCACCGTCCTCGCCGACAACCTGGACCGGTCGCTCGACCCGGCCCAGCGCGCGGCCCTGCTGGCGCTGGCGGCGCGGATGTGCGAGCGCGGGCACATCCGCCTGGCCGGTGCGCTGAGCGACGCCACCTGGGCCGCCGGGGTGCCCGGGGCGACCGTGGTACACCTGAGGCGTGACTGATCCGCACGACGACGCGGCCCGGCCGTCCGACGACCTGCCCGCGCTCCGGCGCCGCCTCGCCGCGTTCGCCGCCGCGCGGGACTGGCAGCCGTACCACACGCCGAAGAACCTGGTCGCCGCGCTGAGCGTGGAGGCGGCCGAACTCCAGGAGATCTTCCAGTGGCTGACCCCGGAGGAGTCCGCCCGTGTGATGGACGACCCGGACACCGCGCACCGCGTCACTGACGAGGTGGCCGATGTGCTCGCCTACCTCCTGCAGTTCTGCGAGGTCCTCGGCGTCGATCCGCTGGCCGCCCTGGCCGAGAAGATCGACCGGAACGAGCACAGGTTCCCGGCGCCCGGGCCGGAGCGGCCCGCCGCTCCGCCGCGCGCCCAGGAGTAACTCCTTCCGTTGTCACGCTCCGTGTTCGAAAACCCGGCCTGAGTCGAATTGGTGTCCACAGATTTCGGACTTCCTCTGGCCTTTTGTCTCACAGAGCTTCACTCTGGGTAGTGAACAAGGGAGTTCAGCGGATGCGGACGCGTGGGCAGCGCGTCGGACGGACGGGGGCAGCGCATGGACGCTGTGCGGCTCATCGTGACGAGCAGAAGGGCCCTGGCCGCCGGCGGCGGTGTGCCGGAGCTGCTGACCGAGGTGTGGCAGGCGCAGGCGCTGGCCCAGGCGATAGGGAGCCGCCTGGCCCTCGCCGGACCGCCCCGGCTGCGTGACGCGGCCCGGGGACTGGCCGATCTGGCCGACCGGGGCTGCGGCGTCCTGGACCGGCCGCCGCTCGGCCCCGGCGAACTGCGCGCGGCCCGGCTCACCGAGCTGGGGGACACCCGCCCGTGCCTGACGCACCTCGGCGGTCTGCTCGGCGACGTCGGCATCGCCCTGGTCGGCATCGCCTGCGCCGCCGACGAGGAGGCGACGTACTGGAGCTGTGTCGAGGCCATCGACGCGGCGGACGAGGCGCGGGACCGTGTCCGCGACATGCTCCGCAAGCTGGCGGAGCGGGAGGCGGCGGCACCGCAGCGGGAGGCCGGCTGACACGCGCCCCCACCCGCCTCGCCGATCCCTCCGGCGACCCCGCCCGGACGCTCAGCGGCTCGTGCGCCCCTCCGTCCCGGCACCGCCCCGCTCGGCACGGCGGCCGGCGCGGGAGCCGGACGCCCTGGCTCCGAACGAGCCGACGATCTTCCTCACCCCCGGCCACGACCGGCCGCACCACCGACGTGCGGCGAGGCACGCCGGTGGCCCCCGCGCGCTCCCGCGCCCGAAGGCGTGCAGGATGGAGACATGGATCTTCGCATCTTCACCGAGCCCCAGCAGGGGGCCACCTACGACACCTTGCTCACCGTCGCCAAGGCCACCGAGGACCTCGGCTTCGACGCCTTCTTCCGCTCCGACCACTACCTGAGCATGGGCTCCGCGGACGGACTGCCCGGTCCCACCGACGCCTGGATCACCCTCGCCGGACTCGCCCGCGAGACCAAGCGCATCCGCCTCGGCACGCTGATGACGGCGGGCACCTTCCGGCTCCCCGGCGTGCTCGCCATCCAGGTCGCCCAGGTCGACCAGATGTCCGGCGGCCGGGTCGAACTGGGCCTCGGCGCGGGCTGGTTCGAGGAGGAGCACAAGGCGTACGGCATCCCCTTCCCCAAGGAGAAGTTCGCCCGCCTCGAGGAGCAGCTGGAGATCGTCACCGGTCTGTGGGCCACCGAGACCGGCAAGACCTTCGACTTCCACGGCACCTACTACGACCTCACCAAGTCGCCCGCGCTGCCCAAGCCCGCCCAGTCCAAGGTGCCCGTGCTGATCGGCGGCCACGGCGCCAAGCGCACCCCGCGCCTCGCGGCCCGCTACGCGGACGAGTTCAACATCCCCTTCGCGTCCGTCGAGGACTCCGCGGCCCAGTTCGACCGCGTCCGGAACGCCGCCCGTGAGGCCGGCCGCGACCCCGGCGACCTCGTCTGCTCCAACGCCCTCGTCGTCTGCGTCGGCCGCGACGACCAGGAGGTGGCCCGCCGTGCCGCCGCGATCGGCCGCGAGGTCGACGAGCTCAAGGCGAACGGCCTGGCGGGCTCCCCGGCCGAGGTCGTCGACAAGATCGGCCGCTACGCCGAGATCGGCTCCCGCCGCGTCTACCTCCAGGTGCTCGACCTGGCCGACCTGGACCACCTGGAGCTGATCTCCTCCGAGGTCCAGTCCCAGCTGTCCTGACCCGGCTCGGAGCGGGGCCGCCCCCACCGGGGCGGCCCCGCGTCCGCGCCCGCCTCCGGCGCGAAAAATCCAGGGACCACCGCGAGACCTTCGCTGTACGTTGGGCCGACACCGGGATCCCGGTGTGTACCCGCAGCTCAGAAGGTGTCTCGAGGTGTGACTCCGTGTTCCTGACGATCAGTGCCACCGGCTCCGCGCAGCGCCCGGCGACCGACCTCGGTCATCTGTTGCACAAGCATCCCGAGAAGGCGCAGGCGTTCTCCACGTCGTACGGCACGGCGCACGTGCTCTACCCCGAGGCGGACGCCGAACGCTGCACGGCGGCGCTGCTGCTGGAGGTCGACGCGGTGGCACTGGTCCGGCGCGGCAAGGGCAAGGGCCGCGGCGGCGCGCCCGACGCCGCCCTCGCGCAGTACGTCAACGACCGCCCGTACGCGGCCTCCTCGCTGCTCGCCGTCGCCCTCGGCTCGGTCTTCTCCACCGCCATGCGCGGCGTGTGCGCCGCCCGCCCGGAGCTGCCGGGCACCCCGCTGCCGCTGCGCGTCGAGGTGCCCGCGCTGCCCGCGCGCGGCGGCGCCGGCCTGGTCCGCCGCCTCTTCGAGCCGCTCGGCTGGACGGTCGCCGCGGAGCCCGTGCCGCTGGACACCGAGTTCCCGGAGTGGGGCGACTCGCGCTACCTGCGCCTGACCCTGGAGGCCGCGGCCCTCACCCTCGCCGAGGCCCTGCGCCACCTCTACGTGCTGCTCCCGGTCCTCGACGACGCCAAGCACTACTGGGTCTCCTCCGACGAGGTCGACAAGCTGCTGCGCGCCGGTGACGGCTGGCTGGCCGGCCACCCCGAGCGGGAGCTGATCACCCGCCGCTACCTGTCCCACCGCTGGTCGCTGACCCGGCAGGCGAAGGAGCGCCTGGAGCTGATCCGGCTGGCCGAGGCGGACGACAGCGAGGTCGAGGACCTCGACAACGCCGTCGAGCCGGAGACCGAGGACGAGGAGAGGCCCACCCCGCTCGCCGTGCGGCGCCGCGAGGCGATCCTCGCCGTGCTGCGCGCGTCCGGCGCGACCCGGGTGCTCGACCTCGGCTGCGGTCAGGGCCAGTTGGTGCAGGCGCTGCTGAAGGACCCGGCGTTCACCGAGATCGTCGGCGTCGACGTGTCGATGCGGGCGCTCACCCTCGCCTCCCGACGGCTCAAGCTGGACCGCATGGGGGAGCGGCAGGCGTCCCGCGTGACCCTGCTGCAGGGCTCCCTCGCCTACACCGACCGGCGGCTGGCCGGCTACGACGCGGCCGTGCTCAGCGAGGTGATCGAGCACCTCGACCCGCCCCGGCTGCCCGCCCTGGAGTACGCGGTGTTCGGCGCCGCCCGCCCCCGGACGGTGTGCGTCACCACCCCGAACGCCGAGTACAACGTGCGCTGGGAGAGCCTGCCGGCCGGGCACGTCCGGCACGGCGACCACCGCTTCGAGTGGACCCGCGAGGAGTTCCGCGGCTGGGCCCGGACCGTCGCCGGACGCCACGGCTACGACGTGGAGTTCCTGCCCGTCGGGCCGGACGACCCCGAGGTCGGCCCGCCCACCCAGATGGCCGTGTTCCGGCTCGGCACACCGACGGAGGCGAAGGCCGCATGACCACCACCGGCACCACCACCGCACAGGGCCGCGCCCTGCCGGTCACCGACCTGTCCCTGGTCGTGCTGATCGGCGCCTCCGGCTCGGGCAAGTCCACCTTCGCGCGCCGCCACTTCAAGCCGACGGAGGTCATCTCCTCCGACTTCTGCCGGGGGCTGGTCGCCGACGACGAGAACGACCAGAGCGCCTCCCGCGACGCCTTCGACGTGCTGCACTACATCGCCGGCAAGCGCCTCGCGGCCGGCCGCCGCACCGTGGTCGACGCCACCAGCGTGCAGCAGGACGCCCGGCGCCTGCTGATCGACCTGGCCAAGCGGCACGACGTGCTGCCCATCGCCATCGTCCTGGACGTGCCCGAGGAGGTGTGCGCCGAGCGCAACGCGGCCCGCGCCGACCGCGCCGGCATGCCCCGCCGGGTCATCCGCCGCCACACCCGCGAACTCCGGCGGAGTCTGCGCCACCTGGAGCGCGAGGGGTTCCGCAAGGTGCATGTGCTGCGCGGCGTGGAGGAGGTCGAGCACGCCACCGTCGTCACCGAGAGGCGGTTCAACGACCTCACCCACCTCACCGGACCGTTCGACATCGTCGGCGACGTCCACGGCTGCTCCTCCGAGCTGGAGGCGCTGCTCGGCAAGCTGGGCTACGTCGACGGCGTCCACCCGGAGGGCCGCACCGCCGTGTTCGTCGGCGACCTCGTCGACCGCGGCCCCGACAGCCCCGGGGTGCTGCGCCGTGTGATGGCGATGGTGAAGTCGGGCAACGCCCTGTGCGTGCCCGGCAACCACGAGAACAAGTTCGGCCGCTACCTCAAGGGCCGCAGCGTCCGGCACACCCACGGACTCGCCGAGACCGTCGAGCAGATGGCGGGCGAGAGCGAGGAGTTCCGCGCCGAGGTGCGGGAGTTCGTCGACGGTCTGGTCAGCCACTACGTCCTCGACGGCGGCCGGCTGGTGGTCTGCCACGCCGGTCTGCCGGAGAAGTACCACGGCCGCACCTCCGGCCGGGTCCGCAGCCACGCCCTGTACGGCGACACCACCGGCGAGACCGACGAGTTCGGGCTGCCCGTGCGCTACCCGTGGGCCGAGGACTACCGCGGCCGGGCCGCCGTCGTCTACGGCCACACGCCCGTCCCCGAGGCGACCTGGCTCAACAACACCATCTGCCTGGACACGGGCGCGGTGTTCGGCGGCAGGCTCACCGCGCTGCGCTGGCCGGAGCGCGAACTCGTGGACGTGCCCGCCGAGCGGGTCTGGTACGAGCCGGCCCGGCCGCTGCGCGCCGAGGCGCCCGGCGGGCACGAGGGGCGCCCGCTGGACCTGGCGGACGTGCAGGGCCGGCGGGTCGTGGAGACCCGGTACATGGGCCGGGTGTCCGTGCGCGAGGAGAACGCGGCGGCGGCGCTGGAGGTGATGAGCCGGTTCGCGCTCGACCCCCGGCTGCTGCCGTACCTCCCGCCGACCATGGCGCCCACCGCCACCTCGCGGCTCGACGGCTACCTGGAGCACCCGGTCGAGGCCTTCGCCCGCTACGCGCAGGACGGCGTGGCCCGGGTGGTGTGCGAGGAGAAGCACATGGGGTCGCGCGCGGTCGCCCTGGTGTGCCGTGACGCGGACGTGGCAGCCCGGCGGTTCGGCGCCGCCGGGGGTGAGACGGGCTCGCTGTACACCCGTACCGGCCGGCCGTTCTTCGACGACGCGGCCGTCACCGAGGAGATCCTCGGTCGGCTGCGCACAGCGGTCACCGAGGCCGGGCTGTGGGAAGAGCTCGCGGGATCCGACAGCGCCTCCGGCGCGGTCGACTGGCTGCTGCTGGACGCCGAGCTGATGCCGTGGTCGCTGAAGGCGTCCGGGCTGCTGCGCACCCAGTACGCGGCGGTCGGCGCCGCGGCCGGCGCGGTCCTCCCGGCCGCGCTCGCGGCGCTGGAGGGGGCCGCGGCGCGCGGTGTCGACGTGGGGGAGCTGCTGACCCGCCAGCGCGAGCGCGCCGGTGCGGCGGCCGGGTTCACCGACGCGTACCGCCGCTACTGCTGGACCACCGACGGGCTGGACGGCGTGCGTCTCGCGCCGTTCCAGATCCTCGCCGTCCAGGGCCGCAGCCTGGCCGCGCTGCCGCACGACCGGCAGCTCGCCCTGATCGACCGCATGGTCGAGCACGACGCCACGGGACTGCTGCGGACCACCCGCCGGCTCCACGTCGACACCGGCGACCCCGAGTCGGTGCGGGTCGGTGTGGACTGGTGGCTGGAGATGACCGGACGCGGCGGCGAGGGCATGGTCGTCAAGCCGGTCGACGCCCTGGCCCGCGACGGCGCCGGACGCCTGGTGCAGCCGGGCATCAAGTGCCGCGGCCGGGAGTACCTGCGGATCATCTACGGTCCCGATTACACCCGCCCGGAGAACCTGGCGCGGCTGCGGTCCCGCTTCCTCGGCCACAAGCAGTCCCTCGCCCTGCGCGAGTACGCCCTCGGCCTGGAGGCCCTGGACCGGCTCGCGGACGGGGAGCCGCTGTGGCGGGTCCACGAGCCGGTGTTCGCGGTGCTCGCCCTGGAGTCGGAGCCGGTCGACCCGCGTCTGTGAGGCGGGCGGGGACGGAGGCGTGACCCTCCGCCCCCGCCGCGGTCCCGCGCGCGGCGGACGGGATTCGGCGGGGGCAGGGATGAACCCGGGCCGGGGCGGTCAGGATGGAAGGCATGACCTACCACGTCGACTCCGAGGTCGGGCGGCTGCGCCGCGTCATCCTGCACCGGCCCGATCTCGAGCTCAAAAGGCTCACCCCGAGCAACAAGGACGCACTGCTCTTCGACGACGTGCTCTGGGTGCGCCGAGCGCGCGCGGAGCACGACGGCTTCGCGGACGTGCTGCGCGACCGGGGCGTCGCCGTCCACCTCTTCGGCGACCTGCTCACCGAGACGCTGGAGCTGCCCGAGGCGCGCGCGCTCGTGCTGGACCGGGTCTTCGACGAGAAGGAGTACGGCCCGCTGGCCACCGACCACCTGCGCGCCGCGTTCGAGGCGCTGCCCGCGCGGGAGCTGGCCGAGGCGCTGGTCGGCGGGATGACCAAGCGGGAGTTCCTCGACTCCCACGCCGAGCCGGTCTCCGTGCGCTTCCACGTGATGGAGCTGGACGACTTCCTGCTCCGCCCGCTGCCCAACCACCTCTTCACCCGCGACACCTCCGCCTGGATCTACGACGGCGTCGCCATCAACGCCATGCGGTGGCCGGCCCGGCAGCGCGAGACCGTGCACTTCGAGGCGATCTACCGGCACCACCCGCTGTTCCGGGACGCGTCCTTCCCCCTCTGGTCCGAGGGGCAGGCCGACTACCCGTCCACCATCGAGGGCGGGGACGTGCTGGTGATCGGCAACGGCGCGGTGCTGATCGGGATGAGCGAGCGGACCACCCCGCAGGCCGTGGAGATGCTCGCGCACAAGCTGTTCGCGGCGGGCTCGGCGCGCACCATCGTCGCCCTCGACATGCCGAAGAGACGCGCCCTGATGCATCTCGACACCGTGATGACCATGGTCGACGGCGACACCTTCACCCAGTACGCGGGCCTCGGCATGCTCCGCTCGTACACCATCGAGCCGGGCGTCGACGAGAAGGAGCTGAAGGTCACCGACCATCCGCCGGAGCACATGCACCGGGCGATCGCCGCCGCGCTCGGCCTGAGCGAGATCCGGGTGCTCACCGCGACCCAGGACGTGCACGCGGCCGAGCGGGAGCAGTGGGACGACGGCTGCAACGTGCTCGCCGTCGAGCCGGGCGTGGTCGTCGCCTACGAGCGGAACGTCACCACAAACACCCACCTGCGGAAACAGGGCATCGAGGTGATAGAGATCCCGGGCAGCGAGCTGGGCCGGGGCCGGGGCGGACCGCGCTGCATGAGCTGCCCGGTCGAGCGGGACGCCGTATGAGGGGCACTGTATAGAATTACGGCTCATCGTATAGACTTCCATGGTTCGTGTCCCCCAGTCCTGGAGCGCCCCATGGCGACAGTCCCGACCCCCCTCGCCGGCCGTCACTTCCTCAAGGAGGCCGACTTCACCGCGGAGGAGTTCCGCGGCCTGCTGGAGCTGGCCGCGGAGCTGAAGGCCGCCAAGCGGGCCGGGACCGAGACGCCGTACCTGCGCGGGAAGAACATCGCGCTGATCTTCGAGAAGACCTCGACCCGCACCCGCTGCGCCTTCGAGGTCGCCGCCGCCGACCAGGGGGCCTCGACGACGTACCTCGACCCCTCCGGCTCGCAGATGGGCCACAAGGAGTCGGTGAAGGACACCGCCCGCGTGCTGGGCCGGATGTACGACGGGATCGAGTACCGGGGCGACAGCCAGGCCAAGGTCGAGGAGCTGGCCGCGTACGCGGGCGTGCCCGTCTACAACGGGCTCACCGACGACTGGCACCCCACCCAGATGCTCGCCGACGTGCTCACCATGACCGAGCACAGCGACAAGCCGCTCACCGAGATCGCCTTCGCCTACCTCGGTGACGCCCGCTTCAACATGGGCAACTCCTACCTGGTCACCGCGGCCCTGCTGGGCATGGACGTGCGCATCGTCGCCCCCAAGACGTACTGGCCCGCGCAGGAGGTCGTCGACCGCGCCCGCGAGCTGGCCGCCGTCGGCGGGGCCCGGATCACCCTCACCGAGGAGATCGCCGAGGGCGTGGCGGGCGCCGACTTCGTCGCCACCGACGTGTGGGTGTCCATGGGGGAGCCCAAGGAGGTCTGGGGCGAGCGGATCGCCGCCCTCGCGCCGTACGCGGTGACCATGGACGTGCTGCGCGCCACCGGCAACCCGGACGTCGGCTTCCTGCACTGCCTGCCGGCCTTCCACGACCTGGGCACCGCGGTCGGGCGGGACGTGTACGAGGCGCACGGCCTGGAGTCGCTGGAGGTGACCGACGAGGTGTTCGAGTCGCCGCACTCGCTGGTCTTCGACGAGGCCGAGAACCGCATGCACACCATCAAGGCGGTCCTGGTCGCCACCCTCGCCTGAGGGTCCGCGTCAGACCGGGCGCCGCTGCCCGGGCAGCCGGAACCACACCGCCTTGCCGGACTCGGTGGGGCGGTGCCCGCACGACGAGCTGAGCGTGCGGATCAGCAGCAGCCCGCGCCCGTGCTCCTGCCACGGGTCGGGCAGCTCCAGGTCGGGGCGGGTGAGGTCGCCGGGCGGCTCCGGGTCCGCGTCGTGCACCTCCACCTGGAAGCCGCTCGGCAGCAGCCGCAGGACCAGCTCGATCGGGGTGGCGCCGGAGGTGTGCTCCACGGCGTTCGCCACCAGCTCCGCCGTCAGCAGCTCCGCCGTGTCGCAGTCGGCGGAGTGCTCCCGCTCGGCCAGCGCGGTGCGCACCAGGGCACGCGCGACGGGCACGGCCGCGGTCGTGTGCGGCAGCGCGACGCGCCAGGAGGCGGGGGCGGGGGGTTCGTGCACAGTGGTTCCGTTCATGGAGCGGGCGCTCCGTGTTCGCGTGCCCATGGTACGGCGCGCGTCGCCCGGCCCCGCCCCCGGGAGGGGGTGGCGCCGGAGCCCCGCCGCGCCCCGGCGTCCGCGGCCTGTCCGCGCGGGCGCGCCGCATCGCCCGCCCGCCCGTCCGTCCCGTCACCGGCGCGTCGAGGGCCCGTGACGCGCGTGACGGCGCCCGAGCGGCGTATCGCGCACTCATGACGACAGTCACCAACCGGTGATAACTTCGAGGAGCAGACCTCACTGAGCCGCGCAGTGCCCGCCCGAGGAGGCCGCCCTCATGAGTCCCTTCACCGGCTCCGCCGCCCGCACCGCGCGCTGGGAGCATCTGCGCGTCGAGCTCGCCGACGGCGTCGCCCACGTCACCCTCGCCCGCCCCGACAAGCTGAACGCGCTCACCTTCGGCGCCTACGCCGACCTGCGCGACCTGCTCGCCGAGCTGTCCCGGGAGCGGGCCGTCCGCGCCCTGGTGCTGGGCGGCGAGGGCCGCGGCTTCTGCTCCGGCGGCGACGTCGACGAGATCATCGGCGCGACCCTCTCCATGGACACCGCCCAGCTCCTCGACTTCAACCGGATGACCGGCCAGGTCGTGCGGGCGCTGCGGGAGTGCCCGTTCCCGGTGATCGCCGCGGTGCACGGGGTGGCGGCGGGCGCGGGCGCGGTCCTCGCCCTGGCCGCGGACTTCCGGGTCGCCGACCCCACCGCCCGCTTCGCCTTCCTGTTCACCCGGGTCGGCCTGTCCGGCGGCGACATGGGCGCGGCCTACCTGCTGCCCCGGGTCGTCGGCCTGGGCCACGCCACCCGCCTGCTGATGCTGGGCGAGCCGGTGCACGCCCCGGAGGCCGAGCGGATCGGCCTGGTCAGCGCGCTCGCCGAGGAGGGCGGCGCGGACCCGGCGGCCCGCGAGCTGGCCCGCCGCCTCGCCGACGGCCCCGCCCTGGCCCACGCCCGGACCAAGGCCCTGCTCACGGCCGAACTGGACATGCCGCTCGCGGCGGCGGTCGAACTGGACGCGTCCACCCAGGCCCTCCTGATGACCGGCGAGGACTACGCCGAGTTCCACGCGGCCTTCACGCAGAAGCGCCCTCCGAAGTGGCGGGGGAGGTGACCCCGATGCTGACGACCCCCTCAGGGGCGCGGGGAACCGCACGAGCGACCACGACGGACCCGCACCCGCCGAACACCGCGCACCGCCCCCTGCGCGTGGCGGTCGTAGGAGGAGGCCCAGGAGGCCTCTACGCCGCCGCCCTCCTGAAACGGCTCCAGCCGGACCGGGACGTCACCGTCTGGGAACGCAACGCCCCGGACGACACCTTCGGCTTCGGAGTGGTCCTCTCCGACGAGACCCTCGGCGGCATCGAACACGCGGATCCGGAGGTCCACTCCGCCCTCCAGGCGGAATTCGTCCGCTGGGACGACATCGACATCGTCCACCGGGGCGCCCGCCACACCTCCGGAGGACACGGCTTCGCCGCCCTCGGCCGGCGCCGCCTGCTGGAGATCCTGCACGACCGCTGCCGCTCCCTCGGCGTCGCACTCCGCTTCCGCGAAGAGGCCCCCGACCCGGCCCGCCTCGCACAGACCCACGACCTGGTGATCGCCGCCGACGGCGTGCACAGCACCACGCGCACGGCCTTCGCGGACGCGTTCCGGCCCCGGATCACCGAACACCGCTGCCGCTACATCTGGCTGGCCGCCGACTTCCCCTTCGACGCCTTCCGCTTCGAGATCGCCGAGACCGAACACGGCGTGATGCAGCTCCACGGCTACCCCTTCTCCGCCGACGCCTCCACCGTGATCGTGGAGATGCGCGAAGAGGTGTGGCGGGCCGCAGGGTTCGACGAGGCCGACGGGACCGAGTCCGTCGGACGCTGCGCCAAGATCTTCGCCGACGCGCTCGGCGGCCGCCCCCTGCGCTCCCACAACTCCGCCTGGACCACCTTCCGCACGGTCGTCAACGAACGCTGGTCGCACGGCAACGTCGTGCTGCTCGGCGACGCCGCCCACACCGCCCACTTCTCCATCGGCTCCGGCACCAAGCTCGCCGTGGAGGACGCGCTCGCCCTCGCGGCCTGCCTGAGCGAGCGGCCCACGCTCACCGACGCCCTCCACGCCTACGAGACGGAACGGCGGCCGGTCGTCGCCTCCACCCAGCGCGCGGCCCGCGCCAGCCTGGAGTGGTTCGAGAACCTCGCCCTCTATCTGCACCAGCCGCCCCGCCGGTTCGCCTTCAACCTGCTCACCCGCAGCCGCCGGGTCACCCACGACAACCTGCGGCTGCGCGACGCCCGGTTCACCGAGGCCGTGGAGCGCGAGTTCGGCTGCCCGCCGGGGACGCCCCCGATGTTCACCCCGTTCCGGCTGCGCGGACTCACCCTGCGCAACCGCGTGGTGGTCTCGCCGATGGACATGTACTCGGCGGCCGACGGCCTGCCCGGCGACTTCCACCTCGTCCACCTCGGCGCCCGCGCGCTGGGCGGCGCGGGGCTGGTGATGACCGAGATGGTGTGCGTCGGCCCGGAGGGCCGCATCACCCCCGGCTGCGCCGGCCTGTGGAGCGGACGGCAGGCGGAGGCGTGGCGGCGGATCACCGACTTCGTGCACACCCGCGCGCCCGGCACGGCCATCGGTGTCCAGCTCGGCCACAGCGGCCGCAAGGGCTCGACCAAGCGGATGTGGGAGGGCATGGACGAGCCGCTGGACGACGGCAACTGGCCCCTCGTCGCCGCCTCCCCGCTGCCGTACAAGCCGGGCAGCCAGACACCCCGTGAACTGTCCCGCGCGCACCTCACCGACCTGCGCGAGCAGTTCGCGGCCGCCGCGGTGCGTGCCGCGCGGGCCGGATTCGACCTGCTCGAACTGCACTGCGCGCACGGCTACCTGCTGTCCGGCTTCCTGTCGCCGCTGACCAACCGGCGCACCGACGCCTACGGCGGTTCGCTGGAGAAGCGGCTGCGCTTCCCGCTGGAGGTGTTCGACGCGGTGCGGGCGGTGTGGCCGGAGGACCGGCCGATGACCGTGCGGATCTCCGCGACCGACTGGGCGGAGGGCGGCACGACGGCACAGGAGGCGGTCGCCGTCGCCCGTGCCTTCGCCGAGCACGGGGCCGACGCGATCGACGTGTCCACCGGTCAGGTCGTCGCCGACGAGGAACCGGAGTTCGGCCGTTCCTACCAGACGCCGTTCGCCGACCGGGTGCGCAACGAGGCCCGCGTCCCGGTGATCGCGGTCGGCGCGATCTCCTCCTGGGACGACGTCAACTCCCTGATCCTCGCCGGACGCGCGGACCTGTGCGCGCTGGCCCGCCCGCACCTGTACGACCCGCACTGGACGCTGCACGCGGCCGCCGAGCAGGGCTACGAGGGCCCGGGCGTGGTCTGGCCGCCGCAGTACCGGGCGGGCAGCCGCCCGCCGCGCACCGGCCGCACCGACGCGCCCAAGCCCCGGCTCACCCTCTCCGGCCTGCCGCTCGCGCAGGTCCCGGCGCCCGGGGCGTGACGCCAGGGGCGCGCCTCAGTCCGCCCCGCCCCCTGCCCCGGTCTCCGCCGAGGGGCGCGCGAACTCCGCCCCCGCGTCGCGCAGCCGCTCGTGCAGGGCACGGAAGACGGTCGCCGAGCGGGTGCCGGGCCAGTCCGGAGGGAGCAGGGCGGCGGGCAGGCCCGGGTCGGTGTAGGGGAGGTGGCGCCAGGAGTCCAGGGCGAGGAGGTAGTCGCGGTAGGCCTCCTCGGGCGGGGTGTCCGCGCGCCGCTCCCAGGCGCGCAGGACCGGCGCGTGCCGCTCCAGGAACGCCTCGTGCCGCTCCGCGATCGCCTTCAGGTCCCACCAGCGGGCCACCGCCTCCGCCGTGGGCGCGAACCCGAGGTGCTCGCCGCGGAACAGGTCGACGTACCCGTCGAGCCGCAGGCGCTCCAGGGTGTGCCGGGTCTCCTCGTACAGCCGGGCAGGGGCGATCCACACGCCGGGCGCCGCCGTGCCGAAGCCGAGACCGGCCAGCCGGGAGCGCAGCAGGTGCCGCTTCTGCCGCTCCGACTCCGGCACCGAGAACACCGCGAGCACCCAGCCCTCGTCGCCGGGCGGCGCGGTGGCGTAGATGCGGCGGTCGCCGTCCTCCAGCAACTGGCGTGCCTCATCCGACAGTTCGTAGCCGGCCGCGCCCCGGTCGGTGCGGGCCGGGAGCAGCAGTCCGCGGCGCTTGAGCCGGGACACGGAGGAACGCACGGACGGGGCGTCCACGCCGACGGCGGCCAGCAGCCGGATCAGCTCCGCGACGGGCACCGGGCCCGGCACGAACCGGCCGTAGGCGCCGTAGAGCGTGACGATGAGGGACCGTGGAGCATGCTGGTCGGACACGTTGATCATCTTAGGTCGTGCCCGTGGGCCCGCTTCCCCGGCATCAGCCCTGGTCGTCTCCGGTGCCGGCGCCGGTGCGCAGCCGGAACCGCTGGAGCTTGCCGGTGGCCGTGCGCGGCAGCGCGTCCAGGAAGACGATCTCCCGCGGGCACTTGTAGGGCGCCAGCTCCGACTTCACGAAGGCCCGCAGCGCCTCCGCGTCCCGCTCGGCCCCCTCCTCGAGGACCGCGTACGCCACCACGACCTGGCCGCGCGCCTCGTCGGGACGCCCGACCACGGCCGCCTCCACCACGTCCGGATGGCGCAGCAGGGCGTCCTCGACCTCCGGCCCGGCGATGTTGTACCCGGCCGAGATGATCATGTCGTCGGCGCGCGCCACGTACCGGAAGTAGCCGTCGGGGTCGCGGACGTACGTGTCGCCGGTGACGTTCCAGCCGTCCCGCACGTAGTCCCGCTGGCGCGGGTCGGCCAGGTAGCGGCAGCCGACGGGGCCGCGCACCGCCAGCAGTCCGGGCCGCCCGTCGGGCACCGGGACGCCGCCCGCGTCCTGCACGCGCGCCTGCCAGCCGGGCACCGGGACGCCGGTGGCGCCGGGGCGGGCGGCGTCGTCGGCGGCGGAGATGAAGATGTGCAGCAGTTCGGTGGCGCCGATGCCGTTGATGAGGCGCAGCCCGGTGCGGTCGTGCCAGGCGTGCCAGGTCGCGGCCGGCAGGTTCTCGCCCGCCGAGACGCAGCGGCGCAGGCTGGAGAGGTCGTGCCCGTCCGCCTCGGCCAGCATGGCGCGGTAGGCGGTGGGCGCGGTGAACAGCACCGACACCCGGTGCTCGGCGATCGCCGCCAACAGCTGTGAGGGCCGGGCCTGTTCGAGCAGCAGCGCGCTCGCGCCCGCGCGCAGCGGGAACACCACCAGGCCGCCCAGGCCGAAGGTGAAGCCCAGCGGGGGGCTGCCGGCGAACACGTCGTCGGCGACCGGCTTCAGGACGTGCCGGGAGAAGGTGTCCGCGATCGCCGGCACGTCCCGGTGGACGTGCATGCAGCCCTTGGGCCGGCCGGTGGTGCCGGAGGTGAAGGCGATCAGGGCGACGTCGTCGGCGGCGGTCGGCACCGCGTCGAAGGGGCCGCCGGGCGCCGGGCGGTGCAGCAGGTCGTCGCGCGAGTCGCCGCCGAACGCGGCGATGCGCAGGTCCGGGACCTCCGCCTTGACGAGGTCGTCGAGGGAGCGGGCGTCGCACAGGGCGTGCCGCACCTTCGCGAGCGCGCAGACGGTGGCCAGCTCGTGCGGCCGCTGCTGGGCCAGCACGGTGACGGCGACCGCGCCCGCCTTCAGCACCGCCAGCCAGCAGGCGGCCAGCCAGGGCGTGGTGGGCCCGCGCAGCAGCACCCGGTTGCCGGGCACCACCCCGAGGTCCCCGGTGAGCAGGTGGGCCAGCCGGTCCACCCGGGCGCGCAGCTCCCCGTACGTCCAGACCCCGCCGTCGGGCGTGCGGAACGCCGGGCGGTCGTCGGGGTGGCCGTGCAGCAGCTCGGCGGCGCAGTTCAGCCGCTCGGGGTAGCGCAGCTCCGGCAGGTCGAAGAGGAGCTCGGGCCGCTCGTCCGGTGGCGGGAGATGGTCGCGGGCGAAGGTGTCGACGTGCGCGGTGAACCGTGGACCCATGTCGATGCGCCCCCTCGGCGTGGTGGGCTCGCCCCAGGAGCGTATCGCGTTGGTGACGGCAGTCAACGGTCCGCGATAACCTCGGCGGTGGCCCAGTGGCGAGGGAAGGGACCGGCGATGACCGCATTCTCGCTCGAACCGGCACAACTCGCCCGGTGCGCGGAGCTGCGCGCCCTGGCCGCCGAACGGCTCCGCCCGCTCGCCGACCAGGGTGAACCGGGCCGCGTCAACCGCCCCCTCGTCGCCGAGCTGGGCGCTCTCGGCCTGCTGTCCCGGTTGTTCGCCTCCGGCGCGCTGGAGCTGTGCCTGATGCGCGAGTCGCTCGCCCGGGCGTGCACCGAGGCGGAGACCGCCCTCGCCCTCCAGGGCCTCGGCGCCCACCCCGTGCACGCCCACGGCACCCCCGCACAGCGCGACCGCTGGCTCCCCCGGGTGAGCGACGGCACGGCGGTCGCGGCCTTCGCCCTGTCCGAACCGGGCGCCGGATCCGACGCGGCGGCGCTGTCCCTGAGCGCGGAGCGCGACGGCCCGGACGGGTGGCGGCTCACCGGCGAGAAGTGCTGGATCTCCAACGCCCCCGACGCCGACCTCTACACCGTCTTCGCCCGCACCGCCCCCGGCGCGGGGGCGCGCGGCGTGACCGCCTTCCTGGTGCCCGCCGACCGGCCCGGCCTCACCGGCAGCCGCCTCGACATGATCTCCCCGCACGCCCTCGGCGCCCTGCGCTTCGACGGCGTGCCGGTGACCGCCGCCGACGTCCTCGGCGAGCCCGACGCGGGCTTCCGGGTCGCCATGGACACCCTCAACCTGTTCCGGCCCAGCGTCGGCGCCTTCGCCGTCGGGATGGCGCAGGCCGCCCTGGACGCCACCGTCGCCCACACCGCCCGGCGCGACGCGTTCGGCGGCCGGCTCAAGGACCTCCAGTCCGTCGCCCACCAGGTCGCCGAGATGTCCGTGCGCACGGAGGCGGCCCGCCTGATGGTCTACGCGGCGGCCACCGCGTACGACGAGGGCGCCGCCGACGTGCCCCGGCGCTCCGCGATGGCGAAGCTGCTCGCCACCGAGACCGCCCAGTTCGTCGTCGACACCGCCGTGCAGCTGCACGGCGCGCGCGCCCTGTGCCGGGGCCATCTGCTCGAACACCTCTACCGCGAGGTCCGCGCCCCCCGCATCTACGAGGGGGCGAGCGAGGTCCAGCGCGGCATCATCGCCAAGGAGCTGTACAAGACCCTGGAGGCCCGGTGACCGCCGAGCGCGTCAACCCGCCCGACCTGTCCCCGCCCGCCGGCTTCTCGCACGCCGTCGTCGCCACCGGCTCCCGCGTGGTGTTCCTGGCCGGGCAGACCGCCCTCGACGGCGACGGGGAAGTCGTCGGCGACACCCTGCCCGAGCAGTTCGCACGCGCCCTCGGCAACCTGCTCACCGCGCTCCGCGCCGCCGGCGGCACCCCCGCCGACCTGGCCCGCGTCACCGTCTACGCCACCGACGTCGCCGCCTACCGCGCGCACGCCCGCGAACTCGGCCGCCTCTGGCGGGACCTGGCGGGCCGCGACTACCCGGCGATGGCGGTCGTGGAGGTGGTCCGGCTGTGGGACGAACGGGCGAGGGTGGAACTCGACGGATTCGCCGTGCTGCCGTGAGCCGCCGGGCGAGGCCGCGCCGTTCCTTCTAGCCTGAGGCGATGCCGGAGATCGAGCTGAGCGCGGGCACCGTCGAGTACGAGGACACGGGCGGCGAGGGGCCGGTGGTCGTGCTGCTGCACGGCATGCTGCACGACGCCTCCGTCTGGCGCGGCGTCGTCGCCGAACTGCGCACCGACCACCGTCTCGTCGCCCCGACCCTCCCGTACGGGGCGCACCGCAGGCCGATGACCCGGCCGCCCACACCGGACCTGGTCAACGAACTGATCGCCGAGTTCCTCGACCGGCTGGACCTCAGGGACGTCACCCTCGTGGAGAGCGACTGCGGCCGGGCCCAGACGGTCGCCGCCCGGCACCCCGAACGGCTGGCCCGGCTGGTGCTGATCTCCTGCGAGGCCTTCGACAACTACCCGCCGGGCCTGCCCGGCAAGACGATCGCCCTCGCCTGCCGCGTCCCCGGCGGCATCCCGCTCATGGTCCGCGCCCTGGGCTGGAGACCCCTGCGCCGGCTGCCCGTGGGCTTCGGCGCGCTCACCAGGCGCCCCCTGCCGGACGACCTCGTCGACCGCTGGCTGCGGCCCCTGCGCACGGACCCGGCGATCCGCCGCGACGTCCGCCACTACCACACGCACGTCCGGCGCACCGAACTCCTCGAAGCGGCCCAGGGGCTGCGGTACTTCGACCGCCCCGCCCTGGTCGTCTGGGCGTCCGAGGACCTGATGATGCCCCGCGAACACGGCCGTCTGCTGGCCGAACTCCTGCCGCGGGGACGCCTGGTGGAACTGAGGAACACCCGCACCCTGATCGCGCGGGACCGGCCCGGCCGGCTCGCCTCGCTGCTGCGGTGGTTCGTGGCGGAGGGGTGAGCGGGCGGCCCGCCGGCCCGCCGGCCGGGGGCGACGCCCGCCCCGCGTGACCGCGTGACCGCGTGGCTCCGGCCGCGGGCCGTGCTCAGGCCGTGGCCGTGAGCCCCTCCGCCGGGAGGCGGCGCGGGGCGATCACGCGGCCGTCGGGCCGCAGTTCCCCCGTGTCGTCGAAGACGATCGCGCCGTCGCAGAGCAGGCTCCACCCCTGTCCGGGGTGGGCGGCCACCACGTGCGGGGCGGGGGAGTCGGGCTGCGGGCAGGACGTCCGGTGGGCACACATGGCGCACCTCCACTTCGATGGGACGGTCCGAACACGTCGTACGCCACGACCATGCGCCGCCCGCACCGCCCGCCGGAACGGCCCCGCGGGGACCGTGACAGTCCGCGGACGATGCCGGGACGGTTCCCCGACGGCCGATGCGGCTCCGCCACCGAAGGGTGACGATGAGTGGCCGCGCCCCCGTGCGGCGGGTACTGCTGGAGGTCCCTCTTCCGCTCACTTCGGAGGTCTCCCCGTGTCTGTACGCCCCCTCCTCGGCACCGCGGCCGGCGCCGCGCTGCTGCTGCTCGGCACCGCCGCGGCGGCCCCCTCGGCGGCGGTCGCGCCGTCCGCGCCCGCGGAGTACGTGACGGTCGACCCGGAGGGCACGATCGCCGCCGACGGCACCGTCACCCTCACCGGCGCCTACCGCTGCGTCGCCGGCACCGGCCCGGTCTACGTCAGCTCCTCGGTCAACCAGAGCACGCCCGACGTCACCTACGGCATCGGCGGTTCCGTGGCGGTGTGCGACGGCGAGGAGCACCGCTGGCAGAACCGCGGCAAGGCCCCGCAGAACGCGCTGACGGCGGGCCCGGCCCGGGTGGAGGCGACGCTGCTGGAACTGCGCGGCAGCGGACTCCTGGTCATCCCCGTCCCGCACGCCGTCAGCCGCCACGACGTCACCCTCGTCACGGGCTGACCCCTCGGCGGGCCGCGCCTGCCGGCCCGGAAGCGCCTCCGCCGACGTGCCGCCGGGCGCGACCGCGGCGACCGGAAGGCGGCGGTCACCCCGCGACCGCGGCCCGCTCGGCCCTCCCGTGTCGCCGAGGCCCGAGGCACCGCCGCCGGGGACGGGAACCGGGCACGGGAACGCCCAGGCGCCGCGCCTGACGGCCCCACCAGTCCCGAGGACCCGCTTCACGACGTCCGGCCTCGGGACTGGTGGGCTCGCATGTTGACGTGTCGTGTATCCGCCGGAACTCCACAGCATTGGTCACGATGAGTAGCTGATTCAGGGTGGTTTTCCAGCGTCCCTGACGGGGTCGTTGCTGGTGCGCGGCCCGGACGCCGTGTGGAAGCAACTCGCCGAACGCCTTCAGGAGGCGGGGCCGGCGGCGAAGGTCTCCATCGAGATGCAGGACGACGGGCGGGTGAAGCTGGACGTCGACCGGTACTACCTGCGCGCCGGCACCATCGCCACGGCGAACGCACGGCTCATCGAGGTTCAGGCCGACGTGCCCGTCGTGAAGTCCTGGGGCGAGGACCTGCTCGCCTCAGTGGACGGGCTGCGGTTCGTCGTTCCCGGGTCCCCGCGCGATTCCCCGCACATCCTGGACAGGCTGCTGAACCTGGACGGCGGGGTGAAGCCGGAGATGGTGGCGACCGACAACGCCCCGTACCCCGACATGGTGTTCGCGTCCCGCTGGCTTCCCCCGGCCGCAGGGCCAGCCCGCCCCGATCACCTGTCCGCGCTGCTGAACGAGATCGGGGTCCCGGCCGCAGCTGCCCGCGGCGCCGCCATCCGCCAGCAGCTCCGCGACATGCCCGCCCCCGTGGTCGCGGACGCGCTTGGCCACCACCACAAGACCACTGCCCGGCTCCGCAACGATACCGGCGGCACATGGAGCCGATATGGCTCAGGGGATCCCGGAAGGCCACCAGCGGGCTGGGCTCCTCGGGGGACCGGCGACAGCTGATTACGCGAGCCCACCAGTACCGAGGGCCTATCACTCCTGAGCACGAGACGAGGGACGTCCTGTGACAGAGACGAACGCTGCCCGACCGCACACGAGAGCTGTTGCGGAGCAGGAGACGGCCCTTGGGGAGTTTCGGTGCGGTGGGCAGCGGCTGGGCGTTCAGTTTGCTGAACACGCCTGTGTCGTCGTGTGAGGCCTGGCAGGCTGTGGCCGGTGAGGGGTGACTGGCTGGGGAAGTTCCGCCGGGAGCAGCGGATGCTGGCTCGGGTGCGGTGGGCCGCGTGGCGGCTGGAGCAGGCTGAGAAGGAACGGGTCTGGGCGCTTGCGCCGGCGCGGCCCGGCGGGGTGTCGGTACGGAAGGCCGCGGAGGTGGCCGGGCTTTCGCCGACCCGGGTGCATCAGCTGACCAAGGACGCCTCCGGGAGGTGCTGGAGGCGGTGCTGGCCGAGTTGCGGGCGGCGGGCTGGCCTGCCCCGGAAGATCCCGGCGGCAGCGGCGACGAGGAGCTGGCAGGGCGCGCGGACGCGGCCGGGCGGTTGCTGGACGAGGTCGGCTGGATCCGTCAGTGCGCGCAGTGGATCGACCACCTGGAGCGTGAGAGTTACCCGCCGGTGGTGAACCTATGGCCGGAGGCAGATTTCCCGGACCGGCACCCGGTGGCGGTCGATCTGCCGCGGGTGGCGGCCGTGCTGCGGCGCACCGCCTATGGCATCGACGACCTCGCCCGTACCCGCAGCGTCGACGACCTCGACCAGGCGCGGACTCATGATGATCCGCGGGCGGAGCGGCGCCAGCGCCTGGCCGAACCGGACCTGGCGTTCGCTGAGTTCTATTCCCGTACCAGGACGCCGTCCCAGTCCATCCGTCAGGGCGCGGACGCCTGGAGGGCCTACCAGGCCGAACGCCGCCACCGCGGGGAAACGGACGAGAACCCCTGTACGGAGTACAACTCCTTCCGCCGCGGCAGGCCCTGACCCGGAAGCGCCCTGTGTGTTTTTGCCCGTTGTCCTACTGGCACCAGAGGCCTCATGGAGCCGTCACGTCATGAGTACACCCCTGCCCCCCATGCCTGGGGCGCCATCCTGGCCGCACTGCGCACACGGCGCAGACCCTGTCGCTGACCCTGTCGGCTGCCGCGGCATCCAGGTGACCGGTCACACCGCGTGCCTGGCCCACCTGGCCGCCACCGACCGCGACGCCTACCTGAACGGCCTGACCCCCGGCACCGACATCGATCACCGCGGCACCCCCTTCACCGAAGACCTGCTGAACCGGTTACTCACCGCCCTGCACGACCCCACCACCGGTGAGCCCCACATCGGCGCCGCCTGGTTCGACTGGGCGACCTTCACCGGCACCGCCTGGTTCGTCGGGGCGACCTTCACCGGTGACGCCAAATTCGGCAGGGTGACCTTCGCCGGCGACGCCAAATTCGCCGGGGCGGCCTTCACCGGTGACGCCGGGTTCGCCGGGGCGACCTTCGCCGGTGACGCCGGGTTCGCCGGGGCGATCTTCACCGGCGACGCCAAATTCGCCGGGGCGATCTTCACCGGTGACGCCAGGTTCGCCGGGGCGATCTTCACCGGTGACGCCGGGTTCGCCGGGGCGCGGTTCGAGACGGTGTCACGTCTGGGGCCGCTGGTGTGCGGTGCGAGGGTGGTGCTGGACGGTGCGGTGTTCGGCCAGCCGGTGACGGTGGAGATGGCCGCTCGCGAGGTGAGCTGTGCGCGGACGCGGTGGATCTCGACCGCCACGTTGCACCTGCGCTACGCCGAGGTGGACCTGAGGGACGCGATCTTGGAGTACCCGGTGGTGGTTGCCGCCCGCCCGGACCCTTTCTCCTTCCACCGCTCCGGTAGCCCCCTGTCGGAGGCGGAACTGTCCGGCCGGGAGCCCGGCGTGCGTCTGACGTCGGTGGGTGGGGTCGATGCCGCGCACCTCGCGCTGCACACCATCGACCTGAGCATGTGCCGGTTCGCCGGCGCCGTCCACCTCGATCAGCTCCGCGTGGACGGCTGGTGCACCTTCGCCACCACCCCCACCGACCGGGGCCGGCGCTTCCCCTGGCGGTGGAGCCGGCGCAACACCCTGGCCGAGGAGCACCACTGGCGGGTGCGTACCGCCCGCCGCCCCGCCCGGGCGCATGGCTGGACCGCCCCGCCCTCGGACGCCCCCGAACTGCGGCCGGCCGCGGTGGCCGCGCTGTACCGGCAGATACGCAAGTCGCTGGAGGACGGCAAGAACGAACCGGACGCCGCCGACTTCTACTACGGCGAGTGCGAGATGCGCCGCCACGACACCTTCCGCTCCCGGGGCGAGCGGATGCTGCTGACCGCCTACTGGGCCCTGTCCGGGTACGGACTGCGCGCCACCCGGGCGTTGGCGTGGCTGGGGGCGGCGATGACCGCCACGATCGCGGTGATGGTGCTGTGGGGCCTGCCCGTCGATGATCCGAAGCCGACCACCACCGGCCGTCAGGCCGCCGTCGGGCAGCAGGTCACCCTCACCACCGACACTCCCGACCCGGTCAACCCCACCGGCCCGCTGCCCGACCGGGTGACGGGCGAACGGTTCGAGAAGGCGCTGCGGGTGGTGATCAACTCGGTGGTCTTCCGCTCCTCCGGACAAGACCTCACCACCACCGGCACCTACGCCGAAATGACCTCGCGCCTTGCCGAACCCGTCCTCCTCGGCTTGGTCGTCCTGGCCGTCCGCAGCCGCGTCAAACGCTGACCACCCACCACTGGCTGTCAGCAGAATGAACACCCAACCGCTACTCACTGCGCCGGTACTTCCCGAGGAAGACGTCCCCGCGGAGCGGCGGAGTTCAGGCCGCCGAGTCCGGCCAGTCCAGCAGCCGGGCCCCGATGACCGCCGTCTGCAGCATGTACCGGTGCGCCGGATCGCCGGGATCGGCGCCGGTGAGCCGGTGGATCCGCTCCAGCCGGTACGTCAGCGCCCGCACGCTCAGCGACAGCCGCCGGGCCGCCTCGGCGGCGACACAGCCCGAGTCGAAGTAGGCGGTGAGCGTGTCCAGCAGCGGCCCGGCCCCGCCGCGCGCCTCGGTGAGCGGGCCCAGCGTGTTGTGCACCAGGTCGGCCATGGCCTGCCGGTCACGGGCCAGCACCGGGTAGACCAGCAGGTCGGCGGCGCGCAGCACCGGGTCGTCCAGGCCGAGCCGCTCGGCGATCTCCAGCGCGTTCAGCGCCTCCTCGTACGACTGCACCACTCCGCCCGGTCCCGGCTGGGGGCGGCCGATGGCCACCTGGCCGCCGTCGGTGGCGGCGTGCGCCTGCTTGGCGAAGTGGGTGAGCACGTCCCGCTGGTGCCCGGGCGCGACGCACAGCAGCCGCCCGTCCTTGGTGGTGAGCAGGATGCTGCGGTTGCCGAACCGGGTGATCAGGGCGCGCTCCACCTGGCGGGGGACCGGGTCGCCCTCCTCGTAGGCGACGGGTCCGCGGGCGACGGCGACCGCGTGCTCGTGGGACAGCCGCAGCCCGAACCGTTCGGCGCGCTCGGCCAGCCGGCCCAGGTCGCTGCGGCCGTAGAGCAGGTCGTCGATGAACTCCCGGCGGGCCGCCTCCTCCTGACGGACCGCCATCCGCTGCGCCCGCTCGTACCCTTCGGCGAACGCGTCCACCACCTGCTGCACGGCCGCGAGCGCGCCGTCGGCCGCGTCCGTGCCGCGGGACGGCCACGTGCCGCGCGCGGCGGCGAGATGGGCGATGACGAGGGAGCGCAGTCCGAAGCCGGCCTCCGCGGCCTGTTCCCCGAGGGCGCGGCGGGAGGCGAGCTCGTCGCGGGTGAGGCGTCTGCCCGTGGCCGCGACCTCGGCCAGTATCTGGGCGTACCCCTCCAGATACTGCTCCGGAATCTCTCGTTCCGACATGTTGTCCCCCGCGTCTTGACGCGATCCTGATGCGTCCATGGCAGCTCACCGGCATGCAGACCCTAGTGAACTTTGCCGGAAACCGGCAATGCGCGGTGCGGTCCCGGCCGGGCAGCATGGCTCGCGGGGAGCACTGCGGAGGTTCCGGTGCCGGACACCGGCAGGTGTCCGTGCCGGAACCCGGAGGGGAGCGGTGCTGCCCGACGGCATCGGCCGTCACGACATCGGCGGCTGTGGCATCGGCCGCTGTACGGAAAGACGTCGCACGAGAGGGGGGCGGACATGCACGGCTTCGTGAAGGGCGCCGACGGCCTGGCCGCCCCCCGTCGCACGGGGCCGCTGCACCGCACCGCCCCCGACGAACCCTGGCCGTCCCGGTCCCCGCGCACGCGCGGTGCGGACCGGGACGGTGCGGTACGCCCCCGCGCGGAAGGCAACCGTCCGCGCCCGGCGCGAAACCGCGCGGACGGCTGACGCCGTCTCCTCCACCGCCTGACGACACCGCCTCGCCCGCACGCGAGGCCTCACACCCTTGAGGCGCCCCGCCCGCGAGGCGCCGTCACCCATCCGGCTTCCGCCCGTAAGTCAGCCCAGAAGGACGTGTCCCATGGATGCCGCCACCGTGGGCATCGCCGTACTCGTCGGCGCCGCCCTGTTGCTCGTGCTCATCGGTCTGCTGCTCGTCACCAAATTGTTCCGCAAGGTGGAACAGGGCAAGGCGCTGATCGTCTCCAAGCTCCGCAAGGTCGACGTGACCTTCACCGGCTCGGTCGTGCTGCCCGTGCTGCACAAGGCCGAGGTGATGGACATCTCGGTGAAGACCATCGAGATCACCCGGGCCGGCAAGGAAGGACTGATCTGCCGGGACAACATCCGGGCGGACATCCGCATCACGTTCTTCGTCAAGGTCAACAAGACCGTCGAGGACGTCATCAAGGTCGCCCAGGCCGTCGGCACCGCCCGCGCCAGTGACCGCAACACGCTCCAGGAGCTGTTCCACGCCAAGTTCTCCGAGGCGCTGAAGACCGTCGGCAAGCAGATGGACTTCACCGACCTCTACACCAAGCGCGAGGAACTGCGGTACCGCATCATCGAGGTCATCGGCGTCGACCTGAACGGCTACCACCTCGAGGACGCCGCGATCGACTACCTGGAGCAGACGCCGCTCACCCAGCTCGACCCGGGCAACGTCCTCGACGCGCAGGGCATCCGCAAGATCACCGAGCTGACCGCGGTGGAGCACGTCCGCACCAACGAGGCGCAGCGCAACGAGGAGAAGGAGATCACCCGGCAGGACGTCGACGCGCGCGAGGCGATCCTGGAGCTGCAGCGCCGGCAGGCCGACGCGGAGATCAAGCAGAGGCGGGAGATCGAGACCGTGCGCGCCCGCGAGGAGGCGGAGACCGCGCGGGTCGTCGAGGAGGAACGGCTGCGGGCGCAGAGCGCCTTCCTGCGCACCGAGGAACAGCTCGGCGTGCAGCGGGAGAACCAGGCCCGTGAGGTCGCCGTCGCCGCGAAGAACCGCGAGCGGGTCATCGCCGTGGAGAGCGAGCGCATCGAGAAGGACCGCCTGCTGGAGGTCATCGCCCGTGAGCGGGAGACCGAACTGACCCGGATCGCCGCGGAGAAGGAGGTCGAGGCGGAGAAGCGGGAGATCGCCGAGGTCATCCGCGAGCGCGTGGCGGTGGACCGTACGGTCGCCGAGCAGGAGGAGTCCATCAAGAAGCTGCGGGCCGTCGAGGAGGCGGAGCGGCAGCGCCAGGCCGTGATCATCGCCGCGGAGGCCGAGGCCCAGGAGAAGCTGGTCAAGGACATCAAGGCAGCCGAGGCCGCCGAGCAGGCCGCCGCGCACCGCGCCGCCGAGGAACTCACCCTGGCCGAGGCCCGGTTGAAGACGGCCGACCTGGACGCCAAGGCCAAGCTGCGGCTCGCGGAGGGTGTTCAGGCCGAGTCCGCCGCCGAGGGTCTCGCCGCCGTCCAGGTGCGTGACAAGGAGGCCGAGGTCATCGAGAAGGCGGGCCGTGCCGAGGCCGGGGCCACCGAGGCCCGGCTGCGCGCGGAGGCCGAGGGCGCCCGGGCCAAGGCGGTCGCCGAGGCGGAGGCCGTCTCGGGCAGGCTGCGCGCCGAGGCGGCCGGCCTCACCGAGAAGGCGGCGGCGATGGCCGCGCTCGACGAGGCGTCCCGCGGTCACGAGGAGTACCGGCTGCGGCTGGAGGCGGAGAAGGACGTCCGGCTCGCCGGTCTGGACGTGCAGCGGCAGGTCGCGGAGGCCCAGGCCACCGTGCTCGCCACCGGCCTGGAGAACGCGGACATCAACATCGTCGGCGGCGACTCGGTCTTCTTCGACCGCCTGGTGTCGTCCATCGCGCTCGGCAAGGGCGTGGACGGCTTCGTCCAGCACTCCGAGACCGCCCAGGCCCTCGCCGGACCCTGGCTGGACGGCTCCGCGAGCTTCACCGACGACCTGAGCCGGATCCTCGGCTCCGTGACCACCTCCGACGTGCGGAACCTCACGGTGTCCGCCCTGCTGATGAAGCTGATGCAGCAGGGCGGCGAGCACACCGGGCAGTTCAAGCAACTGCTCGACAAGGCGGGTGAGCTGGGCCTGGCGGACACGCCGCTGGCCGTGCCGAACGGTCGCACCAGGGCCTGACCACCACCCGGCCGGGAGCCGCCGCACAGGGGACGGCGGCTCCCGGCCGGGCTTCCCGAGAGGCAGCCATGACCACCGGCACCCACGAGCCCACCCACGACAGCGCCCGCCCCGGTCCGGCCGGCGCCGCCCCGGACGCGTCCGCCGCCGGCCCGGCGGTCGACGGCGGCGCCTACCAGGTGCTGCGCGACCGCCTCACCGACCGCGCCCGCGAACTCGCCCGCCGCGCCGAGGCGCTGAACCGGCGCCGGGCCGAGGAGTTCGGCGCTCCCGAGCTGCGCCTCACCGGCGCCGAGCGGCTGCGCACCGAGCGCACCGCCGTGCCCCGCGACATCGTCGCCGTCGGTGACGTGCTGCTCCTCGGCTACGAGACCCGGCCCCGCCCGGAGCGGGACACCGCCGTCGGCGACGTCCTCGCGCTCCACGACCGCGGCCTCGACCGGCTGCCCGACGACGCCGTGCCCGGCCTGCTCGACGACCCCGCTTTCGTACGGGAGTTCGCGGCCCTGCACCGCTACTACCGGCAGGCCCGCCTGCTGCGGCTGCGCCGCGTCGAGGGCAGGCTGCTCGCCGTCTTCCAGACCGGCGAGAAGGCCGGCGACATCCGCGTCCTGCGGTGGTCGGTGTCCGAGGACGGCCGCGCCGAGTTCCTCGACGCCCGCGGCGACCGCGACCACGCGCGCGTCCCGCCCGCCGACGTCGAGTGGACGCCCGCCACCCGCGAGGACCACGTCCTCGGCCGCCACCCGCACGTCTCCGTGCGGGGCGAGGTGTTCGTCGACACCCTCGGCGGCACCCTCACGATCAAGGCGGAGAACGACACCGGCACCCCCGACGGCATCCACAGCGAGCCCGTCGACGAGCCCCTGCAGTCCCTCGCCGACGCCGACATCGCCCACGCCCGCGTCGGCCCGCTGATCCTGCTGCGGATCCTCCCGTACAAGGAGACCGCCCCCCGCCACCTGGTCTTCCACACCCTCACCCGCACCGTCGTCCGCCTCGACGGCATCGGACAGGGCTGCCGCCGGCTGCCCGAGGACCAGGGCATCGTCTTCCCCGGCGGCTACTGCCTCGCCGCCGGAGGCCACAAGACCTACGACCTCGACACCGACGGCATGGAGTTCGAGCGCGAGGTGCGCTCCCCGTACGGCGAGGACGTGCTCTACGCCTTCCACGCGCCCGCACGCGGACGTGCCCTGCTGCTCTCCTACAACCAGATCCGCGAGGCCGTCGCCACCCCGATGGCCTGCCACGGTTGGGCCCTCTTCGACGACGGTCGCCTCACCCTGCTGCGCCCCGAGGGCGACGAACCCGCCCGCGTGCACCCGGTGCAGCTGTGGGACACGCCGTACCTGTCCGACGCCCGCGCCGCCGCGCGGCCCGTGGGGGAGGGGCCGCTGGCCCGGGTGGGCAACGCCGACCTGGTGCGCGGCGTCTCCGACTGCCTGTCACTGGCCCGCGCCGCCGCCGAGACCACCCCCACCGCCGGGATCTACGCCACCCTGGCCGCCGCCTGCGTGCGCGCCCTGGACACCCACCACTGGCTGGGCGACCCCGAGGTCGGCGACCTGCGCACCCCGCTGGAGGAGGTGCGCACCACCGCCGAGCAGGTGCTCGCCGAGTTCGAGACGGTCACCGACCTCACCCGCCGGGCCACCGAGGCGCTCGACGAGGCGGCCGGGCGGATCGCGTCCGTGGTGCGCCGGCTGCGCGGCGAACAGCCCCGCGAGGCCGCCGTCTGGGTCCGCGGCCTCACCGAACTCCGCCAGGCCCAGGGCCACCTGCTGACCCTGAAGGAGATGCGGTACGCGGACCACGGGCGGATCGACGCGCTGGCCGCCGAGACCGACGACGACCTCGCCTCCTTCGGGCAGCGCGCCGTCGCCTTCCTGGCCCGCGCGGACGCCTTCGCCGCCCACCACGCCGGCCTGGAGCGGCTGCACGCCGACATCGAGGCGGTCACCACCACCGCCCAGGCCGCCCCGCTCGCCGCCCGCCTCGACGAACTCGCGGACGGGCTGCGCACGGTGACCGAGGTGGTCGCCGGGCTCGACATCGCCGACGCCACCGTCCGCACCGGCGTCCTGGAGCGCGTCGCCGACGCCCTCGGCGGCGTCAACCGCGCCCGCGCCACGCTCGACGCCCGCCGCCGGAGCCTCCTCGACCGCGAGGCGCGCGCCGGTCTCGCCGCCGAGCTGACCCTGCTCGGGCAGACCGTCACCGGCGCCCTCGCCGCGGCCGACGACCCCGAGGCCTGCGACGACCAGCTCGCCCGGGTCCTCGCCCAGCTCGAGGAAGTGGAGTCGCGGTTCGCCGAGTTCGACGACGTCCTCGGTGAACTCGCCGGCCGGCGCACCGAGATCCACGACGCGTTCGCCGCCCGCAAGCAGAGCCTCACCGACGCCCGCGCCCGCCGCGCCGGACAGCTCGCCTCCGCCGCCGGACGGGTGCTGGAGACGATCGTCCGCCGCAGCGCCGCGCTCCCCGACGCCGACGCGGTGAGCACCTACTTCGCCTCCGACCCGCTGGTCGCCAAGGTCCGCCGCAGCGCCGACGACCTGCGCGCCCTCGGCGACCGGGTGCGCGCCGAGGAACTCGACGGCAGGCTGCGCTCGGCCCGCGAGGAGGCCGCCCGCGCCCTGCGCGACCGCACCGACCTGTACGCCGACGGCGGCCGCACCCTCCGCCTGGGCGCGCACCGCTTCGCCGTCTCCACCCATCCCTTCGACCTCACCGTCGTCCCGCACGAGGACGGACTCGCCCTCGCCCTCACCGGCACCGACTACCGCGCCCCCGTCACCGACCCCGCCCTGCTCGCCGCCCGCCCGCTGTGGGACCGGCACCTGCCGTCCGAGTCGCCGCAGGTCAGCCGCGCCGAGCACCTCGCCGCCCGGCTGCTGCACGAGCACGGCCCGGACGCGCTCGCCGGCGCCGACGACCTCGCCGCCCTGGTCCGCACGGCCGCCGAGGAGGCGTACGACGAGGGATACGAGCGGGGCGTCCACGACCACGACGCCACCGCGCTCCTCACCGCCCTGCTGCCGCTGCACGACGGCGCCGGCACCCTGCGCCACCCCTCCGCCGCCCGCGCCCACGCCCTGCTGTTCTGGACGCACGGCACCACGGAGCAGGAACGCGCCGACCTCACCCGTCGCGCCCGCTCGCTGGCCCGGGTGCGGGACGCCTTCGGAGCCCCGCCCGCGATGGACGCGCTGCGAGGCGAACTCGCCCGCGCGGTGGGGGAGTGGGACCCGGACGCGCCCGTCCGCCCGGAGGCGTGCGCCGCGTACCTCTTCGACGAACTCACCACCGGGCCCGAGGGGTTCGTGATCAGCGCCCGCGTCCGCACCCTGCTCGACAAGTTCCGCCGCACGGTCGCCCCGGAGGCGTACGACGAGGACCTCACCGCCCTCGCCGGCCTCACCGCGCGCCGTCAGCTCGTCGAGGCGTGGCTGACCGCGTACACGCAGGCGACCGGCGAGCAGGGGGACGCCGGGGACCTCGCGGAGGCCGTGGCCGCCGAGCTGTGCCCGGACGTGCCCCGTCACGAGTCGGACGCGCCCCTCACCGTCACCGTCGAGGGCCTGGTCTCCACCCACCCGCGCATCGCCGACCGCAGGCTCACCCTCCGCCTGGACGAGTTCCTCGCCCGCACCGACGCGTTCCGGGCGCGTGAGGCGCCCGCCTTCCGCGCCTTCCAGCGGCGCCGCGCGGCGCTCGTCACCGCCGAGCGCGCCCGGCTGCGCCTGGACGACCACCGGCCGCGCGTGACGGCGTCGTTCGTGCGCAACCGGCTGGTCGACGAGGTGTACCTGCCGCTGGTCGGCGACAGCCTCGCCAAGCAGCTCGGCACCACGGGCGAGTCGGCCCGCACCGGCACCGGCGGACTGCTGCTGCTCCTGTCCCCGCCCGGCTACGGCAAGACGACCCTCATGGAGTACGTCGCCCACCGCCTCGGCCTGGTCCTGGTGCGGATCAGCGGCCCGGCGCTCGGCCACGGCGTCACCTCGCTCGACCCGGCCCAGGCGCCGAACGCCACCGCCCGCCAGGAGGTCGAGAAGATCAACTTCGCGTTGGCGGCGGGCAGCAACACCCTGCTGTACCTGGACGACATCCAGCACACCTCGCCCGAGCTGCTGCAGAAGTTCATCCCGCTGTGCGACGCCACCCGCCGGGTGGAGGGCGTGTGGCAGGGCGAGCCGCGCACCTACGACCTGCGCGGCAAGCGGTTCGCGGTGTGCATGGCCGGCAACCCCTACACCGAGTCCGGCGAGGTCTTCCGGGTCCCCGACATGCTGGCCAACCGGGCCGACGTGTGGAACCTCGGTGACGTCCTCACCGGCAAGGAGGACGTCTTCGCGCTCAGCTTCGTGGAGAACGCGCTCACCGCGAACCCGGTGCTCGCGCCGCTGGCCGGACGCGACCGCGCCGACCTGGACCTGCTGATCCGGCTCGCCGCGGACGACCCGACGGCCCGCCCGGACCGCCTGGTCCACCCGTACGCGCCGACCGAACTCGACCGCGTGCTCGCGGTGTTGCGCCACCTGCTCACCGCCCGCCGGACGGTCCTCGCGGTCAACGCGGCGTACATCGCGTCCGCGGCCCGCTCCGACGACGCCCGCACCGAGCCGCCGTTCCTGCTCCAGGGCTCCTACCGCAACATGAACAAGATCGCTCAGCGGATCCAGCCCGTCATGAACGACGCCGAACTGTCCGCCGTCGTCGAGGACCACTACACCGCCGAGGCCCAGACCCTCACCACGGGCGCCGAGGCGAACCTGCTGAAGCTCGCCGAACTGCGCGGCACGCTCACGCGTGAACAGGCCGCCCGCTGGGCGGAGGTGAAGGCGGCTCACGTCCGCACCCTCACCCTGGGCGGCCCCGGCGACGACGCCCTCGCCCGCGCGGTGGCCGCCCTCGCCCTGCTCGGCGACCGCATCGCGGCCGTCGAGTCGGCGATCACGCGCGCGGCCGATCCCCGGCGCCTCCCGGCGGGCCCGTCGCGGCAGGACGGCGACGGCTGAAGCGGCCTTGCCGAGAAGCCTGGGTGCCGGGCCGCGCCCCGTGCGGCCCGGCACGTTTTCGCGCCACGAAATTGACCTGAAAACGGCGGAGTCGAGGTTTGTCTACGCGCGGAGCAGGTTCGGTCACCTCAGTATTCGGATCATTCCGGATGACTTCTCGACCGGTAGTTACCGTGTGGTATTCCGCCCTGCTACAACTCCTGTTGCTCCCTCAACTACCGTCGCGAGTCTCGTCGTGAAGGGCGGACACACGTGTCAAAGCGTTCACTGGGAACAACGCTCGCCACCCTGATCCTGGGTGCCGCGACCGTCCTCGGCCTGGCACACCCTGCCGCGGCCGCCGGCCACCACTACGTGGCACTCGGCGACTCCTACTCCTCCGGGGTGGGCGCCGGGAGCTACACCTCCGAGAGCGGCGACTGCAAGCGCAGCACCGCCGCCTACCCGCAGCTGTGGAAGAACGCCAACGCCCCCGCGTCCTTCAAGTTCGCCGCCTGTTCGGGCGCGACGACGACGAGCGTGGCCGGCACCCAGCTGAGCGCGCTGTCCTCCACGACCACGCTCGTCAGCGTCACCGCCGGCGGCAACGACGTCGGCTTCGCGGACGTCATGCAGACCTGCGTGCTCCAGAGCGAGGCCACCTGCGTCTCCCGAGTCAATACCGCCGTCTCGCAGATGCGCAACACCCTCCCGGGCAAGCTCGACTCGCTGTACTCCGGCATCCGCGCCCGCTCCCCGCAGGCGCACGTGGTCGTCCTCGGCTACCCGCGCTTCTACAAGCTGTCGGGCAGCTGCATCGCCGGCCTCAGCGAGACCGAGCGCTCCGCGATCAACAACGCCGGCGACGTGCTCAACGGGGTGATCGCGAAGCGCGCGGCCGACGCCGGCTTCACCTACTCCAGCGTGGTCGACGAGTTCACCGGCCACGAGCTCTGCTCGGGCGACGCCTGGCTGCACAGCGTCACCTTCCCGATCGGCAACTCCTACCACCCGAAGGCCGTCGGCCAGTCGGGCGGCTACCTGCCCGCCTTCCGCTCGGCCGTCTGACCCCGGCTCGGGCCCCCGCACTCCGGCAGGGCGGCCGGCGCCGCCGGCTCCTCCGGGGTGCGGGGACCGACGTCCGCGGCGGCCCCCGGACCCCGCGCCCGCGGGAACAGGCCGGCCGCCACGCCCCACGGCAGCCCGAGCCCCGCCGCCGTGAGGAGGCCACGGCGGGACAGCACCTTCGCCACCGGGCCGGTGTGCGCGCCCGGCGGGGTCAGCGGCGCCGCGTCGTCGGCCCGGCGCAGGGCGAGGTCCACGTCGTGCGTGGCCGTCGCCACCGTCGTGCCGTTCGCCCGCAGCCGGCCGAGGGTGGCCGGCAGACGCTCCTGTCCGTCCGGGCCGAGGCCCGCCGTCGGCTCGTCCAGGGTCAGCACCCGGGGCCGCATGGCGACCGCCCCCGCGATCGCCGCCCGTACGACAGCGGATGCGCGGGCCGGCCGGCGGGCCCGGCGATGTCCAGCGCCTCCGGCGCCTCCGCCACCCGCGCCCGCGCCTCCGCGTCGGACGGGCCCAGGTTCGGCGGCCCGAACGACACGTCCTGCCCCACGGACGCGGCGAACAACTGGTCGTCCGGGTCCTGCACCACCAGCTGCACGGTGGTGCGCAGCGCCGTCAGCCCCTTCCGGCCGTGGCGCACCGCGCGGCCCGCCAGTCCCGACTCCCCGCCCCCCGGCCGCAGTCCGCCGCCCAGCAGCCGCATCAGCGTGGTCCTGCCGCTGCCGTTGCGTCCCGGCGGGGCCAGTGCCCGCCCCTCGCCCTGCCGGCGTCCGCGCCGCAGCCCGAAGCAGTACGCCAGGACGCCCGCGCCGATCGCGGCCCGGAGGGCGGACAGCGCCGACTCGGTCTCGCCGGCCGGCGGTTCGTACAGCGGGGAGAACCACGGTTCGTAGTCGGGGTCGATCTCGGTGACCGCGGTCTCCGCCTCGCCGTCCGCCCCGGCGAACGGCTCCTCCTCGTGGTCCCCGAGCCCGAACACCAGCGGGATCACGGCGAGGCCGGCGACGAGCAGCAGAAGCAGGGAGTTGATCTTCGCGTCGCGGCTCATCGGACCACCGCCCCGGCGGACCCGGCGCGCTCGCCCCCGGCGACCGAGGTGACCAGCACCCCGAGCCGGGTCGGCTCGCCCTTGCTCGACTGCACCAGCAGCCGCATCACCAGCACGGTCAGCAGCCCCTCGCCGACCGCGAGCGGGATCCGCGTGACGGCGCATACGGAGCCGAACGCGCCCAGCGCGCCCAGGAACCCGCTGCCCGGGTCCGGGAAGGCGAGCCGGTGACAAGCGGTGACGGGGCGCGCGGACGGCGCCCGGCGGCGTGTGACCCGGCGCACACCTGCGCGTCCGGACCGTGCCGCGTCCGTGTCCGGATCGGGTGACTAGGGGGCCGCCGTCCTGGGCAGGGTCTTGCTGCAATTAATATGCAACAACGATTTCCGGGCAACAGGATGTGAGGTTCGATGACGACCCGACGTATACGGGGAGCCGCCGCCGTGCTGGCGACGGCCGCGGTGGCCACCGCCTGCTCGGCGCCGGGCTCCGGCACCGCGGACGGCACGGCGGCCGCCGGGTCCGTCGTGATCGGCGTCTCCACCGAGCCGGACACCCTCAGCCCGCTGCTCGGCTACGGCAAGGACGGCAACTCCAAGATCTTCGACGGGCTCCTCGCCCGCAACGCCGACCTCAGCCTCAAGCCCGCGCTGGCGAAGGCGCTCCCGACGATCACGGACGGCGGCCGCACCTACACCTACACCCTGCGCGCGGGCGTGAAGTTCAGCGACGGCAAGCCGCTCACCGCGCGCGACGTCGTCTTCACGTACCGCACGGTGCTCGACGACGCCACCAACAACACCGCCAAGAGCGAACTCGCGGCCGTCAAGGACGTCCGGGCGGTGGGCGACGACACGGTCGTCTTCACCCTGCACCACCCCTACGCGCCGTTCGCGGCCCGCACGGTGCTGCCCATCGTCCCCGAGCACGTCGCCGGGAAGCAGGACCCCAACACCGGCGCCTTCAACACCGAGCCGATCGGCACCGGACCGTACGTCCTCGTCGACTGGCGCAAGGGCGAGAAGCTCACCTTCAAGGCCAACCCGCACTACTGGGGCGGCGCCCCGAAGGTGAAGAAGCTCACCATGGCGATCGTCGGCGACGACGACGTCCGCGCCACCCGGCTCCGCTCCGGCGACCTCGACGGCGCGGTCCTCCCGCCCAACCTCGCCGCCACCTTCAAGAGCGACGACGACAAGAAGACGTACCGGGCCACCTCCTACGACTTCCGCGCCGTCACCCTCCCCAGCGGCAACCCCGTCACGGGCGACACCGCGATCCGCCGCGCCCTCGACCTCGCCGTCGACCGGCAGGCCATGGTCGACAAGATCCTCGACGGCGCCGGCCGCCCCGCCTACGGTCCGCTGCCGCTCGACGACCCGTGGTTCGCCGAGGACGTCGAGCGGGACCAGGACCTCGCCGAGGCCGGCCGCATCCTCGACGCCGCCGGCTGGACGAAGGGCGAGGACGGCGTCCGCGCCAAGGACGGCCGCCCCGCCCGCTTCACGCTGTACTACCCCTCCGGCGACAAGGTCCGCCAGGACCACGCCCTCGCCTACGCCTCCGACGCCAAGAAGGCCGGCATCGACGTCAAGGTGGAGAGCGCCACCTGGGAGGTCATCGAGCCCCGCATGCACCGGGACGCCGTCCTCGCCGGCTTCGGCAGCACCGGCGACCCCGACTTCGGGCTCTACACGCTCCTGCACTCCTCCCTCGCCGGGGACGGCTTCAACAACATGGCCCACTACGACAACCCGGCCGTCGACCGGGCCCTCGAGACCGGCCGCCGCACCCAGGACCCCGAGGCCCGCGAGGCCGCCTACGACGCCCTCCAGCGCGCCCTCGTCAAGGACCCCGGCTACACCTTCCTCACCCACATCGACCACATGTACGTGCTCGCCGACCGCTGGAAGGGCCTCACCACCCAGACCGAACCGCACGAGCACGGCTTCGCCGCCGGACCCTGGTGGAACGTCGAGGACTGGCAGCCCGCGGCATGACCCACGCCCCCTGGCGAGCGATGGCACGGCTCACGGCGCGCCGCGCGCTGTACGCCGTGCCGGTGCTCCTCGTCGTCACGTTCGGCGTGTTCGCCGTCGCCGCCGCCTCCCCCTTCGACCCGGTCAAGGGCTATGCGGGCACCGCCGCCCTCGGCGCCGACCAGGAGACCCTGGACCGGCTGCGGGAGAACCTCGGCGTGGACGAGCCGTTCACCGCACGCTGGTGGGACTGGCTGACCTCCGCCCTCGGCGGCGACCTCGGCCAGTCCGCGGTGATGCGCCAGCCGGTGGCCGAGGTGATCGGCGAACGCCTGGTCTGGTCGACGCTGCTGTGCGCCGTCGCGTTCGCCGGAGCGGTCCTGCTCGGGACGGTGCTCGGCGTGCTCGCCGCCCGCCGCCCCGGCTCCCTCGTCGACCGCGCGGTCACCTCCGCCGCGTACGTCCTGGAGGCCGCGCCCGTCTTCTGGATCGCGCTCCTCGCCGTGTGGCTGTTCGCCCTCCAGCTCGACGTCCTCCCGGCCGGCGGCCTCACCGACACCGGCAGCGACCGGGTCACCTTCGGCGGACTGGTCCAGCACCTGGTGCTGCCCGCCGGCGTCCTCGCCGTCTCCCAGCTGCCCTGGTTCACGCTCTACGTCCGCCAGGGCGTCGGCGACGCCCTCGCGGAGGACCCCGTACGCGGGGCCCGGGCCCGCGGCCTGAGCGAACGCACCGTGCTGCTGGGCCACGCCCTGCGCTCCGGACTGCTGCCGGTGCTCACCCTCATCGGCTCCCGGGTGCCGGAGCTCATCACCGGGGCGCTGCTGGTGGAGACCGTCTTCAGCTGGCCCGGCATCGCCTCCGCCACGGTGGAGGCGGCCACCGCCGTCGACTTCCCGCTGCTGGCCGCGCTGACCACCCTCGCCACCGCCGCCGTCCTCGCCGGCAACCTGCTCGCCGACCTGCTCTACGGGCTGATCGACCCGAGGGTGAAGCTGGAGGAGATGTGACGCCCAAGGCCGACACCGCCGTGGCGGCGAACCCCGTCGAGACGGCCGCCGGGAAGACGGTCACCGAGAAGACGGCCGCCTCCGTGTGGCGCGCGCACGGCGCCGCCCGCCGCTCCACGCACGTCCTGCGGCTGCGCGTCTCCGCCGCCCTGGTCGCCGTGACCGTGCTCGCCGTGCTGCTCGTCCCGCCGCTGGTCCAGCTCGACCAGCAGGCCGTCGACCTGGCCGCCAAGCTCGAACCGCCGAGCTGGGCGCACCCGTTCGGCACCGACGACGTGGGCCGCGACCTGCTGCTGCGCTGCGTCTACGGGCTGCGGGTGTCCCTGCTGGTGGGCGTGGTGGCCGCGCTCACCGCCACGGTGATCGGCACCGCCGTGGGAGCCGCCGCCGGCGCCCTCGGCGGCTGGGCCGACCGCCTGGTCATGCGCCTGGTCGACACCCTGTCCTCCGTGCCGCACCTGCTGCTCGGCATCTTCATCGTGGCCATGTTCCGGCCGGGCGTCTGGCCGGTGGTGATCTCCGTCGCCCTCACCCACTGGCTGTCCACCGCGCGCATCGTCCGCGCGGAGGTGCTGTCGCTGCGCTCGCGGCCCTTCATCGACGCGGCCGTCTCCGGCGGGGCGTCCCGGTGGCGGGTGACGGTACGCCACCTGCTGCCGGGCGTGCTGCCGCAGGCCGGCCTCGCCGCCGTCCTGATGGTCCCGCACGCCATGTGGCACGAGTCGGCCCTGTCCTTCCTGGGCCTGGGCCTGCCCACCCACACCGCGAGCCTCGGCACCCTCATCCAGGGCGCGCGCGGCTCCCTGCTCGCCGGGCAGTGGTGGCCCACCCTGTTCCCCGGCCTGTTCCTGATCATCCCCACCCTCGCGGTCGCCGGCCTGGCCGGCGTCTGGCGCGAACGGATCAACCCGCGCCGCCGATCGGAGCTGATGCTGTGACGTCGGAACACGCCGTGACACCGGCGCAGTCCTTGCGGAAGACCGGCCCGTCGACGGCCGGACCCGCGTCCGTCCTGCCGACGGCCGAATCCGCGTCCGTCCTGCCGGCGGCCGAATCCGCTGCTGTCCCGGCGGGGAAGGAGGCGGCCCCCCTCCTCTCCGTCCGCGGCCTCTCCGTCCGCTTCCTGCTGCCCGGCGGCCGCCGCGTCGCCGCCGTGTCCGACGCCTCGTTCGACGTCGCACCGGGGGAGTGCCTCGCACTGATCGGGGAGAGCGGCTGCGGCAAGTCCGTGCTGGCGTCCGCCCTGCTCGGCCTGCTCCCGGCCAACGCACGCACCGCGGGCCACGCCCACCTGGGCGACCTCGACCTGCTCACGGCCGACGAGCGGACCCTCGCCCGCACCGTGCGCGGACGCCGTGTCGGCCTGGTCCCGCAGTCCCCGGCGGCGCACCTCACCCCGGTGCGCACCATCCGCGCCCACATCGAGGAGACGGTCGCCCGCCTCACCGGCGCCCGCGGCCGTGCCGCCCGCCGCGAGGCCGCCGAACGGGCCGCCGAGCGGGCCGAGTTCCCCGTGGACCACCTCGACCGGCACCCGCACGAACTGTCCGGCGGCCTGGCCCAGCGCGCCGCGACCGCCCTCGCGCTGATCGGCGAGGCGCCGCTGCTGCTCGCGGACGAACCGACCACCGGCCTGGACCGCGACCTGGTGGACCGCACGGTCGACGAACTGCGCCGCCACGTGGACGACGGCCACGCCCTGCTGATGATCACCCACGACCTGGCCGCCGCCCAGCGCATCGCCGACCGCGTCGCGGTCATGTACGCGGGCCGCATCGTCGAACTGACCGACGCGGACGCCTTCTTCGGCGCCCCGGGCCCCCGCCACCCCTACAGCCGCGGCCTGCTGGAAGCCCTCCCCGAACGGTCCTTCACGCCCATCCCCGGCCTGCCCCCCGAACTGGGCAGCCTCCCCGAGGGCTGCGCCTTCGCCCCCCGATGCGACCGCGCCACGGACGCCTGCGCGGCCCTCCCGCCCTTCACGGCGTCGGTCGCCTGCCACCACCCGGTGCAGGCCCCCGCCGACGTCGCCGAGGCGGCCCGCACCCCGGAGGACATCCGTGCTTGAGCTGCGCGCCGTCACCGCCGGCTACGACCGCCGCGCCCCCGTCGTCCGCGACGCCGACCTCACCGTCGCCCCGGGCGAGGCGGTGGGCCTGCTCGGCCCGAGCGGCTGCGGCAAGTCCACCCTCGCCCGGGTCGCCGCCCTGCTGCACCGCCCGGACGCCGGCGAGGTCGTCCTCGACGGCACGCCCGTCCGCGGCTTCCGGCACCGCGCCCCCCGGGGGCAGCGCACCGCGATCGGCGTGGTCTTCCAGCAGCCCCGCCTCGCCGCCGACCCCCGGCTGCGCCTGGCCGACCTGATTGCGGAACCCCTGCGGGCGACCGGCCGGCGCGCCTCGGCCGCGGACCGCGTGGCGGAACTGGCCGACACCGTGGGCCTCACCCCGGACCTGCTCGGCCGCCGCCCCCACGAGGTCAGCGACGGGCAGCTGCAACGCGCCTGCCTGGCACGGGCGTTGGCCCTGGAGCCGCGCTGGCTGGTGTGCGACGAGATGACGGCGATGCTCGACGCGTCGACCACGGCCGCGCTGGTGCGCGTCGTCGAGGACTACCGCGCGGCGACGGGCGCGGGACTGCTGTCGGTCGGCCACGACCGCACCCTGCTGAACCGCTGGTGCGACCGTACGGTCCCCTGGGAGGCGGTGGCCGCGGGCTGACGCCCGGGCCCGGACCCGCCTCCCGGGGAACGGGTCACAGCTGGACGTCGCCGGTGAGGTCCGCCTCCTCGAACGGGGCGTCCCCGAACTCCTCGTCCGCGAACTCCTCGCCCGCGGGACCACCGCCGAGGGTGCCGGAGAGGATGTCACCCATCAGTTCCTCGAGGCGCAGCTCGGTCGCCCCGGCGGGCGCCTCGGGCTTCTCGCCCTCGCTGACGCGCAGCACCAGCGCCAGCTTCTTGACCTTCGCCTTCTCCGCCAGCTCGGCGAGGTCGACGGACACCTCGGTCAGCTCGCCGTTCTTCAGGGTGAAGTCGGCGCTGACCTTCTTGTTCGGAACGTCCTTGAAGTCCTTGGCGGTGGGCATCTCGTCGCCGCCCGGCAGCTCCTTCTGCAGCGGCCGCATCGCGTCGAACAGCTCGGTCAGCAGGGTGCGGAACGGCGCGGTCGCCGTGATGCGCTCGGTGCCGTCCGGACCGTCGGAGGTGGTGAGGTCGACCTGCTCGGCGACGGCCTTCTTCAGCGCGTCCGTCAGCTTCTTCTGCGTCGTGGCGTCGAGGCTGGGCTCGGCGGAGGGCTCCTCGCCGCCGGGGCCCTGCGCCCCGGACAGGCCGTCCCTGGTCTCTTCGATCTCCTTCTGGGAGACCTTGATCCACTCACCGGCGAGGAGCTTCTTGAACGCGCCCGCATCGGCCGGCAGTTCACTGGCCGGCGGCAGCGGGCTGCCCGACATCTCCGCGAGCGCCGCGGCGTCGAGGCGGACGTAGAGGTAGTCGCCGACCAGCCGGTACTCGAGGAGGGCGCCGTCCGGGCCGCTGACCTTCATCGCCATCGCGGTGAAGTCCTTCTCCCCGGACTTCTTGATCGGCTTCTTCGAGTGCACGGAGACGCTGATCCTCGCCTCGGCGAGCAGCTCGGCGACCTCGTCGGTCATCTCCTCGCCCGGCGCCGACGCCTCGGCGTCCAGCGCCTTCAGGGAGGCGACGTCGGTGTCGAGGTCCAGCTCGAAGGCGAGCGAACGCTCCTCACCGAGCTTCTCGAAGGCGTTGTCCAGCTTCTGTCCGGCGGACAGGTTCTCCACGGTCCCGCAGGCGGCGGTGCCGGCGAGGACCATGCCGGCGACGGCGGTGGTGGTCAGGGTCTTGCGCAGCGCAAAAATGACGATCTCCTTGTCAAGCGACCGGTGCGGTCGTCAAAGGAGACGCCCGACCAGTTAGAACGGTTGTATGACGTAAGTAAGTTCACCGGCGAACAGGCCCCGCGGGCGGGCGCGGACGCGACTCACCGGCCCACCCGCTGGGAAGAACCGGACCATGTCCACTCACACGACGGCCGCCGGAGGCGTCCAGGTCTGCTCCCTCAAACGGGACACCCCGCAGACGATCCCGGCGAACAGCCCGTACACGGTCATCCGGTTCCCGTTCGGGTCCGCCGAGTCCAGCGACCGCTTCGCCATGCACCAGGTCGACCAGCCGGACGGTCACGTCGTCACCGACTGGGACTCCGACCCCCGCTCCGGCCTGATATGGCCGAGCGCCGCCGGCTGGGGCACCCTGTACGCGATGATCCAGTGGGAGGCCGGAGGGTACGACGAACTCCGCGACCAGTTCGTCCGCGACCCGCTCGGCCTCACCCCGAACCCCAACGACACCACGGCCACGGAACACCGCCCGCCCAGCCCCGGCATGCAGTGCTGGACCAAGAGCTGGGGCATCTTCGTCGACCCGTCCGTCCCCCTCGCCGTACGCGCCACCCACGACGACACCGTGGCCCGCAAGATCGTCCTGGCGGAGTTCAAGCTGGTGATCCACGAGGCCGCGTGACCCGCCCCGGCCGGGGGCGTCACCGGCCGGGGTCACCGCCGGCCTCCCCGGCCGGTGCTGACCGTGACGTACGTGAAGCCCTCCCCCTCCCGGGGCGCACGGTTCCAGGACCGCGTGGTCAGGTGCGGCAGGATGCCCTCGGCCAGGGCGTGCCGGGGAAGGGACAGGCCGAACACGTCCTGCACGGCGGCCAGCAGGCGCCGCTCACGGTCCGCGTCGTCGACGCCGCGCAGGACGTGTTCCGGGTCGAGGGCCCGGGGCACCGGCCCCGAGCGCTCGACGTCCGTGCCGTGCAGCGTGTACGCGTACAGCTCCTTCCCCCGCTCGGCGACCGACAGGTGGAACATCACCGGAGCGTCGCCGCGACCGCGGCGTGCCCACAGCACCACCGCCCGGCCGCCGTGCGAGGCGCCGGCGGCCGGGGAGACGAAGAGGGGCCCCGGCCCCGACACCCGCGGGGCCGTGTCGAAGCCGAACGCCCACCCGGAGCCCGTCCGCCCCACCGCCAGCACGGCCCGGTCCTCCCACAGCGCCCAGCCGTCCCGCCGCCTGGCGTCGCCGACGTCGTGGGGGAACCACCCGGCGGGACGGCTGGGCGGAGCGGTCAGGCCCGCGCCCCCGTCCTGCCCGACCAGGCCGGGCAGCGCCTCCGGCTCCGCGCCCTCCACCCACAGACACCGGTAGGAGCCGTGCGGGGCGTTCCACCGCTGGGGCTCCGCCAGCCAGCTCAGCCCCGGCGGATCCAGGTCAGGCACCGGTTCGGGCACCGGGCCCGTACGGCCGGCCCGGGGCGTGGACAGCAGCTCCAGCCCCCGCTCCCGCGTCACCACCGGCCCCAGGACCGGGTCGGCCAGCAGGCCGAGCGGCACCAGCAGGCCCGGCGCGGGCGGCGACCAGGACGGCAGCGCGGCGCGGACGACCCGCCACGCGGTGTCCGTGTCACCCCACCGCGCGGCCTCCCTCGCCTCGGCGACCGCCCGTCCGAAGGCGCCGTCCGGCGCGTAACGGTAGGAGCCGTCGCGTACCCGGGCGAGGATGTCGTCGGCTGCCGCCCGGACCACGTCGTCGGTCTCGGCGCCCAGCACGAACGGGCGGGCGGGACCAGGGAAGCGGCCGTCCCGCACATGGGCGAGGGCCATCACGGGCACCAGGTCGTCCACGCACCGCGGATCGTCGACGAGCCCGCCGAAGTGCACGTTCCCGTACCCGGCGCCCCGCGCCGTCGTGTCGAGCTGTTGCAGCATGCCCCAGGCTCCCGGCCGTCCGTAGCGCCGCGCGACAGTCAGCAGGTCCCGCGCGGCCTCCCACCTCCCGCCCAGCGCGTCCTCCCGCGCCCGCTCGACGTCGGCGTCCAGGGCGCGGGTGGTGTCGTTCACGAAGTCCGGAAGCTGCGCCCGGTCGGCGTGGAAGGACTCGTACCTGCGCTGCATGTAGGCGCGGAACGACGGATAGCGGGCCGGGTACTCGCCGCTCCACCCCTTGTAGACGTAGAGGGCCCACTCGCCGTCCTCGTCGGTGTCGCCCGGGTCCAGCAGCACGTAGGACATGTCGGAGTCGGTCTCCAGCTGCAGGGCCCGCTCCCACATCCCGGCCGCCAGCACCTCCTGCTCGGTCGACCGCTCGTGCAGGCTGCTCCGGTAGAGCGGCGTCATGTCGAACGGATCCCCGAACCAGCCGATCTCGTGCGCCGCCCCCAGCCGGTGGACCGAATCGTCGTGCAGCCGCCAGCCGTTGCCGGCCAGGAGGAACTCCCGGTAGGACGGAGGCAGCCGGGTGCCCAGACGCCGCTCGGCGTCGGCCACCTCCGCCTCGGACGCCGGGGGTTCCTCCGGCCTCAGCTCGGCGAGGGTCGTCTCCCCCTCCGCCAGCTCCATCGCCTCGTCCTCGCTCGGCACCCACTCGTCCCGCCAACGCCGAAGGAACGTCCGCCAGTCGAACCCGTTGTCGCTCACCCGCCGATGGTGACAGCCCCCACTGACACCGCCGCCTCCGGAGTCCCGTCCGGCGGTGACAGGCGGGGACGCGAGTCGGACGGCCGGGCGCTCCCGTGTCCGGCCCTGCTCCTCGGGCACGGCGTCGCCCACGTCCCGTCCGGTCAGGACGGGATCAGTCGAATTGCATGATCTCGCCGGCGCCCGTCTGCGCGTACATGTCGTTGACGATCTTCTGCGCCAGTGCGCGGTGCTCGGACGGCACCTCGACGCGCACCCACAACAGGTAGGACTGCTGAGCTCCTCCGTCCTTGTACCGCCAGGCCCAGTACCGCTTCATGGCCATGCGGTATCGGCCGTCACCGACCGGGCCGGCCGCGTAGTACGTGGTTTCCTCGTGCTTCTTCCACGGGGTGGTGGCGTCGTCGGGGACGGCGCGCAGGAACGCGGCCGTCTCCTTGTCGCCGCAGTACGCCCCGCACCGCTCGCTCCGGATCTCCAGGCGCAGGTCGGGGAGCAGGCCGGCCTTGACGAGGTCCGGCACCGCCGGGCACGTGTACGCGCTCGGACCGTCGGTGACGCCGCTGTCGTACTGACAGTCCATGTGCTTGGGCGCGCGGAAGGTGAAGGGGACGGAGTGCAGCTTCCAGAGGTAGGAGCGCTCGTCGTCCCGCCAGGTCGCGCCGTCCACCGAACCGGTGGCCCGCCAGTTGTAGTACGTGAAGCGGTTGTCCTCGGCGGGCACGGCCGACGGCGGGGTGACGGAGGTGAGCGGCCGGTCGACGGCCGCCACGGTGGTGCCCCGGGACAGGGGCTTCGGGTCCCCCTCGCGGGGGCGCATCCCGGCGAGGCCGGCCCGGCGGAGCGCCTTCCGGGCCAGGATCTGGGCGATCTCGGCCACGCGGTCGGACGAGGCGAACTCCTCGCCGTAGTCGAGCTGGACCAGGGCGTTGCCGACCCGCACGCCGACCCTGGCCGTCATCAGCCTCTCCACGCGGGGGGAGGAGCCGGCCAAGCCGGGCCAGACGGACAGGTACGCCTCGTGGCCGAGGCCGCTGAGATCCCGGTGGAAGCCCCTGGCCGACACGCCCTCCTCCCCGGCGTTCGGCGCGCCGGCGCGGAGCTGTCCGTAATGGAGCTGGGCCACCTCGGTCCCGCTGACCGTGACGCCGTCGCCGGCGAGCAGGACCCGGCTGACGCCGATGGCCACGTTGCGGCTGAACGGCGCCTGCTCTCCCGCCGAGCACGAAGCGTCGTCGTCCCCGTCCACCCGGGCCGGGTCCCGCATCAGCCGGGCCACGTCCGCCGCGTCGAGAAGGGCGCAGGCGGCGGGCAGCGAGCGGACCGGCCACGGCACGCGCTCGCCGACCATCGCTCCGGAGCCCACCGCCAGCGGTCCGGCCGAGGCCGCGACGACGAGCACCTCGGCCACGGCCCGGCGAACCCGCCCCGGTGCGGCCCGGGGCCGCGCGACCGCCTCGGCCGGCACACCGCGGGCGAGACGGTTCCGCAGCTCGATGTGCCGGAACCGGTAGACGCCGCCGGCCTGCCGCAGCACCCCGCGGGCGTGCGCGTCCTCCAGGAAGGGGAGGAGACGCCAGGGAAGCCGGCCGGTGGCCCAGAAGTACAGGCGGGCCAGGGTGAACCCGCCCCACGCGGACGCGCCGAAGGCGAACAGCAGCCAGGACACCGGCGTCGCCACGGCCATCAGCACCCAGTCGCGCGCGGTGACGACGTCCCTGCCGCCTCCCACGACCTGCCAGACGAGCAGCATCAGAGGCGGCAGGGGGAGCACGTACCGCACCGGTGTCGCCTCGTTGTCCAGGCGGAGCGGGACGAACCAGCCCAGGGCGAGCACGCTGCGCCGGTCCGCCCGCAGCAGGGCGGCCGGGCTGTCGGCCACGGCCGGATCGGCACTGCGCCACACGTACCTCAGGACCCGGGGCCCGTACCACCACACCACCGCGCCGGAGAGCGGGGAGAGGTAGAACAACCATTCCTCCCAGCGGACGACGGCCGCCATCGTGGCGGCGATCGTGAGGACGGCCAGGGCCGCCCGGATCCGCTCCGTCCACGGCGCGAACGCGCCCCGGACGTCCTCGCGGGCGGGCCGGTGCAGCCTGCGCGGCGGCTCCTGCCGCCCGGTGGTGCGAACGGCCGCCTCCGCGACGAGCGCCAGCCCGCAGAGCATCACGTACGCGCCGGGCACGGACAGCAGCGGCAGCCACTGCCGCCACCACGGCAGCCCGGGGGCGAGGACCGCGACCGACAGCGAGCCGGCGACGAGCGCCGGCACCAGGACGAGCACGGAGACGAACCGGGGCAGGGTCCGGTCCAGACGCCACCAGGCGAGGTCCTGTTCGTTCGCCGCCCGCATCCGGGCGGCGAGGAAACCGATCCAGGCGCGCGCCTGTTGGGGCGACCAGCCGCCGTGCGCCGCCTGGATGTCGTGCGAGGAGCTGTAGACGGCGTCCAGGAACGCGTCGTACAGATGGCGCTCGATGTCGGCGCGGGACCCGAACGCATCCGGCTCCAGCAGTTCCGAGGGATCGGCGCCGCCGCGGGCGTACGCGACCCGGGCCAGCCCCACCATCAGCGGAACGGACAGCACCCGCCTCAGCCGCCGTACCTCGGGCGGCGCGGCGGAGGAACCGCCGGCGATCCGGTCCAGGACCGGTGTCCAGCGGGTGGGCCCCTGACCGGGGCTGAGGTACGCCCGCACGGTCGCGTCGCCGAGCGGGCTCAGCCGGATCTCGGTGCGCTCGAAGTCCTGCTGGTCAGGCACGTGCCGGCGGTACTCGGGTTCGCGGCTGGCCAGCACGAAGGGCCGGCGGCCGCGCAGGGTCTCGCCGATCTGACGGAGGGCGGCGGCCCGCCGGTTCCCCGGGAGTTCGTCGAAACCGTCGAGCACCGGCAGGACCCGGCCGGTGAGGAGGAGGTCGAAGGCGACGTCCGCCGGGGGCGCTCCGGGCATCGGGGTGCACGCCTCCGGGTGCGCTTCGGCGAGCTGATCCGCCATCCAGCGCAACAGGCCCTGGCCCGGGTCCCAGGACGCCAGCGACACGACCACCGGCACCGGGTCGCCGGAGCCGGAGGCCCGGCGTCGCAGCAGGGCGTGGGCCAGACGCAGGACGATCACGGACTTGCCGGCGCCGGCGCCGCCGAGGACGACCAGACGGCGGGCGGGGGTGGCGGTGTAGTAGTCGACGATGTCCTGCGGGACGAGGAGTGCCGGCGGGGGTCCTCCCTCCGCGCCGGCACCCTCCCGTCCCGCTCCCTCCGCCCACGGCGTCAGGGTCGTCCAGGTCACGTCCAGCGGGGAGGGATCGTTGAGCCTCGTCAGGCGTTCGTCCTCGTCGTAGCGGACGGCCAGGCTCTCCGCGAGCGCCTCGGCGACGCGGTCGAGGGTGCGCCGGGTGCGCCAGGCGGCCTGGCGCCGGAGAGCCCGCTTCCTGCGTGCCCGGAACCACACGGCGTGTCCGCCCGCACCCGCGAGGAGCAGCCAGCCGACCACCACCGGCCCCGGGTCGATCCGCGCGGGAAGCGGGAGTTCGGGGCGGGCGAGGAGCAGGAACACCCCGAGCAGAGCGACGGCGTACGGCAGGACGGCCGCGCCGGGGCCACGACCGGGGCCGGGAGCGCCGGCACCGCGCACCGCGTGCAGGCCGCTCTCCCCGTGCAGGGTGACGTTCTCGACGACCTGGGCGAAGACGACGTTGTGCTGGGTGCCTCCGGAGATCTCCTGGTGCAAGCCGTCGCCGCCGGTCGTCCGGCTCCCCTCGCCGCCCGCCACGCCCCCGCTTCCCCTCCGTCAGCCCAGGTTGATCGAACCGTGGACGTCGCGGGTGAAGACGACGTTGTGCTGGGTGCCCCCCGAGATCTCCTGGTGCTGGGCGCCCCCGCCGCTCGACGCGCCGGGCAGCTGTTCCGCCTCCCGCCGCCACAGTGCGAGGGCCTCGGCGAACGCCGGGTCCTGGCGGGCGCGCAGGGCGAGACCCTCGGCCAGCCGGGCGGCACGCTCCTCGTCGGAGGCGTCCTCGTCCAGGGCCGTGACCAACTCGCCCACCGCCGCCTCGCCGTCCCCCTGTCCGGCGTCGGGCTCCCGGGCGGGGGACCGCTGCGCGAGGGAGCGCAGCCGCTCCCACAGGTTCTGTCCGGCGGCCCCGGCGGTCCCGCTCGCCAGGGCCATGAGAAGCTCCGCTGCCACGGGTTCCACGCGTCTCCCCTTCCCCGCACCCTCAGGGAGTACGACCATACGCCCCAACTAGGCCTTTTATCACGCCTGTTGTAACGGCGGCAGGGTCATGCCCCGACGGCCGGCGCGATGAGCACCGCCCGGACGGTCTTGCCGCTGGGCGGGTAGGGGACGCAGTCCCAGTGGTCGGCGAGGGCGGTGACGAGGGCCAGACCGCGTCCGGTGGTGCTCAGCGGGTCGGGTGCGGCGCCCGTGGGACGGGGGAGCGGCCGGAGGTCCCCGCGGGCGTCGCTGACCTCGACGCGGAGGCGGCCGCCGGCCGGGTCCAGAGCGAGCGTCAGCCGGAAGCAGCGCCCCGGCACACGCCCGTGCAGCACGGCGTTGGAGGCCAGCTCCGCGACGACGAGTTCGGCGCGCTCCGTGAGGTCCTGCGAGACGCCCCGGGAACGCAGCTCGGTCACCGCGAGAAGTCGCGCGAGACGGGCGCCGCGCCGCGTGGACGACAGGAGCTGGGTGAAGGCGCCGACCGAGGAGCCCGCTTGGGATGTCGCGTGGTTCATGGCGTCAGCGTGGCGGGAGAGGACGGGCGGAGGGGAGCACCACGCCCCGTACGCGGAGTGAGCGTACGGATGCGACGAGTGGACGGTGCGCTGGGCCTTCCGCGGTGCCGGGCGGGGAGCGCGGGTGTGGTGGCGACCGGGGGGCGGGTCCTCTCGATCCGTGATCGGCCGTCGCCCCGTCGTGGCCACCTGGAACGGGCCCGGGCGCCCGCCCGGGGTCCGGCCGCCCGTCCCGGTTCGGTGACCCACGTCACACTCGAATGCTGTCAGGAACCGGGGCGCCGTCCCGTTCAAGGGGCACGCGAACGAGACAGGCAGGAGCATCGCCATGAAGCACCGCATCGTCGTCCTCGGCGCCGGATACGCCGGGGCCTTCGCCGCCGGGAACCTGGCCCGCCGGCTCTCCCCCGCGGACACCGAGATCACCGTCGTCAACGCCGCGCCCGACTTCGTCGAGCGGATGCGGCTCCACCAGCTCGCGAGCGGCCAGGACATCGGGTCCCGCAAGCTCGCCGACCTGTTCGCGGGCACCGGGGTGCGGCTGCGCCTGGCCCGCGTCACCGGTGTCGACCCCGACCACAGGACCGTCGCCGTCACCGGCGAGGACGGCGACGGCGAACTCGCGTACGACACGCTCCTCTACACGCTCGGCAGTTCCGTCGCCCATCACGGCGTCCCCGGCGCGGCCGAGCACGCCCACGACGTGACCGGCCTGTCCTCGGCGCTGCGGCTGCGTGAACGCCTGGCCGGTCTGCGCGCGGGCGGCACCGTGCTGGTCGTCGGCGAAGGGCTGACCGGCATCGAGACCGCCGCCGAGATCGCCGAGTCCCGCCCCGACCTCTCGGTCGCGCTCGCCGCCCGCGGCGAGCCGGGCGCCCGGCTCTCCCCGAAGGCCCGCCGTCACCTGCGCCGGGCCTTCGACCGGCTCGGCGTCACCGTCCACGCGCACACCGCCGTCGAAGCCGTCGAGCCGACGCGGGTGATCGCCGCCGACGGCACGTCCGTCCCGGCCGACGTGACCGTGTGGTCGGCCGGGTTCGCCGTGCACCCCCTCGCCGCCGCAAGCGGCCTGGAGATCGCCGGAACCGGGCAGATCGTCGTCGACCGCACCATGCGCTCCCTCTCGCACCCGGACGTCTACGCCGCCGGCGACTGCGCCCACGCGATCGGCGAGAAGGGCCGGCCGCTGCCGATGTCCTGCGCCTCGGCCGGCGCCACCGCCACACAGGCGACCGCCGCGATCGTCGCGCGCCTGACGGGCGGCGAGATCCCGGTCACCGGCCTGAAGTACCACGGCAACCACATCAGTCTCGGGCGGCGGGACGCGATCATCCAGGTGGTGGACGGCGACGTCCGGCCGAAGTCCTGGTACCTGGGCGGCCGGACCGCCGCGCGGATCAAGTCGGGCGTGCTCAAGGGGGCCGGATGGGGCGTCGCTCACCCGACCTTCGGCATGCCGAAGCGCAGGCGCCGCCTGGCCACCGTGCCCGACCCGGCCGGTGCGTCCGACCACACCGGCGCGAGGGCCGCCGCCTAGGCGGCCGCACATGGACAGCGCAGCCGTCGAACGCTTCGAGGCCGGCCGGGGCCGACTGGCCTCGCTGGCGTACCGCCTGCTCGGCTCGGCCGCCGACGCCGAGGACGTCGTGCAGGACGCGTTCCTGCGCTGGCAGGACGCGGACCGCGAACGGATCGAGGTACCGGAGGCGTGGCTGACCAAGGTCGTCACCCACCTCTGCCTCGACCGGCTCCGCTCGGCGCAGGCGCGCCACGAGCGCGCGGCCGGCGCCTGGCTGCCCGAGCCGCTCCTGGAGGGCGACCCGATGCTCGGCCCCGCCGACCTCGTCGAGCGGCGCGAATCGGTGTCCCTGGCCGTCCTGACCCTCATGGAGCGCCTCTCACCGGTCGAGCGGGCCGTCTACGTCCTGCGCGAGGCCTTCTCGTACAGCCATGCCGAGATCGCCCGGATCCTCGACGTCACCGAGTCCGCGAGCCAGCAGCATGCCCACCGGGCCCGGGTCCGGGTCGCCGCCGAGCGCCGCCGCGGCAGCGAGGAGGTGGACCCCGCGTCCGCGCGCCGGGTCGTCGAGGAGTTCCTCGCCGCCGCCACGTCGGGGCGCACCGAGCGGCTGGTCGCGCTGCTCACCGACGACGTGACGGCGGTCTCGGACGCTGCAGGGCGGGCCAAGCGGCTGCTGCGGTTCACGACGCGCGAGCGCGTCGCCTCCTACGTGCGGGCGGGGTTCAGGCCCACGCCGGTGAAGCGGCGGCTGGCCGGCGGCTCGCCCGTGTTCCACATCGCGGTGGTCAACGGCTCCCCGGCGGTCCTGGCCGTGGTCGACGACCGGGTCGTGGGCACCGTGGCGTTCGACGTCAGGGACGGCAGGGTCGCGTCCCTGTGCGGCATCGCCGCCGCGGACCGGCTCGCGCGTCTCGACGAGGCCTGGCGGCGGCACGGAAGCGACGCACCGGTCGTCGCCGCGTGGTGACCGGCGCCCACGGGATCCGGCGACGCGTCCGGACCGCCGACTACGCCACCGGGCATGCCAGTTCGGGAACCGCGCGGTTCGGGGAGCACGTCACCACGGCGAGGGAGAGGTACGAGGGACGTTCGAGATAGCAGCCGTACGACACATCGCCGCCCGCGTGCAGACGTTCGGCGGCGGCGTCCACCAGCCGGGCCAGGCGCGCGGTGTCCCGGTCGTGCTCCGCGGCGAACCGCGGCGCGTACTCGGCCAGCCGCTCACCCAGCCAGGCCGCCGCCTCCTTCGCCTCTTCCCAGGTGCCCCGCACCAGCGAGCGGGGCTTGATCAGCCAGTACGCCGTCTCCAGCGGCGGGAGGTCCGACGTGCGGAACTCCGCGGCCACCAGGCGGTAGCGCTCGATCAGTTCCGGCCTGCCCCCGGCCGGGGGCGGATCGGGGTGCGGGGGCCGCCGCAGCGCCTCGTCGTCGAAGCGCGCCTTCGGGCCGGTCCAGAGGTAGGCGTGGTGGTGCATGGCTGTTCCCGCTTCGAGAAGCGCCGGCCGGACACGGGCGGGCCCGGTCCGGCCGGCGGTGGGAAGGGAGGGGAGGGAGAGATCAGGCGCCGAGGCCGAAGCGCGCCGGGTCGATACCGGCGGCGTCCAACTCCTCCGTGGTGAACCGCAGCGGCTGCGCTTCCGGCCGCTTGCTGTCGCCCAGCGCCCAGGCGTCCTCGCCGATCCGCGCCAGCGTCACGCACCCCTCGGTGCAGGGGCCGCCGCACGCCTTCGTGAAGGAGGCCCCGCTGATGTCGAGCGCGTACAGGTTGGTTCCGTTCTGCATGACTGCACCTTCCAGCTCGTCCGGTACGGCCGGGTCCGGCCGCCGCCGCCCAAGGCGGGCGGGAGTGCACGGGAGGGGAGGTGGCCGTCCAGGCGTTTCCGCAGGTCAGCGATGGACGCGGGCGGTCCCTTCCGGCTCTCCGTGACCTCAGGGTGGCGGTCGGACGGGGGCGGGGACGAGTCTGGCACCCCGTACGCCGAGTCAGCGTACGGACACGGAGAGTAGACGGTACGTCTGATGATCCGTCAGGCTGGAGCGGTGCGCGGGCGGTGTGAGGAGCCGCCCTGGAGCGCGGTCCGGAGGCGAGGAAAGGGGCGGCGGATGGACGTGGTCGAGGTCGAGGGGGAGGCGGCCGGGAGCTCCGGCACGCGGGCGGTTCCGGCGGGGGAGTGGGAGCGGGAGCCGCATCCGTCGGACAGCCTGCGGACGTTCGGGGCGTTCGTCCAGGCGCTGCGGGAACACGCCGGGCTCAGCAGGGCCGAGCTGGCCGCCCTCGTCCAGTACTCCAAACACACGGTCGAGTCGGTGGAGTTGGGACGCCGCATGCCGGACGAGGCGTTCGTGGAGCGCGCGGAGGAGGCGCTGGGCAACACGGGCGCGCTGCGGAGGGCCGCACGGCATCTGACGCGGGGGGAGGCGGGGCTGGCGGCGTGGTTCCGGCGATGGGCCCGGCTGGAGCGGGAGGCGGTGAGCCTGTGCACGTACGAGTGCCGGCTGGTGCCGGGGCTGTTGCAGTCGGAGGGGTATGCGCGGGCGGTGTTCGAGGGCACGATCCCGCTGCGGACCGATGAGGAGCTGGAAGTGCAGCTCGCCGCGCGGATGGAGCGGCAGGTGACGATGCGGGAACGGCCCACGGTGCCGTTCAGCTTCATCGTCGAGGAGCACGTCTTCCGGCGGCAGTTCGGGGATGCTGAGGCGATGCGTGGGCTGATGGACCATGTCCTTGAGCTCACGGCTCCGCGTAACGTGACGCTTCAGGTGGTGCCGGTGGAGGCGCGGTTGCACGCGTGTCTGGATGGGCCCTTGCAGATCCTGGAAACGTCGGAAGGCCGACGGCTTGCTTACTCGGAGGGGCAGAGGAACGGGCGGCTGATCTCCGACGCGAAAGAGGTGATCGTGCTGTGCCAGCGCTATGACACACTGCGCTCGCAGGCCCTGAATCCCACCGACTCCCGGGACCTGTTGGAGCGACTGCGAGGAGAACTATGAGCAGCGGTACGTCAGAACTCGCCTGGTTCAAGTCCAGCTACAGCGGCAGCGAGGGCGACAGCTGCGTGGAGGTCGCGATCGCCGAACAGGCCGTTCACGTCCGGGACTCCAAGGACGTGACCCGCCCAGCCTTCGCCGTCTGCCGCGAAGGCTGGGGTCAGTTCGTGCGGTTCGCGTCGGAGCGCTGAGCGACTTGAGGGCGGGCCGTTCGCTGAAGTGGCGGACGGTTCGCCCTCACCGTGCGGCCTGGCCCCCGTTCTCTTCTGTTCGCTGGTCTCCCGTCCCGGCCCCAGGGCGCGGCGTCTTATGAGGTCGAAGATCTTTTGTAGGCACCGCAAGTCGGGGGGTTGATAAAGCTGTAGTCCGTACAGACCCGGATGTATATGTAATGGCCCTCGGCCACATTTGGACGGCACGTGATGGAACTCTTCGTGGGCCCACACGAGTCTTCACGGCCGTAGTCGGTGTACCACTCCGCCCAGGACTCAGGATATGGAAAATCGGGATCATGGTTGTAGTGGGTGACGGTGATCACGTCGCCATAGCTCACGAAAGTGGCGCTTGCCAGGCCGCCGTTGGTAGCAGTTGTGTCGGCAACTGCTGTGCCTGCTCCGGCGAGCGTGATGGCTGCCGCTGCTGCGGCAACTACGGCGAAACTCTTGATACGTCGCACTCCGGGCCTCCAGTGTCGTTGCGCTGAAGTGGATCAAGCACGGACATGCCGTGCAAAATAGAAGCAGAGCCGAAGGGGAAGGAAGAGGTATTTTCCAGCCAAGTCCTGGAGATGGCCAGTGCTCTCTACTTGAGTCGACGCCGCCGGTTATGGGCCGGGTGACTCCTCCCTCGCATTGAGCCAGGAGCGCCCCCGAACCCTTCGCATCGGTCTCGGCTTGGAGTTGGGTGAGCATCCTTGCTCAGGTGCCGTTCTGCTGCCGGAACAGGTCATAGACCCGGCCCCACGGCCCGTATCGTTCGGGAACGTCCCGCCAGGGAGCGCCGGTTCGCATTCGCCACCGTATGCCTTCTATGCAACTGCCGCCACGTTCACACCTACGGGTGGACTGGCTTGATGCCCTATGCCAGTAGAGGCTCAAGCCGGGCCTACTGGCCGTTCGTCGGATCCTCACGTCCCACAGGACATGATCATCAGCGAACGAGATCCGCTTTCGCACCAGACCTTAACCGTCCCCGCGCGTGCGGAGTTTTCCCACGCAGTGAGGGCAGGCCCCGGAGGTAGTTGTTGTCCCTGCGCCTGTGGGGTGATTCGATCATTGCGTCCTGATGGGACAACAGCTCGCCCACTCCGAAAGACAGCAGTACGGGCGGATGACTTCCGATGCCAAAGAGGTAAGCCTGCTCTGCCAGCGCGATGACACACTGCGTTCATAAGCCCTGACTCGACCACCTCCCGAAACCTGCTGGGGCGACTGCGAGGAGAGCTGTGAAGAACGGTATGACGGAACTCGCCTGGTTCAAGTCAACCTATAGCGGTAGCTCGGGCGACGACTGCGTGGAGGTCGCCGTCAACGAACAGGCCGTCCACGTACGGGACTCCAAGGACGTGACCCGCCCCGCCTTCGCCGTCGGTCGCAAAGGCTGGGGCCAGTTCGTACGGTTCGCGTCGGAGCACTGAGCGACGTGAGGGCGTGCCGTCCGCTGAAGTAGCGGACGGCACGCCCTTTCAACCTCGCTACCGAAGCACCGCTATCCGGCGTCGCGCCCCCTTCGGCGTGCGCGTTCGAACTCGTCGACGTCCGATATCCACGGACCGTACGGTTCGAGCGCGGCGCATCCGCCGCGGACGAAAGCGTGCACCAGGGTCCGGTACGCGTCGAGTCCGTCGACCAGGCTGTATTCGACCCTGAACTCCGGATCCGCCCCGTCCTTCCCCTCGCGCACCGTCGTGATCCGGGCGATGGAGTCCGCGTAGAAGTGGAGCTGGATCCCCTCGCCCCTCTCCTCGTCCTCGATGGCGAACACCTGGTTGTCCGCGGCGGAGCAATCGCCGACGAACTGCCAGAACTCCGCGGAGGCGCCGCGAGGGCCGCCCTTCAGCCACTTCGTCTCGGCCCCTTTCTCGTCGGCGAACGACAGGACCGTCCTCCTCGCGCTCCCACCGGGGCCGGCGTGGTCGTCGGCAGCCTCCGGGTCGTCCTCCTCGGGTGCGTTCCTGGAGCGGTCCGCGGTCTCCGAGCACATCAGGAAGCTCACCGTACGCACCGCGTCGTCGGCGAGCCCGGGGTAGGCACGGCGGACGGCCGTGTCGACCGCCGTCGCCACCCGGTCCCAGGCCTGTTTGTCCGTGGCGCGTCTCCCCCGTCGCGGATCGACGCCGATCCGCATCCCGGCACACGCCCGCTCCGCGGTGGCGATCACCCTCATCACCTCCGGCAGCAGCGCGGCGTCGACGGCGTCGGGCATCCGTCGGGGAATCGTCGCTTCGTGCGTGTACTGGCCCGTGTACCGCAGAATCGCGGCGTCGAGCGGGCCGAGGACCACTCCGCGCTCGGCGCGGCGGCGGTCCGCGTGATGCTCTCGGGCGCGTTCCTCGTCCGCTGTCCCGGTCGCCGAGCGCATCGCCGCGTAGACCTGTCCGCGGTCGAGCAGACCGATGTCGGCCCCATGGGCGACGAGCCGGCTCCTGTCCCACCGGATGTGCCGGAAGAGCGCGTCGACGTCCGCGGGGGAGGAGAGGAGAACCGGGTCCAGCAGCGCGACGGCGGCGTTCTCGTCGAGCGGGCCCGTGGTTCCGGCGGCGTCGCACAGCGGAAGGACCGCACTCCACAGCAGCAGGTGTCTGGGCAGGTCCTCCCGGATCACCGCGAGATGGGCCTCCCCGATGGGGAACGTGAACGTGCGGGGCTGGTGGCCGGCGTCGGCCCCGGCGCCGAGCATCAGCTTCAGTTCGCCGTCCTCGCTGATCACGCTCGGGATCCATCCGCTGTTGCGGGTGAACACGACGTCCTTCACGGGCTCAGGCCCTTCCGGAGCGGCACCGACCGGACGTGGTCGCGCGGGAGCACCGCGAGTACGGCGAGCGCAGCGGGTACCACGAAGAGGTCACGGCCCGTCCCGTACCCCCCCGTTCACGCCCACTGGGCGCATGCGGCGTGCAGGCGTGCGTCGGTGCGTACCCAGACTTCGCCGTCGGCGGCCCCGGCCGGGGGGGCGACCCGTTCGAGGCCGAGGAACTCGATCAGTTCGAGGAGCTCTGCTCGTTCGGCCTGGTCCTCGTCGAGACCGTACGACTCGAAGAAGACGTGGTAACGGTCGCTCGGGTCCACGATGCCCGAGTCTCCCCAGATCCGGGCGACTTCGTCGATCGCCGCTGCTTCCGTCGTGAACATGGCGGCGCGGGCGGCGCCGCGCGTCTCCGGTGGTGCGTCCAGGTCGGCGAGGTCGGGGAACCACTGGCCGAAGTGGTCGAGGCCGGCGTATCCGTTCTCGAAGAACAGCATGGCGCTCGGAAGGCAGCGATTGCCCCGGTCGACCTTGAGGTACTGCGATCGCGGCGGGTCCGCGTCCTCGAACCGGGCGATCACACTCCGGCCGGGCATGAGTACCAGCCGCTGTCCCGCCGACTCGTCATCGATGGTGTAGGCGTCGGAGTCCCGCTCCTGGAAGAACGCGGAGAACGCCACGTAGGCTTCCTGAGGGTCGTCCACGAGGACCTGTCGGTCGTCGCCGTCACCGGCGGAGAAGACGAACCGCTTGGGTCCGGGGGTGTACGGGCGGGCCATGGCTGTCCTTCGTTCATGGGGTGACTCCACCAGCAGCTTAAGGTCCTGTCCGGCGGATCATGTGACGTTCTGAGAAGCCCGGGGAGCCGGACGGCGTGCTGGTCATCGACGACACCGGTTTCCTGGAGAAGGGCACGGTCTCGGCCGGCGTCCATTTCCGCTCGTCGCGCGGTGATCCGTTCCAGCAGTTCGGATCCGGCATGCATCGGACCGGGAAGGCTGCCCACCACAGCGGGCGGGAACAGGGAAGCCGTCTCGCAGGTCAGCCGTGGTCCTCCCACTCCGCTCCGCAGAACCGCGCTTCGCTGACGGCAACGTCGCCGGCCCTGGTGGCCCGTACGTACATCTGGAGACCGCCCGGTCCCAGGTCTCCGTCGCAGCCGATGACCAGGCGCCTTCCGCTGTCTTCGACATGCTGGGTCAAGGCCGCGTCCACAGCGGAGACCGGCATACCGATCAGTCGGATGCCGTCGAACTCGACCTGCGGGCCGGTGCGGCCGTGCACGGTGACGGCACCCAGAACAGGAGGCCAGCCACGTCCGCAGGAGTAGTGCGCGGTCACACCGGTCGTATCGAAGCGGTCGCCGTGCAGGATCCACTCGCCGGGGCCTTCCCACGGCTCTCCGTAGGGGTACCGGCCATGACGGGCGGCCGGCTGCTCGTTCAGCGCGGCCGCCACCTGGGACGGGGACATGCCGAACCTGAGCGGCCCGATGCTCTCCAGTGGGGTCCAGTCCCAACGCGGCCGTTCCCCCTCGGTCTTCACCGGCCACGCTCCCGCGTTCGGCTCCCGCTCGCGAACGTCCCACCACCGGATGACCGGTTCGGCCCCATAGGGATCCGCAGCCAGTTCGGGGCTGACGAACAGGGCATCGGTGATCATCGCGTCCTGCCGCTGCATGTACCCCTCGGGCGACAATCCCAGTTCCAGAGCGGTACCCATGGAAACCCCCCATGCCTCCACCTCGGGGTCACCGCTCCGGTTCACCCGCACCGAGGCTCCCTCCCGGCGTGCGAGGTCGTGAATGTCGGAACGCACCTCGGACGGCACGCGGGCGATCAGCTCGACGTCCCGCAGCCGCACCAGAGGTCCGTCCATGGCGTCGACCGCCACCGCGACCAGACCGGAATCCTCTCCGTACACCGCGGTCAGGCCCCAATCGCCGTAACGGCCCCAGCCGATTCCGCTTCCCAGGCCCTGCGAGACGTGGGCGACCGCCCCGTCCAGAGCCGTCGCCACCTGGTCGGGACTCATCCCGAACCGCAACGGTCCCACACCGATCAACGGCTCGAGCACCCAGTGGGCCCGCGTCCCGGGCCTCCTGTTCCACCACGGCATGCCAACTCCAACGAATCGCTCGGGAAACCCTCGGCACATCCTGCCGATGATCTTGTCGGCCACCCTAGGCGCAGCCTCTGACAGCGCATTCGTCGACGACTTGCCCGGAACACCAGCGGATCCGGGGCGCAAAACAAGGAGCCGTAAGGCTTCCGGGGAGCCCGGACACCGGATGATCAACCCCGCCGGACCGGACGGCTCCGTCAACGGGGGCACACCACCATGAGCGCCGGCACGACCGTGGTCGCCCTCATCCACAGGGGGAGCGCCGTCGTCGGACATGCCCCGTCCGCACGCTTCGGCCGGGCCGGTGGTTTCACCGATGCCCCCTGCCCGGTTGCTCGCTTGACTCGGTACGAGCCGGTCCTGCGACGACCGCAGGGATCGACCGGGGCCAGGACCGGGAGCGGCTGTGACGCGCGCGACCGGCCCGGTGTGCCGACGTGGTCGACCGGCGTGACCAGAAGGGATATCGCACATGTCTCTTACCAGTGGGCGCCTGCGTTTATGCGGCGCCGCGGCAGTCGGCGTCATGGCCCTGGGAACCGCGGGTGTGACGACAGCCCCCGCCTCCGCCGCCACGCCCGTCTACAGCGAGGACTTCTCCGACGGGCTCGGCACTTTCACCGCTTCCGGTTCCGTCCGGACCGGAACGTACGGGGCCCGCCTCAGCGGGTCACTGTCCTCGGACTCGTCCATCGTGTCCGCACCCATCGACCCGACCGGATACGACGACCTGACCCTGTCCTACACCCGGGTGGCATCGGGGCTGGACCTCGGTGAGACCTTCACCGTGGCCTACTCGGTCGACGGCGGCCCGTTCACCACGCTGGAATCGGCGCGCACCGCCGCGGGCGCGGTGTCGTTCCCCCTGCCGGACTCCGCCGAGAGCGGTGACCTGCGGCTGAGGTTCTCGCTGGACGCGAACAGCCTCCTGGAGACCCTGACCGTCGACGACGTGCTGATCGAGGCCGAAGGCGGCGGGGGCCCGACCGACCCGCCGACCGGGTCGCTGCCCCCGGTGGACGACGTCACCGAGCCCGGTCCGTACGCCGTGACCGTCGACGAGTCCGCCGGTCCCGACGACGACGGCTGGCTGGTGTACCCGGCCGACGCCGGCCGGGACGGCGTGGACCATCCGGTCTTCGTCTGGGGCCCGGGTGCGGGATCCGACCCCGCCGACTACGAGGACATGCTGCGCCTGTGGGCCTCGCACGGGTTCGTCGTCTACAGCGAGGTCTCCTCCAGCAACGGCGCCTACATGGTCGACGCCCTCGACTGGCTGGAGGACCGGAACGCCAGTCCGGCCGACCCGCTGTACGGAGACCTCGACCTCTCCGAGGTCGCTTTCGGCGGCCACTCCCGCGGGTCCCTCGGCACGTTCGACGTGGCCGACGAGCCGCGGCTGGAGACCACCGTCCACGTGGCCGGCGGCTCGTTCGACGGCAACGGCCCCGACAGCCTCCGCAACCCGGCCCTCTACGTCGGCGGTGACGAGGACTTCGCCACCGCGAACATGGAACGCGACTACGCGGGCACCGACGTGCCGGTGTGGTTCACCGTCCTCGACGACACCGACCACATCCTCGCCACCCGCAACGGCCGGCACGTCATCACCGCCTGGCTCCGGTGGCATCTGGCCGACGAGGAGTTCCGCCGCACCCAGGACTTCCTGAGCCCCGGATGCGCCTTCTGCGGCCTCGGCGACGTCCGGTATAAGAACTGGTGACACCATGCCCCCCTCACTCCCCGAGCGCGGCGACCGCCTCCTCGTAACCCCCCGTCGGCGGCGCCGCGTCCGGCCCGTACACCAGGTGCAGCACCCCCGTGCCGAACGTCTCCGACGTCAGCAGCCGCAGCGGGACCGACGGCTCGCCCTCGTCGAACAGGCGCATGCCCTTGCGGACGGCGACGGGGTGGACGAGGAGGTGCAGTTCGTCGAGGAGGCCCGCGGCCAGCAGCTGCCGGACGATCGAGACGGAGCCGCTCAGCGCGATGTCCCCGCCCGGCTCGTCCTTCAGCGCGGCGGCGACCTCGGCGACGTCGCCCTCCGCCTGCTCGCTGTTGCGCCACTGGAAGTCGAGCGGGCTGCGCGAGAACACGATCTTCCGCATGTCGCCGAGCTGCTTGGCGAAGCCCGCGTCCTCGGCGCCCGCCGCCTCCCGCTCCGGCCAGGCGCCGGCGAAGCTGTCGTACGTCACGCGGCCGAAGAGCATGGTGTCCGCGGCGCGCAGACCCGCGTCGACGGCCGCGCCCATCTCGTCGTTGAAGTAAGGGAAGTGCCACTGGTCGGGAGCCTCGACGACGCCGTCGAGCGAGATGAACAGGCTGGCGACGATCTTCCGGGACATGGGATCCTCCTGGGGTGTCGGTCCGTGTACCGGGTATGACCGTGCCGCCCGCCGGAAATCATCGGTGGGCGGTACGCGGCGAAGACGTCCGAACGGTGCCGTCGCCCGCCGGGCGCCGCCGGCGGTCCGTGACGCTGCCCAGCCAGCCCAGCAGGAATCCGGCCGGGATCGTCACCAGGCCCGGGATCGTCACGTCCCAGAGCCGGAAGTCGTGCCCCGGCACGATCGACTCCGGCGTGCCGGACGCGTACGGCGACAGAGCGAGCGCCACGACGGTCACCGCCGTGGCCCCCCACAGGCACCACAGCGCGCCGCGGGCGGTGAATCCGGGCCAGTACAGGGCGTACAGCAGGACCGGTGCGAGGGCGGCGCCGCAGAGGGCGAGCCAGAGCGTGGAGACGACGACCAGGTTCCAGTCGGCGCAGACGACGGCCACGGCCGCGGCGGCCAGCCCGGTCAGCGCGGCGGCCCACCGCGACGCGGTGCCGTCCACCCGCCCCTCCCGTCGCCGGCCGGAGGCGGCCAGCACGTCACGGCCCAGGGTGATGCCGGCGGCGAGGGTGACGTCCACGACGGCGGCCAGCGCGGTGAGGAAGAGGACGCAGGCGAGGGCCGCGACGAGGATGCCGCCGCCGTCCAGCGCGCGCCCGAGCAGCAGCGGCGTGAACACCTGCGCCGACGGACCCGCCTCCCGCAGCGCCCCGCCGGCCAGCGCCGCGGCGCCGAGACCGACGACGGCGAGAGCCCCGTAGAGCACCACGAGCTCGCCGAGCATCCAGCGGCCGGCCGTCCGCGCCCCGCGCGGGCTCTTCGTCGCGATGGCCCGCATGAGCACGGCGGGCATGGCCAGCGTGGCCATCGTCATGCCGAAGGTCTGCCCGACCCGGTTCACCGCCCCGACCCACCCGTCACCGGTGTAGCCGCCCGGGCGCAGGAACGCCTCGCCCGTCCCCGAGCCGAGCGCGGCCGCGTCGAGCAGCCGGCCGAGGTCCCCGCCGAAGCGGTACACGACCAGGGCCGCGGTGACCAGCAGCACGGGCAGCGCGATCACCGACTTGGCGATCATCACCACCCCCGTGCCCCGGATGCCGCCGCTGACGGCCAGCGCGGTCATCACACACCCGATGACGACGATGCAGCCGGTACGGGTGCCGGGCTGCCCGAGCAGGGCGGCGGCCACGTTCCCGACCACCACCAACTGCACCACGAGCAGCGGGAAACAGACCAGCAGCGTCACCGCACCCCATGCCACCCGCACCGCGGACCCGCCGCTGCCGCGCGCGTCCAGCAGGTCCGGCGTGGTCAGCGTGGCGTGCGCACGGAGCGGTTCGATGACGAGCACGAGGAAGAGGAGGACGCCGACCAGGCTGCCCAGCATGACGCCGAGCCCGTCGAACCCGGTGGTGGCGACCATGCCCACCAGCACGGTGACGGTCGCCACGGTGGTGGTGTCGCCGCCCATCGCGATGCCCTGCTGCCAGGACCGCAACCGCCGGCTGTCGGACCGGATGAGGGCGCGGTCGTCCTCGTCGGCCCCCGTGATCACGCACAGCATCAGGCAGATGACGACGAACACCGAGAACACGGCGAAGACGAGGGAGCGTGAGGAGGAGTCGAGCAGCGTGCTCATGACCACCTCCGGTCGTCCGTGTCCACGGCGACCCGGTCGGCCCGCCGCCCGTGCGCGACGACCCCGTGCAGGCCGACGCCGAGCGGCACCAGGGCCAGCACGCTCCCGAGACTCACGCCCCCGAGGACGCCGGTGCCGTACGGGCCGGGCAGGAGCGCACCGCCCGCCACGTACAGCAGCCACACCCCCGCGACCCGGAGCCCGACCCGCAGCCCCACCCCCAGCCGCGCCTCCTCCACCTGCACCGGCGGCTCCTGCCGCCACGGCTCCGCTCCGTAAGACTCCAAGACAACTCCGCTCACACAGGCCGACACGGGTGGCCGCGGAGTCAACCAGAGGCGGAGGGGGCGTAGGGCGGGACTGTTCCCGCGCCCAATCAGGGGCGCGGGGAACGGTGACGGGGCACTGCCGGACGCGTGCCGGTCCAGGATCGCGGCGACGCCCCGGCGGCGGAGGCCGGGGACCGGCGGATCCCCCGGAGCGAGGTCCGCCTCCGTGCCGTGCAGGTACGTGCCTGCCTCGTACGCCTGGAGGGGAACGGGCGCGCTGCTCATCGGCTCCTCCTCCGGTCCGGGTGCCGGGCCGGCGCACCACCGCAGGAGCCGCCCTCGGACGTGCCGCATCGGCCACGCGGGCCGAAACGGCCCTCTTTCCGAGCCTTCCGGGAGGAACGGACCCTGAGGGGAGGGATGCGCACGGACGGTGCCGAGGGGGAGCCGCGATGTCCGGACCGCTCTACGTTCCCGTTCTGCCCACGAAGCCGCACGCGGCCGGGGTCTTCCCGCGGTTGTCGCCGGACGTCCGGGCCGCGGTCAAGCCGTTGTGGAACCTGCCGCCCTTACGCGAGGTGGCCCGGGAGACGCTGGGCACGGTGGTCGACGCGTGCGTCGGCCGGGTGAGTGCCGTGAGCCGTCACGGCGGTTGGATCGACGCCCCCTTCGACGACGACGGCCGGACCGCCGCCTTCGCCGAAGCGCTCGCGGTGTACTGCGAGTTCGGACGGCTGAGGCCGGTCACCGGACCGGAGAGGACCGCGGAGCAGCAGGCGGTGGCCGTGGGGACGGCCCGCCGTTGCTCGTGCGGCCTGGGCGTGCGGGTGCGGGTCACGGGGGAGTGGGACGCCGGTCTCGGGGAGGGCGTCAGGGGCCTGCTGGCGCGGACCGGGCCGGAGGTGCCCCTCGATCTGCTGCTCGACATGGGCGCGGTCCTCGACGACCGGCCCGATGCGGGCAAGGAAGCCCTGCGCGCCCTCGACGCGCTGATGCCCATCACTGCCTGGCGGAGCGCCGTCCTGCTCGGAGGCGGCGTTCCACGGGTCGGTGCCGACATGCTGGAGGACGGGCCGGTCGAGGTCTCGCGGGCGGAATGGCGCATGTGGCACGAGGTGCGCGCGACGGGACGGGCGTACGCCCCGCGGCTCGGCTACGGCGACTACGGTGTGCAGCGACCCGCCGTCCTCGCGCAGCCCCTGGAGCCCGGCAGGAAGGGCGGCCCGTCCTGGGGAACGCTCCGTTACACCACCGGGAGTTCGTACGTCGTCGTCAAGACGCTGGCGCACGGGCCGGACCGGATCGCCGTCAACCGCGCCGCGGCCCGCCGGATCACCGAGCTGCCCGAGTTCAGGGGAGCAGGGGCCGGGGCGGGCGAGGCCTGGCTGAGGGACTGCGCGAACGGCCCGCTGACCACCGGCAAGGGTGTGGGCGGGTTCACGGAGTGGCTGCGAGCGGGGAACCTCCAGCACATGACGTACGTCGTGCGGAGCCTGCCCGACGGCTGAGCCGACCACGGCCGGACCGGGGGGCCGGCCGTGCCGCACACGGCTCGGTCGGACAGCGGCGCCGGCGCGGTCTCGCCCGGCAGGATTCGTCACTCATCCGCAACTTACGTCATAAACAGGTGTGTTGACGGACCGTCGGGAAACTCGGGTCAGTGAGCCGGCGCGGTGTGACAGTGGCCGGCACTCGTTGAGGAGAGAGGACTGGCATGCGATTCAGGGGGACGAGGGCCGGCGTGGTCGTGGTTGCCGCGGTGACAGGGAGCGTTGTCCTGTCGGGCTGTGGTGGCGGCAGCGATGCGGAGGCCGGTGGGGACGGCAAGTCGCCGAACGCGAGCAGGAGCGCCGGCGCCCAGGAGCAGGGCACGGCGGAGGTGCGAGCGGCCTACGACAAGACGGCCGAGGCCGAGTCGGCGCGGATGACGATCAGGACGCAGCTCTCGGCGGAGGGCAGGACGGTCACCACCCAGGGCAAGGGCGTCATCGCTCTGGACGAAGGTGACAGCGTCATGACCGTCACCGCGCAGGACAAGAGCATCGAGCAACGCGTGGTCGACCAGGTTCTCTACCAGAAGATGCCCGGCCAGGAAGCGCCGGGCGGCAAGCCCTGGGTCAAGATCGACCTGGAGAAGGTCGCCGCACAGCAGGACCTGGGCAACCAGCAGATCGGCGACCCGGCCCAGACCGCCGCCTACGCCAAGGCGATCACCGACAAGGGCGTCACCAAGGTGGGCACCGAGGAGATCGACGGGACCGACACGACGCACTACAAGGTCTCCGTGGACGTGTCCAAGCTGCCGGGCGGTGCGCAGATGAGCAAGCAGCTCGGCCCGACGCTGCCGATGCAGGTCTGGCTCGACGACGAGGGCCGGCTGCGCCGCCAGCAGATCGACATGACCGTCAAGGCCCCGGCCTCCGCCTCGGCCCAGGCGGGCAGCAGCGCGGCGGCCCAGCAGCTCAAGATGAAAACGGTGCTGGAGTTCTCCGACTTCGGCACCGAGGTCGATGCCGAGGCCCCGCCGGCCGGCCAGGTGGCCGACATGACCGACCAGGCCCTTCAGGGCGCCCAGCAGCGGCGCTGAGCCGACAGAACCGGTCGGCGCCGGCTGCCTGCCGCGCCCGGACGGCGGGGCACGGAGCCGCCGAGAGGGCCGAGGACAGCCGGCGCCGGGACCGGGGCTTGCGGCGGGGGAGCCCCGCAGGCCCCTGATGGGCGGGACCGCGTCCGGCAGCGGCAGGAGCTGGGTGACGTCATGCCGGTTGCCACCGGTGAGCGGGGTCCCGTGACGGTCGACGATCAGGTGATGCCCGGAGCCGGGGCGGGCACGATCGGCGGGCGAGGGCCCCATGCGGTCCCCCCGACGCCCCGGACATGGGACCCGTCCACGGCGCAGCCGTCCAGGTCCAGCAGATCGGCGCGGCGCGGTTCGGTCAGCGGGGCGGCGTGCAGCCGCGGCCGGACACCGGCCCCGGTAGTGCCGCGATGTCCCCGGCGGCACGGAGCACGGCACGGCCCGCGTCGGCGTCAGCGCTCGGAGCGCTGTGGCCGCGGCGGGCTTGACCTTGACGCCGGGTCAACCCTCCATCCTTCCGGCAGAAGCTTCCCGGCACCCGCCGGGAACCGCTTCACGGAGGAGGAGGCAGACGACCATGACGGCTCGATCCATCACCGATCCGGCGATGCGCGTACGGGGGCTCGAGAAGTCCTACGGGAAGCTCGGCGTACTGCGCGGCGTGGACTTCGACGTGGCGCGGGGCAGCATCTTCGCCCTGCTCGGCTCCAACGGGGCGGGCAAGACCACGACCGTGAAGATCCTCGCCACGCTCCTGAAGGCCGACCGGGGAACGGCCACCGTCCATGGCTTCGACGTCGCCGCGCAACCGGCCGAGGTGCGGGAGTCCATCAGCCTCACCGGACAGTTCGCGGCCGTCGACGAGATCCTCAGCGGTCGCGAGAACCTCGTGTTCGTCGCCAGGCTGCGCCACCTCGAGAACCCGGGCGAGATCGCGGACGACCTGCTGAGGCGTTTCTCGCTGACCGACGCCGGCGCGCGGAAGGTGGCCACGTACTCGGGCGGTATGCGCCGCCGGCTGGACATCGCGATGAGCCTCATCGGGAATCCGCCGGTGATCTTCCTGGACGAGCCGACGACCGGTCTCGACCCCGAGGCGCGCATCGAGGTGTGGCAGGCGATCAAGGAGCTGGCCGAGGACGGAACGACGGTGCTGCTCACCACGCAGTACCTGAACGAGGCCGAGCAGTTGGCCGACCGGATCGCGATCCTCCACCAGGGCCGGATCATCGTGAACGGCACCCTCGCCGAGCTCAAGCAGCTCTTCCCGCCCGCCGCGGTCGAGTACGTCGAGAAGCAGCCGACCCTGGAGGAGATCTTCCTCGCGGTCATCGGCGGCGACGACAAGAGCCACGCCCTCAGCACGAACGACTAGGGGACGAAGATGACCGCGTACCACTTCGGCGACACCGCTGTTCTCACGGGGCGGACCCTGCGCCATGTCACGCGCAGCCTGGACACCGTCATCACGACCGTCATCACGCCGGTCGCCCTGATGCTGATGTTCGTCTACGTGTTCGGCGGCGCGATCGACACCGGGTCGGTCCCGTACGTGAACTACATGCTGCCCGGCATCCTGCTCATCACGATCGCGTCCGGCATCTCCTACACCGCCTACCGGCTGTTCACCGACATGAAGAGCGGGATCTTCGAACGCTTCCAGTCCATGCCGATCGCACGGTCAGGGGTGCTGTGGGCACACGTCCTCACCTCGCTGGTGGCCAACCTGATCTCGCTCGTGATCGTCGTGGGCGTCGCGCTCCTCATGGGCTTCCGCACGGGGGCCGGACTGCCGGCATGGCTCGCGGTCGCCGGCATCCTGTTCCTGTTCACCCTGGCCCTGACCTGGCTCGCCGTGATTCCCGGGCTCTCCGCGGCATCGGTCGAGGGCGCGGGCGCGTTCGCCTACCCGCTCATCTTCCTGCCGTTCGTCAGCTCGGCGTTCGTGCCCACGCGGACCATGCCCGGCTGGTGCGCGCCTTCGCCGAGCACCAGCCGGTGACGTCCATCGTCGACACCATCCGCGACCTGTTCGCCCAGCGGCCGGTCGGCGACGACATCTGGACCGCCCTGGCCTGGTGCGCCGGCATCCTCGTCGTGGCGTATGTTCTCGCGATGGCCGTCTATCGCCGGAAGATCGCCTGAGGCAGGCTGAGACCCATGCTCACCATCAGCCAGCTGGCGGCGTACGCCGGGGTGACGGTACGGGCAGTACGCCATTACCACCGGATCGGACTGCTGCCGGAGCCCGAACGCGACCGGTCCGGATACCGGATCTACGACGCTGCCGCGGTCGTGCGGCTGATCCGGATCCGCACCCTGGCGGACGCCGGTGTGCCGCTGGCTCGGGTGCAGGAACTCCTCGACGCCGGCCCGGAGGAGTTCGCCGCCGGTGTCCAGGCGATCGACAAGCATCTGCGCGCCGAGATCCGGCGGCTGCACGACACCCGCAAACGGCTCTCCCGGCTCGCCGCCGGGGAGCACCTGGCGCTCCCGCGGAGCGTCGTGGACTACCTGGACCGGCTACGCGGTCTCGGCGTCGAGGAGCGGTACATCGAGCTGGAGCGGGACGCCTGGATCATGATCGCCGCGCAGGTGCCGCACCAGATCGACGCCCTGATCGCCAGGAAGCACGAGGAGCTGGACCACCCCGACATGATGAGGCTCTACAGCCTCCTCAGCGAGGCACTCGACTGGTCGACCGAGGACCCGCGGGTCGTCGAGGTCGCCGACGTCATGGAGCGCCTGATGATCCGCGCCGTGGAGGCCGGCGAGACGGGTGACGACGCCTGGGACGACCAGTTCGTCGACCTGCTGGACTCGACCACGGCCGAGTCCTCGCCGGGCGCCGCGCGGCTGTTGGCGATCCTGGAAGAGCGGGGCTGGAGGGGCTGGACCCGCATCGAGCGAGTGCCCGCCGACAGACTCACCACTGAACCGCCGCCCTTTTGAAGACAGGTCGTCCGTCCGGCCGCACACTGAAGCGCTCCGGGTCTGGCGGAGGCTCCGATGTGCCCGGCTCGTGGTTCTGTTCATGAGACGGGGTTCTGGTCCAACTCCTGCGGCACGTCCGCTGTCTGTGATCGGCGGACCGTCGCCGGGCGGATCCTGACCCACTCCGGCGCCCTCCCGGGGAACGAGCGACTCAGGCTGAAGTCAGTGCTCGCGCACTGCCCTGAACGGACGCGCTCATCCGCCACGTCCGCGCCTTCGGGAGGATGACCACAAGCTCCGAGGCGACCGGCCTCCGCAGTCGAGGGAAACGGTCCACGCCGACGATGGGCCTCGACCCCGGATCCTGGACACGGGTCATGCGGCTCGTGTCAACGCACTCCGTCACGCCGTCGTGGTTCAAGGAGGCTGGAGCGGGCGGAGCGGCACGGTCTCGGCCCCCGGCGGCCTGACCGGTCGTCTGCGGGGCGGCGGGCGCCGGCGGGACACGCCCTGCCCCGGGGCCGGCGGGATCCAGACGACCGGGGCAGGGGTGCCTCCGGTGACACGGGTGCGAAAGGTTTTTTCCGGTCATGTCGACCGCGTGGAGCAGTGTCATGAGCGGGGCGCGGCAGGGCGGAAGGACCGACCGTCATGTTGGCCGGAGTGAACCTGGCTGGCGCAGAGGTCTAGACCCCATACGTCTTACCTCCTACTGTCGACACCCGTAACACCCTTGAGAGCAGGCTAGTTGGTGGTCCAGACCAAGCGTGGAGATCTCATGGGAAGACGCACGGACGTCATCGCAACGCCAGATCCATGCTTCGCACTCACAAGCATCATGACGGCCGAAGCGCTGTCGGCCGTCGCCGGACGTGGCCCCCGCCCGTCACCGTCGTCCGCTCGCGAGGAAGCGGTGCTCAGCACCGAAAGGCGATGCGCGGGAAGGTCTGGAGCCGTCGAGGCCGGACGACGACCGGTACGCCGCCGCGGTCCCGTGCGAGGCAGCGACCCGGGTCGGGGATTCGTCGGTCTGTACGAGGGGACCGTCCCCGCGGGTGCGGGGAGCACGCCGAAGATGAAGTGTTCCGGGCGGAGACGGCGGGACCACGGTCAGCGGCGCTCGATGGGTGGTGCCGGCGCGGAAAGCGAGCCGGAATCACCCTTCAGCCGCCGTCAACACGGCCGGGCCACTCAGGTCGGCGTCTGCTTTGAACCAGCGGTTCTGGGAATCCCCCCGTCCTCCGTCCTCGAATTCCTGATGACACGCAGAACCTGACGGTTCCTTTGGCGCTGCAGTCCGGCGTCACATCCCGATCTCTTCCCCACCTTCTCCTCGAGAACGCTACGGGAGCATTCCGTGAATCAATGGAAAATGGCGCGCAGATCATTCCTCGGCGGCCTCGTGCTCGCTCCTCTTCTCGCCTCCACCGGCACGGCGACGGCAGCTGCCGAGGCGGACACGGCCCCACCCGGAGTGGTTCCCGCGCTGCAGCGGTGGACCGGGGGGACGGGCAGTCTCACCCTCACCTCGGCAAGTCGGGTCGTCGTCCCCGCAGGCGCCCCGGCCGCCCTGCGGAACCTGGCGGTCCAGGTCGTCGCAGAAATGGCCGAGCTGACCTCTCTCCGGCTCACCACGGCGACGGGAGCGGCGGGACGCGGTGACATAGCCCTGCGCATCGACTCCTCGGCCGACTTCGGTCCGGTGAGGAGCGAGCTGCGGGCCGAGGCGTACCGCCTCACCGTGAGCACGACTTCCGTCGAGATCGTCGGCGGCGGCCGGAGGGGCGTCTACTACGGCACCCGTACCCTCCTGCAGGCCCTGCTGGGCTCGGCCGACCGCAAGAGCGTTCCCGTCGGCACCGCGGTCGACCATCCGAACTACGCCGTCCGCGGTTTCATGCTCGATGTCGGGCGACGGTACTTCACGCCCGAGTTCATCAGGTCGTACCTGCGCTGGATGGGCTGGCTGAAGCTCAACACCCTGCAACTGCACCTCAACGACAACGAGATCACCCCACCGAACGGTGACTGGTCGCAGGCCATCTCCGCGTTCCGCCTCAAGAGCACCAACCCGGCCTTCGCGGGACTGGGCGCCGGCCAGGGATACACCCGGCAGGACTGGGACTCCTTCGAGGACGTGGCCGCCGCCAACGGCGTGACGATCATCCCCGAGATCGACGCCCCCGCCCACGCGCGCGCCTTCATCGAGTTCAAGCCCGAGATCGGCCTGAACGGCGGGAACTCGGACCATCTGGACCTCAGCAATCCGGCCGCCACCGAGTTCATGAAGAGCGTTTACACCGAGTTCGCGCCGTGGTTCCGGGGACCGACCGTACACATCGGCGTCGACGAGTACCCGCGAGAACTGAACGCGCAGTACAAGACGTACGTCAACACCATCGCCTCCCACGTACGCTCCCTGGGCAAGACGGTCAACGCCTGGGGGAGCTTCACCGTCATGTCCGGCGGAGGGGCAGGCTATGACAAGAACATGGTCCTCAATTGCTGGAACCACGGCTGGTACTCGCCCAAGGCAGCCATAGCCGACGGCTACAAAGTCATCAATTCCAACGACGGCCTGCTCTACGTGGTCCCGTTCGCGGATTACTACCACGGACAGGGCCTGGACGGGCAGTACATCTTCACCAGCTGGGAACCGCACGTGTTCGGCGGAAACCAGGACCTCACGCCGCAGGACCCCATGCTCCTCGGTGCCATGCCGGCCGTGTGGAACGACCTCGTCCGCGCCAGTTACACCGAACTCCAGGTCCATGGACTGGTGGAGAAGAGCTTCGCCGCGCTCGCGCAGAAGATGTGGTCCGGCACCCGCGCCGGCACCGACTACAGCAGCTTCCTGAACCGGGTGGGCACCGTCGGACAGGGCCCCGGAACCGCGTACCTGCCCGACACCCTCGTGAAGCCGAAACCGACGCCCGGAGACCTCGCCTTCGGACGCGCGGTGTCGGCGTCCTCGTCGGAGGTCCCGTCTCTGGGGGCGTCGAACGCGGTGGACGGCAATCCGGCCACGCGCTGGGCCAGTGCCTACACCGATGACGAGTGGCTGAGCGTCGATCTCGGCAGTCGGCAGTCGTTCTCGCGGGTCAACCTCGATTGGGAGACCGCTCACGGCAAGGACTACGACATCCGGGTCTCCGACGACGGGACCACGTGGCGGACCGTGGCGCAGCGGCGCGGTTTGGCGCGGAAGGGCGTCGACACGCTGACCTTCACCGCCGTCATGGCCCGCCACGTCCAGATGAGGGGAATCACCCGGGCCACCGGCTACGGTTACTCCCTCCACTCCTTCGAGGTGCTGAAGTGAGGGCAGGCCCGTGATCGACCGCGGTCGTGCCTGACGACCCGCCTGCGCTCGGCAGCCCCGGCCCCACCGCCAGCGCCGCCGTCTCTTTCGCCGTCCCGCGCGGCCGACCGCGCCGTGCCGTGCGACAGGATCTCCGGCCGCACCGGGGAATCGTTCAAGCCGTAGGAGCGGCGGCCGAATTCACTTCCGCAGGGGCAGAACCGGTCCGTGTGGGATGACCGGCACTCGGCTCTCCCCTCTCTCGTACGGCCGGTCGATCACCTCGCGGGTGTGATGAGGATCGTCCCGACCTCATCGGCCGGACATCCAGGGCGAGAGCGGGGCCTGACATCCTGGGAGGAACAACTGGGCCGCCGGTAAACGGAGTTGGATGCCCATCACGACCAACCGAACTAATGGTACGGTCGCTGACCGTACCTATCGGGTATCGAATGGCGCACTCGGCTGCCCTGCCAGGTCAGCCACAGGAGTTGACTTGACCTCTCGTACGGGAACCAGCCTGCATGCCGTCCTCCTCCTGATGGCCGTGTCAACGGGAGCACTCACCGGATGCCAGGTCACGGCTGACGCCGTCCTCACCTCGGACTGCGAGGGCACCGAGAGCCGGGTCGACGAGCTGAAGTCCTACGGCATCCTCGACTCCCGGCCTCGAGGGACGGTCGAACCCCGCGGCTTCAAGGGCCTTGACGCCGGCTGCTGGGAGGACAGTGGCGAAGCGCAGCTCTACGCGGAGCACACTTACGTCTTCCCCGGCGACAAAGCCGACGTGACGCAGTACTACCGGGCCGCGGCAGAGCGCGAAGGCTGGACGCCCTCTCCGGCCACCCGGCGGTCATCAAAGGCGAATCAGCCCGCGAACCTGTGCTTCACCCGCGGCGAAGCGGACGACGCCGTGATGCTGGACGTCTACTTCTTGACCGAAGAGATCCTCGACGCGGAAGGGAGCAAGGCCGGAACCGAGTTCAACACCGGAGCCGGTTACCGAGTGTCCGTCACCTCCTCGGCCGACGGGTCCGCGGCCAGATGCTCGGACTGAGACAGGCCCGCCGGGGAGGTCTCACCGGGACGGCTGTGGATGACGCCCTTCACCTCGAACGCGCGGCAGGGCGTCGGCCCACCCTCACCGCCAACGCTGCGAAAAGCTGAAGGAGCGGCCCCGGACGGTGAAATCCCATCGGGACTTCACCGGTGGTCGACGGTCTGGCGGTGAGGGGCGTGGCGAGGGTCTGGCATGCGCGGGACGGTCCTGAGCAGGGTGTCCCGCCCACGCGTGCCCGCACTGCCCAAAAGTCCCAGAAAAGCCCAAAAGACGCCGCCGCACCCCTCCTGCCTCACGTTCACGAAGGTCAGAAGGGGTATGACGGCGTCTTTCCCGAGGACTTTCAGATGTCCCGGAAGATCTCGATCTGCGCCCCGATCGAGTTCAGCCGCTCCGCCAGGTCCTCGTAACCGCGGTTGATGACGTACACGTTGCGCAGCACCGACGTGCCCTCCGCCGCCATCATGGCGAGCAGGACGACGACGGCCGGGCGCAGGGCCGGCGGGCACATCATCTCGGCCGCGCGCCAGCGGGTCGGGCCCTCGACCAGGACGCGGTGCGGGTCGAGGAGCTGGAGCCGGCCGCCGAGGCGGTTCAGGTCGGTCAGGTAGATGGCGCGGTTGTCGTAGACCCAGTCGTGGATGAGGGTCTGACCCTGCGCCACCGCCGCGATCGCCGCGAAGAACGGCACGTTGTCGATGTTCAGGCCCGGGAACGGCATCGGGTGGATCTTGTCGATCGGCGCCTCCAGCTTGGAGGGCCGCACCGTCAGGTCCACCAGCCGCGTGCGGCCGTTGTCCGCGAAGTACTCCGGCGTGCGGTCGTGGTCGAGGCCCATCTCCTCCAGGACCGCCAGCTCGATCTCCAGGAACTCGATCGGCACCCGGCGGACCGTCAGCTCCGACTCCGTCACCACCGCGGCCGCCACCAGGCTCATCGCCTCGACCGGGTCCTCGGAGGGGGAGTAGTCCACGTCCACGTCGATGGTGGGTACACCGTGCACGGTGAGCGTCGTCGTGCCGATGCCGTCCACCTTGACGCCCAGCGCCTCCAGGAAGAAGCACAGGTCCTGGACCATGTAGTTGGAGGACGCGTTGCGGATGACGGTCGTGCCGTCGTGCCGCGCGGCGGCCAGCAGCGCGTTCTCGGTGACCGTGTCCCCGCGCTCGGTCAGCACGATCGGGCGGTCGGGGGCGACGGTCCGGTCGACCACCGCGTGGTACTGGCCCTCCGTCGCGGCGATGTCCAGGCCGAAGCGGCGCAGCGCGATCATGTGCGGCTCCACGGTGCGCGTGCCGAGGTCGCAGCCTCCGGCGTACGGCAGCATGAAGCGGTCCAGGCGGTGCAGCAGCGGGCCGAGGAACATGATGATGGAGCGGGTGCGGCGGGCCGCGTCCGCGTCGATCGCCGCCAGGTCCAGCTCGGCCGGCGGCACGATCTCCAGGTCGACGCCGTCGTTGATCCAGCGGGTGCGCACGCCGATGGAGTGCAGCACCTCCAGGAGGCGGTACACCTCCTCGATGCGGGCCACGCGGCGCAGCACCGTGCGCCCGCTGTTGAGCAGCGAGGCGCACAGCAGTGCCACGCACGCGTTCTTGCTCGTCTTGACGTCGATGGCGCCGGAGAGCCGGCGGCCGCCCACCACCCGCAGGTGCATCGGGCCGGCGTAGCCCAGGGAGACGATCTCACTGTCCAGCGCCTCGCCGATACGGGCGATCATCTCAAGGCTGATGTTCTGGTTGCCGCGCTCGATCCGGTTGACGGCGCTCTGGCTGGTGCCGAGCGCCTCGGCGAGCTGGGCCTGTGTCCAGCCGCGGTGCTGCCTGGCGTCACGGATGAGCTTGCCGATGCGTACGAGGTAGTCGTCTGCCATGAGGTTGAGGTTATCTCAGATATGAGATGGCACCTCTTGGGGGGGTCCGTTCGGGTGATGGTCGGGTGATGTGACGTCAGTATCCCCTGTTCCGGCGGCTGTGGGTGGTGCGCCGCCATCCGAAAGGTCCGGGCAGATCCATCGATGTCGTACGACGTCCGGTGCTGCTGCGGGTGTACCGGGGGCCGTTCCTGCTGCCGGTGGTGATGGACCACGACCGCTTGTTGATGTTCAGCCGCACCCCCGGAAGGATCCGGAAACTCTTGCGGAACGTGAGGGGCATCCTCGCCTCCCTGGTCGGTCCTGCCGTGACTGACTGTGTCTCAGTCGGATACCCCGGTCCTCGGCGGTGATGGCACCCGGGGCCGGGTTCGTGCGGAGCCGGCGGGAGGGCGGGGGGTGGAGGGGCGGAGGGGAGCGTGTGCCCCGCAGGAGGGCGCGAGTCCGGCGCACCGGAAGCGCCCCCTCGACATATTCCTTGACGGGAATATTCTTTTCGGGGAATGATCGCGCCCATGGACACACTCCTCACCGCACTGGCCGACCCGGTCCGCTGGCGGCTCGTGGGGCTGCTGGCCGAGCGGCCCCGCCCGGTCGGCGTGCTCGCCCAGCTCGCCGAGGCGCGCCAGCCGCAGACGACCAAGCACCTGCAGACCCTTGAGCGCGCCGGCATCGTCACCTCGCAGCGCAGCGGCCGACGCCGTGTCTACGCGCTCCGGTCCGCCCCTTTGCGGGACCTGGCAGGTGCGCTCAGCCGGCTCGCCGACACCGCGGACCAGGAGGGCGGTCCGCGGGCGACCTACGACCGCTACGGACGGAGTCTCCGCGCGGAGCGGCTCGCCGCAGAGGAGCCGGGGTGGGCCGACGGCCGCTCGTTCAGGTTCCACCGGTCGCTGGCGGGACGCCCCGAGCTGGTCTGGCGCCACCTCACCGAGGCATCCCTGCTCGCCCGCTGGTGGACGCCGGACGACCTCCGCGTCTCCGAGCTCGTCTTCGAGGCGCGACCGGGTGGGCGGGTCGTCCAGGAGTACCGCGATGCCGAGGACTCCGACGGCTCCGACCCGGTCGCCGGTCGCGCGGAGGGAGTCGTCGAGGACGTGCGCCCCGGTGAACGCCTCGGCTACCGGCTCTCTCCCGTGCTGCCCGACGGGGGCATCGCCTTCACCGCCCACGTCGGCATCGGCCTGAAGCCCACCGGTACGGGCACGGACCTCGAGGTCCACTGGCGGATCACCGACAGCACCGTCGACTCCGCCGACTTCGTCGCAGGCATCGAGATCGGCTTCGGCCAGAGCCTCGACAAGCTCGTGGCGGCCCTCGCCGCGGACCCGCACGACACCGGCAGTGCCGACACGAGGAGCGCTAAATGACCGACTCGGCCGACCGCAGGGTGACCGCGAACCTGGCCCTCAGCCTCGACGGGCGTTACAACGGTCCCGGCGGGGCCGGAGATTTCGGCGCGTTCGCCCCGTACGTGACCACCGAGGTCGCGCGGAACCACCTCACCCGCATCTGGGAGGGCGCGACGACAGCGCTGCTCGGCAGGGTCAACGCCGAGGGATTCCTGGGGTACTGGCCGTCGGTCGCCGCGGACGAGAACGCCGATCCGCGTGATCGTGGATATGCGAGGTGGCTGGTCGGCGCCGAGAAGGTGGTCTTCTCGACCACCTTGGCCGAGGCGCCGTGGGAACGCACCCGCGTGGTGAACGCCCCCGCCGCGGACGTCGTCGCCGGCCTCAAGGCCACCGGTGAGGGCGACATCCTCGTCAACAGCAGCGCCAGCGTCATCAAGGAGCTTCTCCCGGCGGATCTGCTGGACCGGCTGTATCTCATGATCTTCCCCGAGATCGTCGGGGGCGGGCAGCGGCTGTTCGAGGACGGCCTGCCGAGCTCGCGATGGAAGCTCGCCCATCAGGAGACCGGCGATCTGGGCGAGATCGCCCTGGTCTACGACCGAGTGCGCTGATCCGGCCGGTCGGCGCACCCGGCGCGCTCCTTGTCCGGGCCGGCCGGGGCGCCGTCCTTGCCGGGGCGTCCTGCCGTGGCGCCCTGCGAGACGCACCCCGGCCGGTACGGCCGCCGGCGCCCCGGCGCGATCGACCCGTACGGCTGGTCCACCGGGACGGAAGGCCGAACGACCGGGTTCGCCGGGCGGACGCCTCCAGGCGACGGGAGCGGTCACCGGGTCCCGGGCATGACCATTCCGCGCCCGTGTACTAGGATTATCTCGACATCGAGATATCTGCCGAGGCGCACCGCGGTCGCCACGCGACTTAGGCACACCTAACTTAGCCTGACCTCACCGGAACGGCCAAGCCGGCGTGGCGGCACGATTGACGGTGGTACGCGCACATCAATGAAGGAGACTGTCGTGTCGGCGAACAGCTTCGACGCCCGCAGCACGCTGCAGGTGGGCGACGAGTCGTACGAGATCTTCCGGCTGGACAAGGTCGAGGGCTCCGCGCGCCTTCCCTACAGCCTGAAGGTGCTGCTGGAGAACCTCCTCCGCACCGAGGACGGCGCGAACATCACCGCCGACCACATCCGCGCCCTGGGCGGCTGGGACTCCCAGGCGCAGCCGTCGCAGGAGATCCAGTTCACGCCGGCCCGCGTGATCATGCAGGACTTCACCGGCGTGCCCTGCGTCGTCGACCTCGCCACGATGCGTGAGGCCGTGAAGGAGCTCGGCGGCGACCCGGCGAAGATCAACCCGCTGGCCCCGGCCGAGCTGGTCATCGACCACTCCGTGATCGCCGACAAGTTCGGCACCAACGACGCCTTCAAGCAGAACGTCGACCTGGAGTACGGCCGCAACAAGGAGCGCTACCAGTTCCTGCGCTGGGGCCAGACCGCCTTCGACGAGTTCAAGGTCGTCCCGCCCGGCACCGGCATCGTCCACCAGGTGAACATCGAGCACCTGGCCCGCGTCGTCATGACCCGCGACGGCAAGGCGTACCCCGACACCCTGGTCGGCACCGACTCGCACACCACGATGGTCAACGGCCTCGGCGTCCTCGGCTGGGGCGTCGGCGGCATCGAGGCCGAGGCCGCCATGCTCGGCCAGCCGGTCTCCATGCTGATCCCGCGCGTCGTCGGCTTCAAGCTCACCGGTGAGCTGCAGCCCGGCACCACCGCCACCGACCTGGTGCTCACCATCACCGAGATGCTGCGCAAGCACGGCGTCGTCGGCAAGTTCGTCGAGTTCTACGGCGAGGGCGTCGCCGCCACCTCGCTGGCCAACCGCGCCACCATCGGCAACATGTCGCCGGAGTTCGGCTCCACCGCCGCGATCTTCCCGATCGACGACGAGACGCTGAGCTACCTGCGCCTGACCGGCCGCTCCGAGCAGCAGGTCGCCCTGGTCGAGGCCTACGCCAAGGAGCAGGGCCTCTGGCTGGACCCGGCGGCCGAGCCGGACTTCTCCGAGAAGCTCGAGCTGGACCTGTCCACGGTCGTCCCGTCCATCGCCGGCCCGAAGCGCCCGCAGGACCGCATCGAACTGACCCGCGCCGCCGAGCAGTTCAACGCCGACGTGCTCGACTACGTGGCCGCCGGTGTCACCGGCGGCGACGACCGCAAGCCGGGCGTCCCGCAGCAGGAGCAGCCGCACGGTGTCGCCTCCCCGGTCGACGAGGCGAGCGCCGAGTCCTTCCCCGCCAGCGACGCCCCGGCCTACGGCCACGACGACAACGGTGCCGGCGCCCCGCAGCACCCCGCCGCGGCGGCCGGTACCGGCCCGTCCAACCCGGTCGAGGTGACCGCCCCCGACGGCACCACCTACACGCTGGACCACGGCGCGGTGACGGTCGCGGCCATCACCTCCTGCACCAACACCTCCAACCCGTACGTCATGGTCGCCGCCGCGCTGGTGGCCAAGAAGGCGGTGGAGAAGGGCCTGACCCGCAAGCCGTGGGTCAAGACCACCCTTGCCCCGGGCTCCAAGGTCGTCACCGACTACTTCGAGAAGGCGGGCCTCACCCCGTACCTCGACAAGGTCGGCTTCAACCTGGTCGGTTACGGCTGCACCACCTGCATCGGCAACTCCGGCCCGCTGCCGGAGGAGGTCTCCAAGGCCGTCAACGAGCACGACCTGGCCGTCACCTCGGTGCTGTCCGGCAACCGCAACTTCGAGGGCCGGATCAACCCCGACGTCAAGATGAACTACCTGGCGTCCCCGCCGCTGGTGGTCGCCTACGCGATCGCCGGTTCCATGAAGGTGGACATCACCCGCGAGGCCCTCGGCCACGACCAGGACGGCAACCCGGTCTTCCTGAAGGACATCTGGCCCTCCGAGGCCGAGGTGAACGACGTCGTGGCGAACGCCATCGGCGAGGACATGTTCTCCAAGTCCTACTCCGACGTCTTCGCCGGCGACGCCCAGTGGCAGGCGCTGCCGATCCCGACCGGCGACACCTTCGAATGGGACGCGGAGTCCACCTACGTCCGCAAGCCCCCGTACTTCGAGGGCATGCGGATGGAGCCGGCCCCGGTCGAGGACATCAGCGGCGCCCGCGTGCTGGCCAAGCTGGGCGACTCGGTCACCACCGACCACATCTCCCCGGCCGGCGCCATCAAGGCCGACACCCCGGCCGGCAAGTACCTCACGGAGCACGGCATCGAGCGCCGCGACTTCAACAGCTACGGCTCGCGCCGCGGCAACCACGAGGTCATGATCCGCGGTACGTTCGCCAACATCCGCCTGCGCAACCAGATCGCGCCGGGCACCGAGGGCGGCTACACGCGTGACTTCACGCAGGAGGGCGGCCCGGTCTCCTTCATCTACGACGCCTCGCGGAACTACCAGGCCGCCGGCATCCCGCTGGTCGTCCTGGCCGGCAAGGAGTACGGCTCCGGCTCGTCCCGCGACTGGGCGGCCAAGGGCACCGCGCTCCTCGGCGTCAAGGCCGTCATCGCCGAGTCGTACGAGCGCATCCACCGCTCGAACCTCATCGGCATGGGCGTCCTGCCGCTGCAGTTCCCCGAGGGCCACACCGCCGAGTCCCTCGGCCTGACCGGCGAGGAGACCTTCTCCGTCTCCGGCGTGACCGAGCTGAACAACGGCACCACGCCCCGCACGGTGAAGGTCACCACCGACACCGGTGTCGAGTTCGACGCGGTCGTCCGCATCGACACCCCCGGTGAGGCCGACTACTACCGCAACGGCGGCATCCTGCAGTACGTGCTGCGCAGCCTGATCCGCAAGTAAGGGCCGGGCAGGACGACCGAGGGCCGCATCCCCGCGCGGGGATGCGGCCCTCGGCGTTCGCGGACCGCGGCTCCCGCGCGGCCCGGTGTGCGCGGCAACCGTTTACAACCCCGTCCCCCGGCGATACCGTCGCCCTCACGGACGAGGTGGGAGCGCTCCCATGAGCGTGGCGGACCGGAACCCGTCGCCGGGGCGCCGCCACCTCGTCCGCCCCGCGCCCTTGTCACCCGTCGACCCCCACAGCCGCGGACGGGAGCGTCATGATCGCGCCAATCGAGCCTCGTGCCGGCGTCCGGCCGGCGCTGCGCACCGGCAGCAGGGTGCTGTTCCTCGCCCTGGTCTGCCTGCTGGCCGCGGTACCGGCGGCCGGCCTGGCCCTGACCTCGGGCGCCGTCACCCACGCCCGCCCCGACACGCTGCCGCGCCCCGAGCTGCCCGGCCTGCTCTGCCGGGCGGGCACGACGCCCGCCGCCGGCGCCCCGGACCGCGCCGACGGCATCGCGCGCCTGATGCCCGCGGCCTGCGACCTCCGGGCGGCCGTGCTCGCCTCCCGGCGGACCGCCCATGCCGGAACGGCCCTGTCGTGCCGGGCCGGTTGACCTCCGTTCCGGGCCGGCTGCCCTCCGCCCCGGGCCGGTGCGGCCACGCGCCCCCGTCTCGGCCGCTTCCGGGCGGCAGGGCCGCGCCCCGTCCCAGGTCCCCGCCACCTGGCGGCGCGCCCGCGCTCCGTCGCCACCGCGCCCTTATGCTCCCAACACCGCTCGTAGCCATCCCAGTTGCCGCCGCACATGCACCGCGTCCCCGCCCTCGTGCCCGTTGTACGGGTAGGCGTGCAGCACCTTCTCCTCCTGTCCGCCCGTCAGCTCCGCGTAGCGGTTGTACGCCGCGTACGCGCCGCTCGGTGGGCACACCGTGTCGCGGAGGCCCACGCCGAAGTGGGCGGGTGCCTGCGCGCGGCGGGCGAAGGAGATGCCCTCGACGTGGGCCAGGGTGCGGTGGGCCGCCTCCTCCGCGCCCCGGTGGACGGCGAGATACGCGCTGATCTCGCCGTACGGCGCCGCGTCCGTGAGGTCCAGCGCGCGGTGGATCCCGCACAGGAAGGGGGCGGTGACCAGGACCGCCGCGAGGTCCGGGACCAGTCCCGCGACCGCCAGCGCCAGGCCCCCGCCCTGGCTGTTGCCCACCGCCGCGACCCGGGAGGCGTCCGCGCCGGGCAGTGCGCGCACGGCCTCCACCGCGCGCACCGCGTCGGTGATCAGGCGGCGGTAGTGATAGTCGTGCGGGTCGAGCAGCCCGCGCGCCGCCGGTCCGGGGCCGCCCGGCGCACCGGCGTGCGGGTCGGGGGTGTCGCCCCCGCAGCCGTACTGGCCGCCCTGCCCGCGGTTGTCCATCAGCAGATGCGCGTACCCGGCGTTCACCCAGGTCAGCCGCTCGTGGGGGAGGCCGCGTCCGCGTCCGTACCCGGCGAACTCCACCACGGCCGGGAGCGGTCCGGCCGCCCCCGCGGGGCGGCTGAACCACGCGCGCACCGGGTTGCCCGCGAAGCCGCGGAAGGCGACGTCCCAGGCCTCGGTCAGCCGCAGCCCGCTGTCCACCGGGTCGGCGGAGACCAGAACGTCCCCCGCACCCGACGCCTCCTCCAGCGTGCGCTTCCAGAACGCGTCGAAGTCCGCGGGTTCGGCGAGGTCCGGGCGATGACGCTCCAGTTCAGCCGGGGGCAGGTCGAACGCGGGCACGCGGCACCTCGCAGAGTCGGACGGACGGCACCCCCGATCGTTGCGGGCGTGCCGCAGGAAATTTCGGTGGACGGTAACAGGTCTTGGCCGGGTTCCACAGCGGTCCGTTCCGGACTTCCACGCGCCGTGAAGCGGGAAAATCCGCCTGCGCGCCACCCATTGACACCACTGACCGTGACTCATAAGTTGCCGCGGAGTTACCGGTAGATGCTCGAAAGTTTCGGTCTGCGTCAGGCACGGGAGGCCCGGCCCATGAGCAGCTCCACCACGTCGGCTCCACCCCCGGGCCTCCAGGGCCCGCCGCCGGCGCCCCCGCCCCGCCGCCGCACCCGGTCGCCCTCGTCCACCGGCTGGCGGCGCGCGCTGCGCAAGGACTGGCAGCTCTACTCGCTGGCCGTGCTGCCGCTGCTGTTCTTCCTGGTGTTCCGCTATCTGCCGATGATCGGCAACGTGATCGCGTTCCGCCGGTTCGAGCCGGGCGGGTCGATCCTCGGCGAGTACTGGGTGGGACTGCGGTACGTCGAGATGTTCCTGTCCGACCCGACCTTCTGGCAGGTCTTCCGGAACACCCTGTGGATCGGCGGGCTGACGCTCCTCTTCTGCTTCCCGGTCCCGATCGTGCTCGCCCTGCTGCTCAACGAGGTCCGCCGCCGGTCACTGAAACGATTCGTGCAGTCGGTGTCCTACCTGCCGCACTTCCTGTCCGTCGTGATCGTCGCCGGCATCACGATGCAGATGCTCGCCACGGACGGCCCGGTCAACCACGTGCTCGGCTGGTTCGGGCACGACCCGATCCGGTTCATCCAGGAGCCCGACTGGTTCCGCACCATCTACGTCGGCTCCGAGATCTGGCAGACCGCGGGCTGGGGCACCATCCTCTACCTCGCCGCGCTCACCACCATCGACGAGGACCTGTACGAGGCCGCCCGGATCGACGGCGCGAACCGCTGGCGGCAGACCTGGCACGTCACCCTGCCCGGCATCCGTCCCACCATGATCACGCTGCTGATCCTCAACATCGGCACGTTCCTGGCCGTCGGTTTCGAGAAGGTCCTGTTGCTGTACAACCCGCTGACGTATCCCACCGCCGACGTCATCTCCACCTACCTCTACCGGACCGGTGTGGAGTCCAACAGCTTCAGCTACGCCGCCGCCATCGGCCTGTTCGAGGCGGTCATCGGCCTGGTGCTGATCACCTCGGCCAACCAGCTCTCGCGCCGCACGGTGGGGACGAGCCTGTGGTGAGCACCATCCGCCCCTCCCGGGGCCACCGCGTCTTCCAGGGCGTGAACGGCGTTGTCCTCACCCTGGTCGTGCTGATCACGCTGTACCCGTTCGTCAACATCGTCGCCCGGTCGTTCAGCGGCGAGCGGGAGATCCGCGCCGGTGACGTGACACTGTGGCCCAAGGGCTTCAACCTCACCACCTACGAGATCGTCTTCTCCGACTCGATGTTCTGGCGGAACTACGGCAACACCGTCCTCTACACGGTCGTCGCCACCGCCGTCGCCATGGTGCTGACCACCTGCTACGCCTACGTCCTGTCCAAGCACCACCTCAAGGGCCGCGGCGCGCTGGTCGGGATCGCCGTGTTCACCATGTTCTTCACCGGCGGCCTCATCCCGAACTACGTCCTGGTCACCAGCCTCGGACTGAAGAACAGCGTGTGGGCCATCGCCCTGCCGAACGCGATCAGCGTCTTCAACCTGCTGGTGATGAAGGCCTTCTTCGAGAGCCTGCCGTCGGAGCTGGAGGAGGCCGCGCAGATCGACGGCCTGAGCACCTACGGCATCCTGCTGCGGATCGTGCTGCCGCTGTCCAAGGCGGTCGTCGCCACCATGGTGCTCTTCTACTCGGTGTCCTTCTGGAACTCCTGGTTCTCGGCGTTCCTCTACATGGACCGCACCGAGCTGATGCCGGTCACGGTGTATCTGCGCAACCTCCTCGCGGGCGCCACCGGCGGCACCGGCGCCGGCGCCACCACCGAGAACCTCACCCAGGTCAACGCCAACATCCAGGCGGTGACGATCGTGCTCACCTCGCTGCCGATCCTCTGCGTGTACCCGTTCGTGCAGCGCTACTTCGTCTCCGGCGTGATGCTCGGCGCGGTCAAGGGCTGACGGCCGTCCGCACCCCCCTCCACCCCCCAGGAGTCCCCGTGAAGAACACCGGACAGCTCTCCCGGCGCCAGATCCTCGCCGCCGCGGGCTTCATCGGCCTCGCCACGCTCACCGGCTGCGGCAGTGGCGGCGACGGCGAGGACGCCAAGGACCTGTCGAAGAAACGCACGGGCGCCATGAGGAACTACCGCGCCGGACAGCAGTTCAAGGCCACCGAACCGCTCACCTTCACCGTCCTGCACAACGACAACCCGGTCTACCCGATGAAGGAGAGCTGGCTGTTCTGGAAAGAGCTCACCCGGCGCACCGGCGTCACCCTGGACGCCACCCCGGTCCCGCTGAGCGACTACGAGAAGAAGCGCAGCCTCCTCATCGGCGCGGGCGACGCCCCGCTGCTGATCCCCAAGACCTACCCGGGCGCGGAGACGGCGTTCGTCTCCTCCGGAGCCGTCCTGCCGGTCAGCGAGTACGCCGACCTGATGCCCAACTTCCAGGAGAAGGTCAAGAGATGGAACCTCCAGCCGGAGGTCGACTCGCTGCGCCAGTCCGACGGCCGCTCCTACCTGCTCCCCGGACTCCACGAGAAGGTGCGCCAGCAGTACTCGCTGTCCTTCCGCACCGACGTCCTCGCCAGGCACGGACTGGCCCTGCCGGCCACCTGGGACGAGGTGTACACGACCCTCAAGGCGCTCCGTGAGGAGTACCCGGACCGCTACCCGTTCACCGACCGCTGGAGCACCAACACCCCGTTCCCGGCGGGCGCGCTGTTCCAGTACCTCGGCCAGGCGCACGGCGTCCGGGCCGGCTGGTCGTACCTGAACACCACCTGGGACGCCGAGGCGGAGCAGTTCGTCTTCACCGGCGCGACGGACGCCTTCCGCCGGGTCGTGGAGTACCTGCGCACGCTGGTCGCCGAGAAACTGATGGACCCGGAGAGCTTCACCCAGACCGACGAGGAGGCGGTCGAGAAGCTGCTGGGGGAGAGGTCCTTCGCGATCAGCGCCAACGCGCAGGAACTGGTGCAGAACTACCGCTACAACCTCCAGCGGCAGGTCAAAGGCGCCACCATCGAGATGATCCCGGTGCCGCTCGGCCCGGCGGGCCCGGTCGTCATGGGCGGCGCGCGCCTGGAGAACGGCATGATGATCTCCAGCAAGGCGCTGGAGCGGGACGACTTCGTCGCCCTGATGCAGTTCGTGGACTGGCTCTGGTACTCCGACGCCGGCCAGGAGTTCTGCAAGTGGGGCGTGGAGAACACCACGTTCACCCGCTCCGGCGCCGCGGGCTACGCACTCAGGCCCGGCATCTCCCTCATGGGCTCCGACCCGGACGCCCCGAAGGACCTGCAGAAGGACTTCGGCTTCCACAACGGCGTGTTCACCTACGGCGGCAGCTGGGCCCTGGTGTCCTCCTCCTTCGGGCCGGACGAGAAGAAGTTCACCGAAGCGATGGCCGCGCGCAAGGAGCTGCCCGCCGACCCGCCGCACCCGCTGCGCGCCGAGGAGCAGGAACAGGCCACCCTCTGGGACACCCCGCTGAAGGACCACGTCACCCAGAACGCCCTGCGCTTCGTGCTCGGCAAGCGCCCGCTGTCCGAGTGGGACGACTACGTCAAGGAGCTCAGGGCCAAGAACATGGACCGGTACATCGAGCTGCACAACCAGGCGTACCAGCGGTTCCAGAAGGAGAACGCGTGATCCGCGTGCCCGCGGAGCCGGCCGGCCGGCTGTCCGACGCCTGGCGCGCCTGCGTCGGCACCGGCCGGCTCGACCTCGCCCTGCGCCGCGACCACCAGGACTCCCTCGCCCTGATCCAGCGCGAGATCGGCTTCCGTCATCTGCGCGGCCACGGCCTGCTCAGCGACGGCATGGGCGTCCACCGCCCCTACGCGTGGCAGGGCGCCCGCCGCACCCGCCACTCGTTCACCTACCTCGACCAGGTGCTCGACGCCTGCCTCGCCGCCGGCATCCGCCCGTTCCTCGAACTCGGTTTCATGCCGCGGGAGATGGCCTCGGGCACGCAGACGGTGTTCTGGTGGGAGGGGAACGTCACCCCGCCCGCCGACGAGAAGGAGTGGACCCGCCTGGTGCGCGCGGTCCTCACCCACCTGATCGCCCGCCACGGCCTCGCCGAGGTGCGCACCTGGCCCGTCGAGGTGTGGAACGAGCCGGACCTGCCGCAGTTCTGGCAGGACGCCGACGAGGCGGCCTACCACCGGCTGTACGAGGCGACGGCGCACACCGTGAAGGAGGTGGACGCGGAGCTCGCGGTCGGCGGGCCCGCGCTGTCGCCGGCCGCGGACGGCTGGCTGGAGCGGTTCGCCGAGTTCGCCGAACGCCGTGACGTGCCCGTGGACTTCGTGTCCCGCCACGCCTACGCCTCCGGGCCCGCGCAGCACGTCCCGTTCGGCACCCACCAGACCCTGGCCCCGGCGAGCACCCTGCTCGACCAGTTCGCCCAGCCGCGCAAGGCGCTCCGAGGAACGCGCCTGGCCGGACTGCCCGTGCACATCACCGAGTTCAACTCCTCCTACCGGCCCGACAACCTGATCCACGACACCGCCTTCCACGCCGCCTACCTCGCTCCGGTGGTGGCGGCGGGCGGCGACCACGCCGACTCCTTCTCCTACTGGACGTTCAGCGACGTCTTCGAGGAGACCGGCATCCCCACCGCCCTGTTCCACGGTGGGTTCGGCCTGCTCACCCACCGCCAGATCCGCAAACCCACCTACCACCTGTACGCGTTCATGGCCCGGATGGGGGAGGAACGACTCGCGCGCGGCGACGACCACGTGGTGACCCGGCACCCCGACGGACGGATCACCGTCCTCGCCTGGGCCCCCGTCGACCCCTCGGGACGCACCCCGGGCCCGGACCGGCACACCCTGCGCCTGTCCCTCCCGGTGGGCGGCGAGGGGCGCGGCGAGGTGTTCGCGCGCCGGTCCTCCGTCGACGAGGAGCGCGGCAACGCGTACACCGCCTGGCGGCACATGGGCTCCCCGCACTCCCCGCGGCCCGGTCAGCTCGACGTGCTGCACGAGGCCGCCGAGCCCGCCCGCGGCCACGGCCGGCTGCCCGTCGAGGACGGCCGGACGGACCTCACCGTCACCCTCGCCCGCCACGAGATCACCCTCGTCGAGCTGACCCCGGTGGACGACGAGACCCCGCCCTGGTGGGACGAGCGGCGGCTGCTCGGCGGGGAGGCGCCGTGAGCACGGTACGCGCCGACGCCTTCGGCACCGGCCCGCTCTCCCGGGCCGCCGCGCTGATCCACACGCTCGTCACCGTCGAGGCCCTGCTGCTGCTCACCGCGGCGCCGGGCCTCGCCGGTCTCTTCCTGCTCGCCCCCGACCCCGCCAACCTGCCGCTCGCCGCCCTCTGTCTGCTGCCCCTCGGCCCGTCCGCCGCCGCGGCCCTCTACGCCCTGCACCACCGCAGCGGTGACCTCACCGAACTCCGCCCGGCCCGCGCCTTCCTGCGCGGCTGGCGGATCAACGCCGTCCCCGCGCTGAAGCTGTGGACGCCGCTGCTCGGCTGGCTCACGGTCATCGCGTTCACCCTCACCCACTTCCCGGCCACCGGGCTGCCCGGCTGGTGGGCGTTCCTGCTCGCCGTCATCGGCGTCGGGAGCCTGCTGTGGGGCGCCCACGCGCTGGTGCTGACCGCCCTGTTCGCCTTCCGCGCCCGCGACACCGCCCGCCTCGCCGCGTACTTCCTGGCGCGGCGCCCCCGGACCACCGCGGGCGCCCTGTCGCTGCTGGTCCTCACGGCCGCCGGCACCGCCCTGCTCACCGAGGCGCTGCCCGCCCTGCTCGCCGCGCCGCTGCTGCTGTCGCTGCTGCGCGGCAGCCGCCCGGTGATCGAGGAGACCCGGGACCACTTCACGGTCCGAGGCCGCTCCCGCCCTCAGTGGATGGTGCGCCCGTGCGCGTCCGGCACCCCGGACTTGCGCAGGAAGTAGCTGTTGATCTGGTCCCGCCACTCGCGGGCGCAGCGCAGCTGCTCCTCGAACCGCCCGGCCACCCGCGCGTGCCGCTCCGGCTCCACCAGGTCCACGAGGCCCGCCCACACCCGGCGGGCCTCCTCGGCCTCCTCCACGCCCTCGAAGTGGGTGTCGTAGATGTGCTGGATCACCGTCTTCCCGCTGTGCAGCACATGGCCGTAGGGCACGTGGTGGAAGAACAGCAGCAGCTCGTCGGGGCAGGTGCCGGGGGACTCGTAGAGCTTCGCCCACGGCTCGGCGTACTGCCCGGCGAAGCCGGTGCCCGTCGCGGTGGAGCGGTCGACGCCGATGCCGTCCCGGTCGGCGAAGTGATAGGTGCCCCACGGGCTGTACTCGTAGCCGTCCACGCTCGGCCCGTAGTGGTGGCCCGGCTGCACCATGAAGCCCACGCCGAGCGGCGCGGTGTACTTCTCGTACGTCGCCCAGGAGCCGTCCAGGATCGCGTGCAGCCCGTCGGCCAGCCGGTCCGGGGCGCCGGGGTGGGTGAGGGCGGTCCACTCGTCGAGGACGGCCCCCGGATCCGCCGCCGGGTCCCACGCCAGCCGCCCGAAGGTGTACAGGTTCGCCTGGGCGAGCGGGTGCCCGGTCCAGAACCGGTCGTCACCGGCGTTGGACACCGCGACCAGCCCGTCCGCGAGCCGCCCGGCGGCCACCTCGCCGTCCGGGCGGAACCGCAGCGCCTCGCTCCACATCGGGCCCAGCCAGCACACGTGCCGCTGCTGCCCGGTGTACTCCTGGGTCACCTGGAGCTCCACCGCGAGCCGGGTCCCCGGCATCGCGCCGATCAGCGGGGAGACCGGCTCGCGCACCTGGAAGTCCATCGGCCCGTGCTTCACCTGGAGCACCGCGTTGTCCGCGAACTCCCCGTCCAGCGGGGTGAAGTGGTCGTACGCGGCCCGCGCCCGGTCGGTCGAGCGGTCCCGCCAGTCCTGGCGGTGGTCGTAGACGAAGGCCCGCCAGTGCACCGTGCCGCCGTACGGCTCCAGCGCGGCGGCCAGCACGTTCGCCCCGTCGGCGTGCGAGCGGCCGTAGGCGAAGGGGCCGGGCTGTCCCTCGGAGTCGGCCTTGACCACGTACCCGCCGAAGTCCGGGATCGCCTCGTACACGCGGGCGGTCGCCCCCGCCCACCAGTCGCGTACGGCCTCGTCCAGCGGGTCGGCGGTGGGCAGCCCGCCCAGCGGCATCGGCGCGGCGAAGCTGACCGACAGGTGCGTGCGGATGCCGTACGGGCGCAGGGCGCCGGCGATCGCGGCCACGTCGCCGATCCGGTCGGTCAGCAGCCGCGCCTCCGTGGCGTGCACGTTGACGTTGTTGACGGCGACGGCGTTGATCCCGCACGCGGCCAGCAGCCTGCCGTACGCCCGCACCCGGCCGAGGTCCCCGCGCGCCCGGCCGTCCGCCCAGAACAGGGAGCCGCCGGCGTAGCCGCGCTCGACCTGCCCCATCACCGGGTGCACGGCCACGTTGTCCCAGTGGTCCAGCATGCGGGTGGCGAGCGCGGGCCGGTGGGTGCGCGGCGGAAGGTCCCCGGCGAAGGCGTCCTCGCCGAGCCGCACGACGTGGAACAGCCCGTACAGCAGCCCGCGCCCGCCGGACGCGGTCAACGTCGTGGTACCGCCGCCGCGTTGGAGTGTGTAACCCTCGTCGGCCGGTTCACCGCCGGTGAGCTCGAGGACCAGATCGGCGTCCACCGCGTCGCCGTCCCGAGTCACCTCGCCGCCGAACCGCGCGCAGGCGTCGGCGAGTTCACCGTGCACCGTGTCCGCCAGGGGGTCCGTGACGCCCCGCAGCACCGAACGCCGGGTGCCGACCGCGCGGAACGCGGCGGCGGGCAGCCAGGCGGCGTCGAAGTCCCCCGAGTCCGTCATGGCTCCATTCTGGTGCACCGGGTGCTCCGGAGGTACCCGTGGCCGGCGGAAAACCCAGGGGTGAGCCCAAGAAGAAGGCGGGCCCGGACCAGGTCCGGGCCCGCCAGGTGGGCGGGGGTCAGCTCAGCAGTTCCACCTCCGCCAGCGTCGCCTCACCGGTCAGCACCAGCCGGTAGTGCGCGTACGCCTTCGGCTCGGCGACCGAGAAGGCGCGGGTCTGCCGGTCCCAGCGGAAGGACTCGTCCGTGCGCCGGTCCAGGTCCTGCCACGCCGTGCCGTCCGCCGAGCCCTGGAGCACCCAGCCGGTGGGCGCCCTGGTGCGGTCGGAGGAGGTCAGCGTGTACTGCACCGCCTTCGCGGCCTTCTCGACCGGCAGGTCGACCGCGGTGACCGTGGCGCCGGTCGCCGAGGTGTTGTCGAACAGGGCGCCGTCGCCCTTCAGCGCGTCCGAGCGGGGCGTGGGCACCTCGTCGTCCTGGGTGATCGACACCGGCGCCGCGTTCTCGCCGGTGCCCCACGCCGACGGGCGCGGGCCCATGTCGAACTCCAGCACGCCGCCCCTGGCGATCACCGAGTGCGGCAGCGCCGTGGAGTTCCACCGCTTGCCGTTGACCTTCAGCCCCTGCACGTACACGTTCTCGGCGCTGTTCCTCGGCGCCTTGACGACCAGGTCGCGGCCGTTCTCCAGGTGCACGGTCATCTTCGTGAACAGCGGGGAGCCGACGGCGTACTCGCCGCTGCCCATCACCAGCGGGTAGAAGCCGAGCGAGGAGAACAGGTACCAGGCCGACTGCTCGCCGTTGTCCTCGTCGCCGTGGTAACCCTGCCCGATCTCACTGCCGGTGTAGAGACGGGACAGCACCTCGCGCACGTTCTTCTGCGTCTTCCAGGGCTGCCCGGCCGCGTCGTACATGTACAGGGCGTGGTGGGCCACCTGGTTGGAGTGGCCGTACATGCCCATCCGCACGTCGCGCGCCTCGATCATCTCGTGGATGACGCCGCCGTAGGAGCCCTTGAGGTCCGGGGAGGCCGTCTCGGGCGTGGAGAGGTACTCGTCCAGCTTGTCGGCGAGGCCCTTGCGCCCGCCGTACAGGTTGGCGAGGCCCCGGCTGTCCTGGGCGGCGGTGAACGCGTAGCCCCAGCCGTTGGTCTCCGTGTAGTCGTAGCCCCACACCCGGGGGTCGTACGCGGAGGACTTCACCCGCCAGTCGCCCTCGAGGTCGCGGCCCTGGAAGAAGCCCGCCTCGGAGTCGAACAGGTTGACGTAGTCCTGCGCCCGGTCGAGGAAGTACGCGGACTCCTCCTGGTAGCGCTTGTCACCCGTCTTCTCGTACAGCGCCTCGCCCATCCTGGCGATGCCGTAGTCGTTGAGGTAGCCCTCCAGGGCCCAGGACAGGCCCTCGTGGGTCTCGGTGCTGGTGTAGCCGAGGAACGGCGAGGTCGCCATGCCCTTGCGGCCCACACCGGACGACGGCGGCACCACGGTGGCGTTCTTCACCGCCGCGTCGTACGCGGCCTTCGCGTCGAAGGTGTCGACGCCCTTGACGTAGGCGTCCGCGAACGCCACGTCCGAGGAGGTGCCGGTCATCAGGTCCGCGTAACCGGGGGAGGACCAGCGCGAGGTCCAGCCGCCGTCCTTGTAGTGCTGCACGAACCCGTCGACCAGCTCACCGGCCTTGGACGGGGTGAGGAAGGAGTACGCCGGCCAGGTCGTCCGGTAGGTGTCCCAGAAGCCGTTGTTGACGTACACCTTGCCGTCCACGATCTTCGCGCCCGTGCGGGTCGGCGTGTCCTGCTCCGGCATCTTCGAGAACGGCGAGGCGTACTTGTACTTTCCGTCGACCTTCTCGAAGCCCGAGTTCGGGTACAGGTACAGCCGGTAGAGGCTGGAGTAGAGCGTGGTCAGCTGGTCGGGCGTGGCGCCCTCGACCTCGACCTTGCCGAGGATGCGGTCCCACTGGCGCTGCGCGTCCCGCTTGACCTTCTCGAAGGAGGTCTTCCGCCCGATCTCCTGGCGCAGGTTGTCCTTCGCCTGGTCGACGCTGATCAGCGAGGTGGCCAGGCGCAGGGTGACCGTGCGGTCCTCGCCCGCGTCGAAGCGCAGGTGGCCGCGCTCGCCCTGGGAGCCGCCGTCGACCGCCTTGCGGTCGAACTCGCCGTAGACGAACATCCGGGTCGCGCCGGTGGACAGACCGGACTTCACGTCGGAGTAGCCGGTGAAGGAGGAGTTCTCCTCGTCCAGCGTCAGCCCCGCCTGGTCGGTGACGTTGTCGAAGATCACGCTCGCGTCGTCACCGGGGAAGGTGAAGCGCATCATCGCCGCGTGGTCCGTCGGCGCCATCTCGGCCTTCACGCCGTTCTCGAACCGCACCCCGTAGTAGTACGGCCGGGCGGTCTCGTTCTCGTGCCGGAAGGCCAGCTCGCGCGCCTCACGTCCGGTCTCCGGCACGCCCTCCGCGGCCGACGGCATCACCTGGAAGGTCTGCCGGTCGCCCATCCAGGGACTCGGCTCGTGGCTCGCGCTGAACGCCTGGATCGTGGGCAGGTTGTCGTCGTTGTTGTCCGCCGCGTACTCGTAGAGCCAGCTGTCCGACCCGGCGTTGGTCACCGGGGTCCAGAAGTTGAAACCGTGCGGCACCGCCGTCGCGGGGAAGGTGTTGCCGCGCGAGAAGCTGCCGCTGGAGTGGGTGCCGCGGGTGGTCACCGCGTAGTCCGACAGATGGGCCTTCGGCCGCTCGGGCCGCACCCGCTTCAGCGCCACGTCGTCCAGCCAGCCGCGGAACTTCGCCGGGCCCTTGGGGGAGTCGTACGCCACCAGGATCCGGTCGACGGTCTTGCCGCGGGCCACCGAGCCGATCCGGGAGACCACGTTGTTCCACTGATTGACGTACAGCACCTTGGCGTCGCCCTGCCCGCGCGGGGTGAGCGGAAAGCCGTGCTGGTCGGTGGCGCGCAGGTCGCTCAGGTAGGTGCCGTCGGTGAAGGCGAGGTCGACGGCGACGTTCGTGGCGTCGTAGTCGAGGTCGCCGTCCGCCATCGACGGGAAGACCCGGTAGGACAGCTGGGTGTCCCGCTCGACCTTCACGTCGACGTCGAACACCTTGTTGTACGAGTACGCCCGCCCGTCGGCGAGGTGCCGGCCGGCGTAGCGCAGCGCCCGCAGGCCGGTGAAGCCCGCCCGGGCCTTCGCGGTCGGGGAGCCGGTCGGGCCGTGGTCGACCAGCGACAGCATGTTCCCGGGGACCGGTTCGTCCTCGCCGCCGGCCGCGAACTGCACGTCGGCGAGCTGCACCAGGTTGCCGCTGCCGTTCCTGGTGATCTCCAGCCGGAAGTGCCGGTACGCGCCGACGGCCGACGCGTCCAGCGGGTACGTCTTCGTCTGGAAGCGCTCCTCGAACGTCTCGCCCGAGCGGGTGTCGAGGGTCGTCCAGTTCTCGCCGTCGGCGGAGCCCTTGAGGGTCCAGTCGCGCGGGTCGCGCTCCTCGTGGTCGTTGGCGGAGGTGAGCGCGTAGCGCAGCACCTCGACCGGCGCGTCGAAGTCGAACTCCAGCCAGGCGGTGGGCTCGAAGGCCAGCCACTTGGTGCCGGCCAGGCTGTCGACGAGGTGCTCCTTCACCTCCCGGCCGCTGGTGTTCTCCGCGCTCGCGCGGACGTTCGTGACGTCGTCGGTGATGTTGCCGGGTATGCCGGCGCTGTAGCCGCCGTCGACGCCGGAGGCGCGTGCGCCGCCGCGCGTCGTCTCCACGGTGTTCAGCCAGTCCGGGGCGGGCTCCCCGGACTCGAACGACGAGGCGAACTCCCGGTCGGTTCCCGGCGGCGCGTCGGGCAGCGCCACGGCGACGCCCTGCGAGCCCGCGGCAAGGGCGAGGGCGGTCGCCGCGACGACCGCCCTTCCCCATCTGTGCCGAACCCTCTGTTGCATGCGCGAGCACCCTCCCTGCGCTGGACAACGTTGTCAATTGCAGTACGCAAGGACCAGTAGTGGGTCAAGTGACCGATGATGTCAAGGGGGTTGATGGGCGCATTCGCCGACGATGGCGCGGACTTTTCCGTTGCGCAAGGCGCCCGAGGCTCTTATTTCCGTGAGGTCTCAACTCGGAAAAGACGTAAGGGGAACCTTGCATTCGATCTTGCTCCGTCGGCGTGAAGTGGACTATACCTGTCGGCACTCCGGGGCAATCTTCACCGCACCCGACCCGTACCAGCCGCACTTCCTGCACGACCCAGCTTGACCCGAACGCGGTGCCGGGAAGGATCCGGTTCACCGCCTGAGTCCTGGAGAAGGCGAGGACTTGAGCATGGGATCCACTTCCGTCGGCAGCAACGGCACCGGTGACACGAGTGGTGTGGGGCGCCGTGACCTGATCAAACGGTCCGCCGCACTCGGCCTGCTGTCCGTCCCCACGATGAGCTTCCTGTCCGCCTGTGCCAGCGGCGGCGGCGGGGAGGACGACTCCGGTGACAACAAGGGCGAGACGACCGAATCCAACCCCTTCGGCGTCAAGGAAGGCAGCAAACTCGACATCGTCATCTTCAAGGGCGGTTACGGCGACGACTACGCGAAAGCCTGGGAAGCCTCGTTCGAGAAGAAATGGGGAGTGACGTCGGTCCACACCGGCACCCAGGAGATCACGGGCAAGCTCCAGCCCCGCTTCAACGCCGGCAACCCGCCGGACATCGTCGACGACTCCGGCGCCCAGCAGATCCCGATCGACGTGCTGTACAGGAACGGCCAGCTCCTGGACCTCGCCGAGGTGCTGGACGCCCCGTCGATCGACGACCCCGGCACCAAGGTGCGCGACACCCTCATCCCCGGCACGCTCGACACCGGCATGCAGGAGGGCAAGGTCGTCGCCCTCAACTACATCTACACGGTGTGGGGCCTGTGGTACTCCGGCAAGCTCTTCCAGGAGAAGGGCTGGGAGCCGCCGAAGACCTGGGCGGACTTCCTCGCCGTCTGCGCGGACGCCAAGGCGCAGGGCATCGGCGGCCTCGCCCACCAGGGCAAGTTCCCGTACTACATCAACGTCGCCATCATGGACCTGATCGCCAAGAAGGGCGGCCTGGACGCCATGAAGGCGATCGACAACCTCGACCCCAAGGCGTTCGTCGGCTCCGACGCCGCCACGGAGGCCATCGAGGCGATCTACGAGGTCGTGGAGAAGGGCTACTTGATGCCCGGCACCAACGGCCTGACCCACACCGAGTCGCAGACCCGCTGGAACCAGTACAAGGCCGCGTTCATCACCAGCGGCTCCTGGCTCGAGAACGAGCAGCTCAAGACGACGCCGGACGACTTCGACATGAAGTTCCTGCCGATGCCGCTGCTGCCCGGCAGCGCCCTGCCGTTCGAGGCGATCCGGGCCGGCTCCGGCGAGCCCTTCATCATCCCGTCCAAGGCCAGGAACCAGCCCGCGGCCAAGGAGTTCATGCGGATGATGCTCTCCAGGGAGTGGTCGACGCTGTTCGCCAAGGAGGCCAACTCGCTGACCATCCTCAAGGACGGCGTCGACCCCGGCGTCGAGCTGCGGCCGGGCACCCAGTCCACGGTCGAGGCGACCAAGGCGGCCGGCGACAACACCTTCCGCTACCTGTACACCGAGTGGTACAGCGAGATGGGCGCCGCCATCGAGAACGCCTCCAACGAGCTGATGGCCCGGCGCATCCAGCCCAAGGAATGGCTCAAGCGGGCCCAGGCCGCGGTCGACAAGCAGGCCAAGGACCCGGCCTCGAAGAAGAACCGCCGCGACTGATCTCGCTCGACCGACGACCGCCGCGGACCGGGAAGGGATCCCGGTCCGCGGCGGCCACACCCAGGGGCAGGGACGCCATGCGCACAGGGCAGCACCGGTTCGTCGCGGGATTTCTCCTCTTTCCCGTGGCGCTCTATCTGATCTTCGTGATCTGGCCGTACATCCAGACCTTCGGCTATTCGCTGACCGACTGGAAGGGACAGTCGCAGACCTTCGAGTTCATCGGCCTGGACAACTACACGACGTTGTTCGAGGACGACATCTTCATGGGTGCCATCTGGCACAACATCCTGTTCCTGGTGTTCATCCCGGTGATCACCATTCTGCTCGCGCTGTTCTTCGCGTTCATGCTGAACGCGGGCGGACGCGGCCGTTCCGGAGGGGTCTCCGGAGTCGCCGGATCGAAGTACTACCGGGTGATCTATTTCTTCCCGCAGGTGCTGTCGCTGGCGATTCTCGCCGTCCTCTTCGGCGCCGTCTACCGCAGCGACGGCGGCGGCATGCTGAACGGCCTCCTGATCGAACTCGGACTGGTCGACGCGAGCAATCCGGTGGAATGGCTCAACGAGCCGGACGTCGTGCTGTGGGCCCTCATGGCGGTCGTCGTCTGGCACGGCGTCGGCTTCTATCTGGTGCTTTTCTCCGCGGCCATGCAGTCCATTCCCAAGGACATCTACGAGGCCGCCCTGATCGACGGGGCGAGCCGCACCCAGTCGTTCTTCCGCATCACCCTGCCGCTGCTCTGGGACTCCGTGCAGACCGCCTGGGTCTACCTCGGCATCGCGGCGATGGACATGTTCATCCTGGTCTCCACCATGACCGCCGGCGACTACGGCGGCGGACCCGACCACCACAGCGAGGTCATGTCCACCGTGATGATGCGCAACTTCCTGCTGTACGGCCGCAGCGGCTACGCCTGCGCCATGGGCGTGGTCATGCTGCTCCTCACCCTGATCGTGTCCGTGGTCATGCTGCGCGCCACCCGTCGCGAGCGCATCGAGTTCTGAGGGCGGAGCAACGACGATGAGCGCACCCCTGAAGGAAACCGCCCCCGCCGGCGACTCCACCCCGCCCCCGCCCCCGGTGAGCAAGGGCGCCGTCCGCCCCGGCGACCGGCGCGGCGAGGGCGTGGTGCTGAACGTCTTCTCGCACGGCTTCCTCGCCGTGTGGGCGGTGCTGATCGTGCTGCCGCTGCTGTGGCTGGTGCTGAGCAGTTTCAAGACCGACGCGCAGATCGGCGCCTCGGCCTTCGGCTGGCCGCAGAACTGGGACCTCGGCGTCTTCTCCCGCGCCTGGGAGAAGGGCATCGGCGACTACTTCACCAGCACCGTGATCGTGCTGGTGATCTCGGTGCCGCTGACCATGCTGTTCGGCTCGATGGCCGCCTACGTGCTGGCCCGCTACGAGTTCCGGGGCAACCGCCTGCTGTACTACTTCTTCGTCGCGGGCGCGATGTTCCCCGTGTTCCTCGCCCTCGTGCCGCTGTTCTTCATGGTCAAGCGGCTCGACATGCTGAACACCTACCACGGCCTGGCCCTGGTGTACGTGGCCTACTCGCTGCCGTTCACGGTGTTCTTCATGCACGCCTTCTTCCGGACCCTGCCCACGGCGGTCTTCGAGGCGGCGATCCTGGACGGCGCCTCGCACACCCGGACGTTCTTCCAGGTCATGCTGCCGATGGCCAAGCCCGGACTGATCAGCGTCGGGATCTTCAACACGCTCGGCCAGTGGAACCAGTACATCCTGCCGACCGTGCTGATGCAGCCGCAGAGCGGTGACGACCCGGAGCGCTACGTGCTCACCCAGGGCCTCATCCAGCTCCAGCAGCAGCAGGGCTACGCCTCCGACCTGCCGGTGCTCTTCGCCGGCGTGACCATCGCCATGGTGCCCATGCTGGTGGTCTACCTGTCCTTCCAGCGGCAGGTGCAGGCCGGCCTCACCTCCGCCACCTTGAAGTAACGCAGCGGAACCCGCCCCTCACACGCCGCTCCCGCCCCAGGGAGCGGCGTGTGCGCGTAGGTCCGTGCGCCCGGAAACGGTTCAACCTCTTGACGGGAGGCGACCCGAACGGCTCAGCTTAGAGTTCACTAGTTGGACATGAACGGGGCCCCGCCGAAGCGGCCCCGCGCGCAGGAGGTCGTCGTGGAGACTCCCGGGTCGCAGTCGTCGCTGCACCGAGCCAACCTGGAGCGGGTCGTCCGGGCAGTACGTCTGGCGGGGTCCCTCACCCAGGCGGAGATCGCGAGGACGACCGGACTGTCCGCGGCCACGGTCTCCAACATCGTCCGGGAGCTCAAGGAGCGCGGCACGGTCGAGGTGACTCCCACGTCGGCGGGGGGACGCCGGGCCCGCAGCGTGTCGCTCAGCGGGGACGCCGGCATCGTCATCGGGGTCGACTTCGGCCACACCCACCTGCGGGTCGCGGTGGGCAACCTCGCTCACCAGGTGCTGGCGGAGGAGTCCGAGCCGCTGGACGTGGACGCCTCCTCCTCCCAGGGCTTCGACCGGGCGGAACAGCTGGTCGACCGGCTGATCGAGGCCACCGGGGTGGACCGGTCCAAGGTCGCGGGCGTCGGGCTCGGCGTGCCCGGCCCGATCGACGTCGAGTCCGGCACCCTCGGGTCCACCGCGATCCTGCCCGGCTGGTCCGGGACCCGTCCCGCCGAGGAGCTGCGGGGGCGGCTCGGCGTGCCGGTGCACGTGGACAACGACGCCAACCTCGGCGCCCTCGGCGAGATGGTCTGGGGCAGCGGCCGGGGCGTGCGCGACCTGGCGTACATCAAGGTCGCCAGCGGTGTCGGCGCCGGCCTGGTGATCAGCGGGAAGATCTACCGCGGTCCGGGCGGCACCGCGGGCGAGATCGGGCACATCACCCTCGACGAGTCCGGCCCGGTCTGCCGCTGCGGCAACCGCGGCTGCCTGGAGACCTTCACGGCCGCGCGCTACGTGCTGCCGCTCCTCCAGCCCAGCCACGGCACGGACTTGACCATGGAGGGCGTCGTACGGCTGGCCCGGGACGGCGACCCGGGATGCCGCCGGGTGATCGCCGACGTGGGCCGTCACATCGGCAGCGGTGTCGCCAATCTGTGCAATCTCCTGAACCCGAGCCGAGTCGTGCTCGGCGGCGATCTGGCCGAGGCCGGCGAGCTGGTCCTGGCCCCCATAAGGGAGTCCGTGGGACGCTACGCCATCCCCAGTGCCGCGCGTCAACTCTCCGTTCTTCCAGGGGCACTCGGGGGCCGCGCGGAGGTGCTGGGCGCCCTCGCCCTGGCGCTGAGCGAGATGGGCGATTCGACCCTTCTGGACGGAACTGCGACGGGGACCCTCGCCGCGTCCGCCCCTGCCTTCACTTAGAGAACGGATGGCACCGTTGCCATCTCGTTAAGGATTTACTTCTTGACGTCGCACGTGTGGCCGAGTTGACTTCCAGCCACCTCGGCCGCAACGACGCGGCCTCGTCAGGGAGGTTTGTAGAAGTGAACACGCGTATGCGTCGTGCCGCCTTCGCCATCGCCGCGGGTGCGATGGCCGTCTCGCTCGCCGCCTGTGGCAGCGCCGCGGAGTCCGGCGACAAGAGCGACTCGGGTGAATCCGCCGCCGCCAAGGGTGACGACATCAAGGTCGGTCTGCTCCTGCCGGAGAACCAGACCGCGCGGTACGAGAAGCTCGACAAGCCCTTGATCGAGAAGAAGGTCAAGGAGCTCACGAACAACAAGGGCGAGGTGGTCTACGCCAACGCCAAGCAGGACGCCAGCCTGCAGAACCAGCAGGTCGACACGATGGTGACCAACAAGGTCGACGTGCTCATCGTGGACGCGGTGGACTCCAAGGCCATCGCCGGCTCCGTGAAGAAGGCCAAGGACGCGGGCATCCCCGTCGTCGCCTACGACCGCCTCGCCGAGGGCCCGATCGACGCCTACACGTCGTTCGACAACGTGACCGTCGGCAAGACGCAGGGCGAGGCCCTGCTCGAGGCGCTGGGCGACAAGGCCAAGGACGGCCAGATCGTCATGATGAACGGCTCCTCCACCGACCCGAACGCCGCCATGTTCAAGGAGGGCGCGCACTCCGTCCTCGACGGCAAGGTCAAGATCGGGCGCGAGTACGACACCAAGGAGTGGAAGCCCGAGAACGCCAACGCCAACATGGAGGGCGCCATCTCCGCCCTCGGCAAGGACAAGATCGTCGGCGTCTACTCCGCCAACGACGGCATGGCGGGCGGCATCATCACCGCCCTCAAGGCCGCGGGCATGAAGAACATCCCGGTCACCGGCCAGGACGCCGAACTCGCGGGCGTGCAGCGCATCGTGACCGGTGAGCAGTACATGAGCGTCTACAAGCCGTACCCGCAGGAGGCGGAGGTCGCCGCGGAGATGGCCGTCGCGCTGGCCCAGGGCAAGTCGCTGGACTCCATCGCCAAGGACAAGGTCGACAGCCCCACCACCAAGGGGATCCCGTCGGTGATCGTCCCGGTCGTCTCGCTGACCCAGGACAACATCAACGACACCGTGATCAAGGACGGCATCTACACCGTCCAGGAGATCTGCGCCGGCAAGTACAAGGCCGCCTGCGACAAGATCGGCCTCAAGTAAGCAGTCCCGCCGCCCGTCGACAAGGGGAGTCCGCAGACCCGGACTCCCCGACGGGACGACTGCCACGCGCTTCCGCCGGCGCCCCGCACACATCAGCCCCGCAAGCTACGCGGGGCGCCGGACGGAACACCCCCCCAATCCCTTGCACAACCTCCCGCCGGGTCAGGCGGCGAAGGAGATGGTTCACGTGTCCGCTACGCCCGTGCTGGCGTTGCGCGGGGTCTCCAAGCGGTTCGGTGCCGTCCAGGCGCTCACCGACGTCGAGCTTGAGGTCCACGCCGGTGAAGTGGTCGCCCTGGTGGGCGACAACGGTGCCGGAAAGTCCACGCTGGTCAAGACGATCGCCGGCGTGCACCCCATCGATGAAGGCGTCATCGAGTGGGACGGCAGGCCCGTGCAGATCAGCAAGCCGCACGACGCCCAGAACCTGGGCATCGCGACGGTGTACCAGGACCTCGCGCTGTGCGACAACATCGACGTCGTCGGCAACCTCTACCTGGGCCGGGAGCTGCGCAGGCGCGGCGTCCTGGACGAGGTGGAGATGGAGCGCCGCTCCCGCGAGCTCCTCGACACCCTGTCGATCCGCATCCCCAGCGTCCGCATCCCGATCGCCTCGCTGTCCGGTGGGCAGCGCCAGGTGGTCGCCATCGCCCGGTCCATGCTCGGCGAGCCCAAGCTGGTCATCCTGGACGAGCCCACCGCCGCCCTCGGCGTCGAGCAGACCGCACAGGTCCTCGACCTGGTCGAGCGGCTGCGCGAGCGCGGCCACGCGGTCATCCTCATCAGCCACAACATGGCGGACGTGAAGGCCGTGGCGGACAAGGTCGCCGTCCTGCGTCTCGGACGCAACAACGGCGTCTTCGAGGTCAAGTCGACCTCGCAGGAAGAAATCATCTCCGCCATCACGGGCGCCACGGACAACGCCGTGACCCGTCGTGCGGCGCGCACCAATGGGGAGATCACGAAGTGAGCACCGAGAAGACCTCCACCCCCGCCGCCGAGGACCACTCCGTGGCGAACCCCGACGCGGCCGCCAAGGCGGTCACCGCGGTCGACCCCCGGCTGCTGGTGCGCGAACAGGGGCTGGCGGGCTACTGGAACGAGTTCAAGCGGAAGATGAAGGCGGGTGACCTCGGCTCCATACCCGTGGTGGTCGGCCTGCTGGTCATCTGGGCCATCTTCACCAGCCTGAACGGCAACTTCCTCACCGCCGGCAACTTCTCCGACATGTCCGTCGCCATGGTCGGCACCGGCATGATCGCCGTCGGCATCGTCTTCGTCCTGCTGCTCGGCGAGATCGACCTGTCGGTCGGTTCCGTCAGCGGTGTCGCGGGCGCCACGTTCGCCGTGCTGAACATCACGAACGGCATGAACGAGATCCTGGCCCTGGTGCTGGCGATCCTCACGGGCACCGTCGCCGGTGCGATCCACGGCTTCATCTTCGCCCGGATCGGCGTGCCCGCCTTCGCCGTCACCCTCGCCGGCCTGCTGTTCTGGCAGGGCTTCATGCTCCAGATCCTCGGTGACAACGGCACCATCAACCTGGACTCCGAGGGCCTGGTCGTCAAGCTGACCAGCTACTACTTCACCGACGTGGCCGCCGCGTACGGTCTGGCGCTGTTCGCGACCGTGGCGTACTTCCTCGCCGCGTTCTTCGACAACCGCCGCCGTGAGGCCGCCGGGGTGCCCTCCCGCCCGCTGAACGAGATCATCGTGCGGACGGCGCTGCTCGCGATCCTGGCCTTCGCCGTCGCGATCGTGTTCAACCAGTACAAGGGTCTGCCGCTGGCCGTGGTGATCTTCCTGGCCTTCCTGGTCCTCACGGACTTCGTGCTGCGCCGCACCTCCTACGGCCGCAAGGTGTTCGCGCTCGGCGGCAGCGTCGAGGCGTCCCGCCGGGCCGGCATCAACGTGGAGCTGATCCGGATCTCGGTCTTCGCGATCGCCGGCACCTTCGCCGCGATGGGCGGTCTGTTCGTCGCCTCGAAGATCGCCTCCGCGAACCAGGGCGCCGGTACCGGTGAGTTCCTGATGAACGTCATCGCCGCGGCGGTGATCGGCGGCACCTCGCTCTTCGGCGGCCGTGGCCGCACGTGGGACGCGCTGCTCGGTGTGATGGTCATCGTGTCCATCCAGTACGGACTGGCGCTGGAGGGCATCGCCTCCCCGGTGCAGTACATGATCACCGGTGGTGTGCTGCTCGCCACCGTCGTCATCGACGCGGTGACGCGGAAGACGCAGAAGACCGCGGGGCGGGCCTAGCCCCGGCTCGTCGGCGGCGGGCCGGTCATCGGCCGCTCGCGCCCACGCGGCGAAGCCGCACGCCGACAGAGCGCCGCGCCCCTCGGGGCGTGACTGTGCCCGGCGCCTCCTCAGGCGCCGGGCACAGCCGTGTCGCAGGAGGCGGGATGCGGGGTACTGCCGAACGGGTGACGTACGACGCACCGCCCCGGGAACGATCGGTTGAGCGGAAGATTAGACTCGACCCGCCCGGCAACAGCTCGATCAGCTCTACTGCAAGGAGGCACGGGTGCCGCTGCTGACCCGCATCAGGGGACCGCGCGATCTGGACCGGCTCACCCTGGAGGAGCTCGACCAGCTGGCCGGGGAGATCCGGACCTTTCTCGTCGACGCGGTCTCCAAGACCGGCGGCCACCTCGGCCCCAACCTCGGCGTGGTGGAGCTCACCATCGCCCTGCACCGGGTGTTCGAGTCCCCCAAGGACAAGGTCCTCTGGGACACCGGCCACCAGTCCTACGTGCACAAACTGCTGACCGGCCGGCAGGACTTCTCCAAGCTGAAGATGAAGGGCGGCCTCTCGGGCTACCCCTCGCAGGCCGAGTCCGAGCACGACGTCATCGAGAACAGCCACGCCTCCACCGTCCTCGGCTGGGCCGACGGCATCGCCAAGGCCAACCAGCTCATGAAGCGCGACGACAGCCACGTCGTCGCGGTCATCGGCGACGGCGCCCTCACCGGCGGCATGGCCTGGGAGGCGCTCAACAACATCGCCGACGCCAAGGACCGCCCGCTGGTCATCGTCGTCAACGACAACGAGCGCTCCTACTCGCCCACCATCGGCGGCCTCGCCAACCACCTGGCGACCCTGCGCACCACCGACGGCTACGAGCGCTTCCTGACCCGCACCAAGGACCTCCTGGAGCGCACCCCGGTCGTCGGCCAGGCCCTCTACGACACCCTGCACGGCGCGAAGAAGGGCCTGAAGGACTTCATCGCCCCGCAGGGCATGTTCGAGGACCTCGGCCTGAAGTACGTCGGCCCCATCGACGGCCACGACATCGAGGCCCTGGAGTCCGCGCTGGCCCGCGCCAAGCGGTTCAACGGCCCGGTGATCGTGCACTGCATCACCGAGAAGGGCCGCGGCTACCAGCCCGCCCTCCAGGACGAGGCGGACCGCTTCCACGCCGTCGGCAAGATCCACCCCGACACGGGCCTGCCGATCGCCACCTCGGGCGCCGACTGGACGTCCGTCTTCGGCGAGGAGATGGTCAAGCTCGGCGAGGAGCGCGAGGACGTCGTCGCCATCACCGCCGCCATGCTCCAGCCGGTCGGCCTCGACAAGTTCGCCAAGCGCTTCCCCGACCGGGTCTACGACGTCGGCATCGCCGAGCAGCACGGCGCGGTCTCCGCCGCCGGCCTCGCCCACGCGGGCGTCCACCCCGTCTTCGCCGTGTACGCCACCTTCCTGAACCGCGCCTTCGACCAGGTGCTCATGGACGTGGCCCTGCACCGGTGCGGGGTGACCTTCGTGCTGGACCGGGCCGGCGTCACCGGCACCGACGGCGCCTCCCACAACGGCATGTGGGACATGTCGATCCTCCAGGTCGTGCCCGGCCTCCGGCTCGCCGCCCCGCGCGACGCCGACCAGGTGCGCGCCCAGCTCCGCGAGGCCGTCGCCGTCGAGGACGCCCCCACCGTGGTGCGCTTCTCCAAGGGCGCCGTCGGCCCCGCCGTGCCCGCGGTGGGCCGCGTCGGCGGCATGGACGTGCTGCGCGAGCCCGGCACCGACACCCCCGACGTGCTGCTGGTCTCCGTGGGAGCGCTCGCGCCGATGTGCCTGGAGGTCGCGTCGCTGCTGGACCGGCAGGGCATCTCCACCACCGTCGTCGACCCGCGCTGGGTCAAGCCCGTCGACGAGGCCATGGCCCCGCTCGCCGCGAAGCACCGCGTCGTCGTCACCGTCGAGGACAACTCGCGCGTCGGCGGTGTCGGCTCCGCCGTCGCCCAGGCGCTGCGCGACGCCGGGGTGGACATGCCGCTGCGCGACTTCGGCATCCCGCCGCGCTTCCTCGACCACGCCTCGCGCGCCGAGGTGCTCGCCGAGATCGGGCTGACCGCCCCGGACGTCGCCCGCCAGGTCACCGGCCTCGTGGCCAAGCTGGACGGGAAGTACGAGCGCTCCTCCGCGGACGCCGTCGACTCGGTGGAGCCCGCCCGGGACTGACCCGCCGTCCGCGCGCGACACGCCCTCACGGGGCCGGTCGCGCTCACGTGGTCCGGACGGGCCGCGCGTGCCACTGTGAAGAGTGGCGCGCGCGGCCCGCTCGCGTGAAGGCGCCCGCGTCGGGGCATGCGCGTCACGCCCCCTCTCGATCATGTCGAGGACGACAAGCGTGGGAGGTACCCGTGACAAGCCCCCTCTTCCGGACGAAGAAGGTGGAGGAGTCCATCCGCGACACCGAGGAGCCCGAGCACGCCCTCAAGAAGTCCCTGTCCGCGCTGGATCTCACCGTCTTCGGCGTCGGCGTCATCATCGGCACCGGCATCTTCGTCCTCACCGGTACGGTCGCCAAGGACAACGCCGGGCCGGCCACCGCCCTGGCCTTCGCGGTGGCCGGTGTCGTCTGCGCGCTCGCCGCGCTCTGCTACGCCGAGTTCGCCTCCACCGTCCCCGTGGCGGGCTCCGCGTACACGTTCTCGTACGCCTCCCTGGGCGAGCTGCCGGCCTGGATCATCGGCTGGGACCTGGTCCTGGAGTTCGCGCTCGGCACGGCGGTGGTGGCCGTCGGCTGGTCGGGCTACATCCAGTCGCTCATGGAGAACGCCGGGTGGGAGATGCCCGCGGTGCTCGGCAGCCGCGAGGGCTCCGACGTGTTCGGCTTCGACATCCTCGCCGCCGTCCTGGTGCTGGTGCTCACCGGCGTCCTCGTCCTCGGCATGAAGCTGTCCGCCCGGGTCACCTCGGTCGTCGTCGCCGTCAAGGTGACCGTCGTGCTGGTCGTGATCATCGCCGGCGCCTTCTTCATCACCGCCGACAACTACGACCCGTTCATCCCGCCCGCCCAGCCCGTCCCGGCCGGGCAGAGCCTCGACTCCCCGCTGATCCAGCTGATGTTCGGCTGGGCCCCGGCCAACTTCGGCGTGATGGGCATCTTCACCGCCGCCTCGGTGGTCTTCTTCGCCTTCATCGGCTTCGACATCGTCGCCACGGCCGCGGAGGAGACCAAGAACCCGCAGCGCGACATGCCCCGCGGCATCCTCGGCTCGCTGTTCATCTGCACCCTGCTGTACGTCCTGGTGTCGATCGTCGTCACCGGCATGCAGCACTACACCGAACTGTCCGTGGACGCCCCGCTCGCGGACGCGTTCAAGGCCACCGGACATCCCTGGTTCGCCGGCTTCATCAGCTTCGGGGCCGCCGTCGGCCTGACGACCGTCTGCATGATCCTGCTGCTCGGCCAGACCCGGGTGTTCTTCGCGATGAGCCGCGACGGGCTGCTGCCCCGCTTCTTCTCCCGGGTCCACCCGCGCTTCAAGACCCCGCACCGGCCGACCATCCTGCTCGGCGTCCTCATCGCGGTGCTGGCCGGCTTCACCCCGCTCAACGAACTGGCCGCGCTGGTGAACATCGGCACGCTGTTCGCCTTCGTCATCGTCGCGATCAGCGTGCTCATCCTCCGCCGCACCCGGCCCGACCTGCCCCGCGCCTTCCGCGCCCCGTGGGTGCCGGTGCTGCCGATCGTGTCGGTGGCGGCCTCGCTGTGGCTGATGCTCAACCTGCCCGCCGAGACCTGGATCCGGTTCGGCGTCTGGATGGCGATCGGCGTCGTCGTGTACTTCCTCTACAGCCGCCGCCACAGCCGGCTGGCGCGCGGGAAGGACGCGGAGCCCGGCGCCGCCGGATCCTCCGGCGGGGGATCCGGCTGACCCGGCCGGTCCGCCCGGCCCCGGGGGCCCGGGACCCGCACCCGAGCGGTGCGGGTCCCGGGCCCCGGCGTGTCAGGAGGCGAACGTCAGGACGACGTTGTGCCCGCCGAACCCGAACGAGTGGCTGACCGCCACCCGGACGTCCTGGCGGCGCGGCTCCTTGGTGACGCAGTCGATGCCGAAGGCCACCGCGGGCGCCCGCAGGTTGCCGACCGGCGGCACCGTGCGGTGCTGGAGGGTCAGCACGGTCAGCGCCGCCTCCACGGCGCCCGCCGCCCCCAGGCCGTGCCCCAGCACGCCCTTCGGCGCGGTCACGCTCGGGCGGTGCGGCAGCACCCGGGAGATCAGGGCCGCCTCGCCCGCGTCGTTGAGCGGCGTGGAGGTGCCGTGCGCGTTGACGTGGTCGACGTCGCCCGGCACCAGACCCGCGTCCGCCAGAGCGGCGCGCAGGGCGTCCTCCGCCCCCCGGCCGTCCGGGTCGGGCGCCGTCGGGTGGTACGCGTCCGAGGCGCTGCCGCAGCCCACGAGCCGGGCCCGCACGGACGCGCCGCGCGCCTCCGCGTCCCGGGTGCGCTCCAGGACGAGGACGCCCGCGCCCTCCGCGAGGACGAACCCGTCCCGGTCCTCGGCGAACGGCCGGGACGCGGCGGCCGGCGCGTCGGTGCGCCCGGACAGCGCGCCCATGCGCCAGAAACCGGCGGCGGCGAGCGGGGAGACGGCCCCCTCGGTGCCGCCCGCCACGGCGATGTCGCACCGCCCGGCGGCCAGCAGGTCGCGGGCCACGGCGACGGCGGTGGCGCCGGACGCGCACGCCGTGGCCGGGGCGAGGGCCGGCCCGCGCGCCCCGAGGTCGACGGAGACCTCCCCGGCCGCCATGTTCGGCAGGATCTGCGGGACGGTCAGCGCGGACACCAGATGGGCGTCCCCCCGCTCCAGGCGTCTGCCCTGCTCCTCGCGCACCGCGTCCCCGCCGATGCCGCAGCCGATGACGACGGCGACCCGCCCGGCGTCCCACGTCGCCGGGTCCAGGCCGGCGTCGTGGACCGCCTCCCGGGCGGCCAGCACCGCCAGCACGGCGTTGCGCGCCATGCGCCACGAGGCGCGCCCGACGCGCCGGTCCAGCTCCTCGCGGGACAGCGGGACGCGGCAGGAGAAGTCGACGGGCAGGCCCGCCAGCGCCGGGTCGCGGGACGCCGTGCCCACACCCCGGCACACCGCGTCCCAGGCGGCGCCGACGCCCTCCCCGGCCGGGGTGACCAGGCCCAGACCCGTGACGGCGACGGTCACGAGGGCCCCACCGGGCGGGCGCCCTCCGCCCGCAGCGCGTCGAGGTGCCGGGCGACCTCCTCCAGGGTGGCGGTGCGGGAGGCGGCCTCGGTGCTCACCCGCACGCCGAGGCGTTCGTGGAGGACGAGCACCAGCTCGGTCAGGGCGAGCGAGTCCAGGTCGAGCTGCGCGAACGTGCGTCCGGGCTCGATCTCGTCCTCGGGGACGCGGAAGCTGCTGGTCAGGACGGATCGCAGAACGTCGTAGGAGTCCGGCACGGTGATTCCTGGGTGAGTCGGGACGGGACGAGCTCCGCGACGCCCTCGTCGAACGAGACGGGCGGCACGAAGCCGAGGTCGCGGCGCGCCGCGGTGAGGTCGAAGTGGTGCGGGTGGCGCAGTTCCTCGACGAGGAACCGGCTCAGGGCGTGCGTACGGGTGCTGCCGGCCAGCCGCAGCAGGGCGTCGGCCGCCGTCGCCGCACCGGCCGCCAGCGGGGGCGGCACGGCGCACCAGCGGGCGCGGATCCCGGCCGCCCGCAGGAAGTGCCCGGTGATCTCGCGCAGGGTCCGCGGATCGCCCTGGCCGATGAAGTAGGCCCGGCCGCCCGCCTCGGGAGACCGCCGCAGCCGGTCCAGGGCGAGCAGGTGGGCGTGGGCGGCGGTACGGACGTGGGTGGTGTCGACGAGGTTGCCGCCCTGCCCCGGCATCGGCAGCAGACCGGCCCGCGCGGCGCGCGCGAGGGCGGGCACGAAGTGCGGGTCGCCCGGCCCCCAGACGATGTGCGGGCGCAGCGACACCGTCGCCAGGTCAGGTCCGTGCGCGGCGAGCACCAGCGCTTCCGCGCGCGCCTTGGTCGCCGGGTAGGGCGCCAGGTGCTGGAGGGCGTACGGCAGGCTCTCGTCGGCGCCCACCAGGCCGCCGGGGCGGAAGACGACACTGGCGGTGGAGGTGAACACCAGCGTGCGCACGCCGTGGGCACGGCACTGCGCGATCACGTGCCGGGTGCCGAGGACGTTGGTGGTCCAGTACGGGCGGGGCGGGCCGCTGACCCCGGCCAGGGCGGCGTTGTGGACGACGGCGTCCTGGCCGGCGACCGCGCGGGAGACCGCCCCGGCGTCGGCGAGGTCGCCCAGGTGCTGCCGGACGCCCAGGCGCTCCAGTGCGGTGCTGTGCCGCCGGTTCAGGGAGGCCACGGTGTCCCCCCGGCCGCGCAGGCGGCGGCAGAGCTCCAGGCCGAGGAAGCCGCTCCCTCCGGTGACGAGGACCTTCACGACAGCCTCCCGCGCAGCCGCCGGGCGGCCCAGCCGGCCAGCCGGCCCCGGTCGGTCTTGGAGTTGTGCCGGGGGTCGGTGGGGAAGCCGGGATGCAGCAGGAAGGCGCCCACCCGGTGCCCGTCCGGGTGCCCCCGCACGACCTCCCGCACGGCCGCCAGAGCGCCGGCGCGGGCGACGGAGGGCAGCAGCTCCACGCAGAGCACGGGCAGTTCGCGGCGGGCCGTGCCGACACCGACCAGGGCGGTGCGCCGCACGCCCGGCGCGGTGTCCGCCGTCGCCTCCAGGTCCTCGGGGGCGAGCGTGAAGGCGGCGCCCGTGTCCGTGTCCACCCCGGTCACCAGATGCGCCCTGCGGCCGAGGAACCACAGCCGCCCCTCGTCGTCGATCCGGCCGAGGTCGCCCGTGCGGTGCAGCAGGCCCTCGCCGGTGACGCTCTTGGCGGCGGCGTCGGCGTCCGGGCGCCCGTGGTAGGCGGGGCTGACGGTGGGGCCGCCCACCGCGATCTCGCCGGCCCCGGTGGCGTCGGCGTCCAGGATCCGGGCCCGGACGCCCGGCAACGGGCGGCCCAGGCAGGTGCCGGCATGCCCGGCGGGCGGGGCGGTGCGGGTGTCGCGCAGCTCGTGGTCGCCGATCGAGGAGACGGGCAGGCACTCCGTCGCGCCGTAGACGCTGAGGATCTCCGCGTCGTCCGGCACCACGGCGCGCAGCGCCTCGGCGAGGCCGACGCGCAGCGGCGCGCCGAAGGACAGCACCTGCCGCACCGAGGGCAGCCGGACGCCGTGGCGGACGCAGTGCCGCGCGAGCAGGGTGAGCACGGCGGGCGACGCCAGGACGACGGTGGCGCGGTGTTCCAGGACCGGCCCCACCACCTCCCGCGGCCGGGTGCGGGCCGGGGCCAGGTGGTCGACCGCCGGGACGACGGTGACCGGCCCCAGCAGCGGACCGAGCAGGGCGATGGGCAGGAACCCGGCGAGGAGGACGTCGTCGGGCCGGGGGCCGATCAGCGCGGTCAGCGCGTCGAGCTGCCCGGCCACCGTGGAGAGCCGGTACTCGGCGCCCTTGGGCCGTCCCGTGGAGCCGGAGGTGAAGGCGATCAGGGCGGTGTCGTCGGCGTCGGGCTCGTACGGGGCCGGCGGGGTCACCGGGCCGGCGTCCGGCGCCGCGGTGACCAGCCGCCGCACGCCCGGGACCGGGACCGGGCCGGTGACCAGGGGGATGCGCACGTGCGGTCGGCCCCAGCGCAGGACGCGGCGCCCGAGATGGGCCAGGGCCTCACCGACGAAGACGTCCGGGGCGACGTCCTCCAGGCAGCGGCCCACCTCGGCACGCGGCTCGATCAGCACCGGCACGGCGCCGAGCACGCCGAGGGCGTAGGTGACGGCCGTCAGGTCGTGGGCGTCGCGCGTCATCACGACGGCCTTGTGGCCGGGCCGCACCCCGGCCTCGCGCAGCGCGCGGGCGATCCGGTGGCAGCCGCGCAGCAGCTCGCCCCGGCCGACCTCGCGGGAGGCGCCCCCGCGGCACGTCACCAGCGCGAGGCCGTCGGGCCGGCCGGCCAGCCGGGCGGCGAGCCCGGAAACGGTCGTGGTCATCGTTCCCCCAGGAAGTCGCGGACGAGGTACGCCAGTTCGGGCGCCGCGTCCTCCATCACGTAGTGGCCGGCCTCCGGGAAGCGGTGGACGGCGGCCCGGGGGAAGCGGCGCTCCCACTCGCCCAGCAGGTCCGGGGTGAAGACGGGGTCGCGCATGCCCCAGCCGACGAGCAGCGGCAGCTCTGCCAGCCCCGGTCCGGGAGCGGGCGGTTCGAGGAGCCGCCAGACGGGGTCGGCCGGGTCCCGGGGAATGGCCCGCACGGCGTCGGTCACCGCCCCGCGTTCGGCGCGGCGGGCGTACGGCCTGAGGAGAGCGCGGCGCTCGGCCGGGGACAGCGGGCGGTGCACCCCGGCGCGCACGGCGGTCCGGGCGAAACCGTTGGTCAGGTGGACCAGGCCGGCGACCGGCCGGTGGTCGCGGATCCAGCGCAGGTAGAACGGCAGCCGGAACCCCTCGGGGAAGGGGAAGGCCACCGTGTTGCAGACGACGAGCCGGTCCACCACGCCCGGGTTGCGCAGCGCCCAGGCCGCGCCGAGCGGACCGCCCCAGTCGTGCAGCACGAACGTCCAGCCCCCCGCGGGCAGGCCGCGGTCGCGCACCAGGTGGCGGTGGAGGGCGTCCAGGCCCTCCAGCTGCGCCTCGTACGGGTCGGGCACGCCGCCCGCCGGGCGCAGGTGCCGGGACATCCCGAACCCCGGCAGGTCGGGCGCCAGACAGCGGGCGTGCGGGGCCAGCCGGTGCAGCAGCCCGCGCCAGACGTAGCTCCACGACGGGTTGCCGTGCAGGAACAGCACCGGCCGTCCGTCGCCGAGGTCGAGGTAGTGCTGTCCGGTCACCGGCACGCGCCGCCAGTGCCGGGGCGCCGGGTATCCCGGCATCAGCCGCTCCAGCGCGTCGGCCGCCGGGGCCCGCCCCGCCCGCACGGTCACCACCGGACCAGGGCCAGGCCGAAGCTGAACCCGCTGGCCAGGCCGATCATCGCCACCAGGTCCCCGCGCTCGATCCGGTCGGCGCGCACCGCCTTCGTCAGCTGCAACGGCAGGGAGGCCGCAGCGCAGTTGCCGTGCTCGGCCACCGCGGGCATGCACCGGTCCTCCGGCAGCCCGAACATCTCGAGCGTCTCCCGGTACTGCGGCATCGCGATCTGGTGGAAGGCGACGAACGCGCAGGACGACACCGCGCCCAGCTCCTCCGCCGCCGTCTCGAGGATGCGCGGCAGCGCGTCCAGGGCGCCCTGCCGCAGGTCGCCGTTGAGCCGCAGCGTGGTGTGGTCGTCGTGCACCGACAGGTGGTGCATGCTGCCCCCGCCGGCCACCGTGCAGGCCTCCCAGGCCGCGGAGTTGCTGGCGAACCGCAGCGACAGCACACCGGAGTCGCCGTCGCCCGCCGGTCCCGCGGTGAGGATCATCGCCGCGCCCGCGTCGGAGGCGGTGTAGCCCGGCAGGGCCCGCAGCAGGGTCTGCCGGTCGGGGGCGTGCCAGCGGGTCGCCAGGGTGGCGGGCTCGCCGCAGGCGATCAGCACCGTGCGGTAGCGGCCCGCCTCGATGAACGACGTCGCCACCTCCATCGCGTTGAGGACGCTGTTGCAGGCGTTCTTCACGTCGAACACCGGGCAGGTGGCGCCCAGTTTGGCCGCGACGAGGTGGGAGGTGGCGGGCTCGATCAGGTCCTGCGCGGTGGACGCGAACAGCAGCAGGTCGACGTCGCCGATCTTCAGTCCCGCCTCGTCGAGCGCCTGGCGGGCGGCGGTCACGGCGAGGTCGGAGGCGTTCTCGCCCTCCTCGTGCACATGGACGCCGCGCACCCCGGTGAGGTCCTCCAGCAGGCCGGGGGGCGGCGCGTAGCCGCCGGTCGCGGCGATCCGGGCACGGATCTCCTCCATGGTCCGGTAACGGGACGGCAGATGGGCGGTGACGGCCGCGATGCGGGCACGCAGGGCTTCGGGCACCGCGTCACCGTAGCGGCGACGCCACCCCCCGCCAGGCCCGCGAGCCCCCAGGGCGGTCATCTTCACCCCAACGAGTGGGCCCCGCTGGCGTTTTCGAACCGGAATGTTCTCTACTCCGCTCACGAAGCTGGCAACCGGCGTGAGAAGGCGGGAACTTGGCGATGCAGCAGTGCGAACGAGCCGTGGCGGTGGTGGGGATCGGCTGCCGGCTTCCGGGAGGCATCACCGATCTGGACGGGCTGTGGTCCGTGTTGCGCGAGGGGCGGGACATGGTCACCGAGATGCCCGCCGACCGCTTCCCCAGGGACCGGACGGTCGACCCGGGAGCGGTCCGTCCGGGCCGCAGCTACACCGCCGCCGGCGGCTTCCTGCCGGACGTGGCCTCCTTCGACGCCGCCTACTTCGGCATGTCGCCCGCCGAGGCCCGGCACGTGGACCCGCAGCAGCGGCTCCTGCTGGAGATGGCCGCCGAGGCCCTCGACGACGCCGGCGTCCCCGCCGAGTCGCTGGCCGGGTCGGACACCAGCGTGTACGTCGGCGTCTCCGACCCGGCGTACGGCGTCGGCCTGTCGATGACGCAGGACCACACCAGCCCGCACACCATGCCCGGCGCCACCCTGTCCATCACCGCCAACCGCCTGTCGTACGCCTTCGACCTGCGCGGCCCCAGCATGGCCGTCGACACCGCCTGCTCCTCCGCCCTGGTCGCCCTGGACCGCGCCTGCCGCACCCTGCACGAGGGCACAGGACGCGTCGCCCTCGCCGCCGGCGTCAACGTCCTGGTCAGTCCCTACTCGTTCGCCGGATTCTCGTACGCCGGCATGCTGTCCCGGCGCGGGCGGTGCGCGGCCTTCTCCGCCGACGCCGACGGCTTCGTCCGCGCCGAGGGCGGCGCCGTCCTCGTCCTCAAACGCCTCGCCGACGCGGTCGCGGACGGCGACCGGATCCACGCCGTGCTCGCCGCCACCGGCAACAACACCGACGGCCGCAGCACCGGCATGATCGTGCCCAGCGCCGAGACGCAGGAGGCGCTGCTGCACGCGGTGTACGCGCGGGCCGGCGTCGGCCCCGACGACCTGCTGTACGTCGAGGCGCACGGCACCGGCACCCAGGCCGGCGACCCCGCGGAGGCCGAGGCCATCGGCCGTGCCCTCGGCCGGCGGCGCGGCCGCGGCCCGCTGCCGATCGGCTCGGTGAAGTCCAACCTCGGCCACCTGGAACCCGCCTCCGGCATGGCGGGCCTGCTCAAGGCGATCCTGGTGCTGCGCCACCGGCTCGTCCCGAAGTCCCTGCACGCCCTCCCGCTCAACCCCCGCATCGACTTCGACGGCCTGAACCTCGCCCCCGCCGTCGAGCCCGTCCCCGTACCGGACGACGAGCGGGCCGCCGTCGGCGTGAGCGCCTTCGGCTTCGGCGGGGCCAACGCCCACGCCGTCGTCGTCCCGCCGCCCGCCGCGCCGGAACCGGAGCCCGACGGGCCCGGACGCCCCCTGCCGCTGATGGTGTCTGCGCGCTCCGGCGCGGCGCTCAAGGAACTGGCCGGCCGCATGGCCGAGCGGCTGCGGGCCGCGGACCCGGGGGAGTTCCACGACCTGGCCCGCACCAGCACCGTACGGCGCACCGCCCACCCGCACCGCGCCGCCGTCCTGGCCGCCGACCCGGCGGACGCCGCCCGGCAGCTCGACCTCCTGGCGGCCGCGGAACCCGCCCGCGGCGCCGTCGTCCGCGTGAGCGAGCGGGAAGGCACCGCGTTCGTCTACTCCGGCAACGCCTCCCAGTGGCCCGGCATGGGCGCCGACCTGCTCGACGCCGAACCGGTCTTCCGCCGGGCCGTCGAGGAGGCCGACGCGGCCCTCGCCCGGCACCTGGGCCGCTCCGTCGCCAAGGAACTGGCCCACCCCTCACCCCGTGCCTGGCAGCGCACGGAGATCGCCCAGCCCGCCCTGTTCGCCCTGCAGGTGGGGCTCACCGCGCTGCTCGCCTCGCACGGGGTGCGGCCCGGCGCCGTGGCCGGGCACAGCGTCGGCGAGGTCGCCGCCGCCCACGCCGCCGGCATCCTCACCCTGGACCAGGCCGCCCTGGTGATCGCCGAACGCAGCCGCACCCAGGGCACCACCGCCGGCCGGGGCCGCATGGCCGCCGTCGGCCTGCCCGAGGAGCGGGCCCGCGAGGAACTGGCCCGCCACGACGGCTCCTTGGAGATCGCGGGCGTCAACAGCGACCGGGACGTGACCGTCGCCGGGGACGCCGACGCGCTCGCCGCCTGGGGCGCGGACCTCACCGCCCGCGGCGTGTTCTTCCGCGACCTCGGCCTCGACTACGCCTTCCACAGCCGGGCCATGGACCCCATCCGCGAGCCGCTGCTCACCGCGCTGGACGGACTCGCCCCCGCCCCCGCCCGCATCCCGTTCGTCTCCACCGTCACCGGCGCCCTCCTGGACGGGCCCGAACTGGACGCCGGCTACTGGTGGCGCAACGTGCGCGAACCGGTCAGGTTCGCCGAGGCCGCCGCCCGCCTCACCGACGGCCACGCCGGCACCCTCGTGGAGATCGGCCCGCACCCGGTGCTCCGCCCCTACCTGCGCCGCACCGGCGCCACCTGCGTGCCCACCCTGCACCGCGACGGCGACGGCCGGCGCGAGACGGCCGCCGCGGTCTGTGCCGTCCTCGCCGCCGTGCCCGGCGCGGACCTGCGCGCGCACTTCCCCCGCCAGGGCCGCGTCGCCGACCTGCCCGCCTACCCCTGGCAGCGGCAGCGGTACTGGCACGGCACCCCGCAGGGCCTGATCAGCGGCACCAGCGGCAACGGCCTGCTCGACCACCCCCTCGTCGGCGAACGGATGCCCGCCCCGCACCCGGTGTGGCACGGCACCGTCGAACCGCAGCTGGTGCCCTGGCTCGGCGACCACAGGATCGGCGACGACGTCCTCATGCCGGCCGCCGCCTACGTCGACATGGCGCTCAGCGCGGGCCGGCTGGCCCTGGACCGGCCCGTCGAGGTGCGGCACCTGGAGATCGGCCGGCCGCTGTCCGTGCCGTGGCCCGACCCGACCCCGGTCGCCCTCCAGACCGCCGTCACCCCCGACGACGGCACGCTCACCGTCAGCGTCCGCGAGGAACACCACGGGGAGTGCCGGCCCGTCGTCCGCGCCCAGGTCCGCACCCTGCTCGGCGCCGCACCCGGCCCGCTCGACGCCGACGCGGTGCGCGCCCGTTGCGAACGCACCGTGGACGGCCCCGAGTTCTACCGCGCCTGCCACGCCGTCGGCCTGAACTGCGGCCCCGCCTTCCAGCTCATCGAGCGCATCGACGCCGGCGACGGCGAGGTCCTCGTCTCCTACCGGCTGCGGCACGACGCCGCCGCCCACACCGCCCACCCGGTCCTGCTCGACGCCCCGCTCCAGGCCACCGTCGCCCTCGCCGGACCGACCGCGGAGTCCGCCGGGTTCCTGCCCACCGTGTTCGGCGCCGTCCGCGTCTGGCGCACCCCCTCGCCCACCGGGATCGTGCACCTGCGCCGGCGCTCCCGCAGCGCCAACGAGATGTGCTGGGACATCACCTACGCCGACCCCGACGGCACGGTCACCGCCGAGATCGACGGCTGCCGCACCCGCCGCGGCCACCTGACCGGCGACACCCCGCTCACCGTCCAGCGCACCGTGCTCCGCGCCGCCCCGCACCCGGGCGCCCCGGCGGACCCCGGCCCGCTGCCCGCCCCCGCCGAACTGGCCCGCGCCGCCGCCCCCCGCCTCACCGCCGCACGGGCCGCCCTGGACGACACCGGCCACCACCGCTTCGTCGCCGCCGCCGGACGCGCCGGCGCCCACTGCTGGGCCGCCGCCCTGCGCGGCCTGCTCACCGACCCCGGCGCCCCCTTCACCGTCGCCGACCTGGTGGCGGGCGGCATGCAGCCCCGGCACCGGCGGGCGGCCCGCCTCATGCTGCCGCTGCTGGCCGCGCACGGCCTCGCCCGGCAGGACGGCGACCACTGGCGGCTGACCGGCGCCGGCGAGACGCCCGGGACCGTGCTGCGGGCGCTGGTGGAGGACCACCCCGGCCACGGCGCCGAGACCCTCCTGCTCAACCGGCAGCTGTGCCGCCTGCCCGAGGTGGTGCGGGGCGTCACCGACGCGGCCGACCTCCTGCCGCCCGGCGACAGCACCCTCGACCAGCTCCACGAGACCGGCCCCGCCCACCGCTACACCCACCGGGCCGTACAGGCGGTGCTCGGCGCCCTCGTCGAACGCTGGCCCGCGGACCGGCCGTTGCGCGTCCTGGAGATCGGAGCCACCACCGGCGCCCTGACCGCCGCGGCCCTGCCCGTGCTCCCCGCCGACCGCACGCGGTACGTCTGCACGGCTCCCGCCGGCAGCGGCTTCGCCCGCGCCGAACACCGTTTCGCCCGCTACGACTTCACCCGGTACCGCACCCTGGACCCGGACAGCGACCTTCTCGCCCAGGGTCTGCCGCGCGGCGGCTTCCACCTCGTCCTCGCGGGCGACGCCCTGCACGCCACCACCGACGTCGCCGCGACCCTGCGCCGGCTGCGCACCGTGCTCGCCCCCGGCGGCCACCTGCTGGCAGCCGAACCCCACGATGCCGTGCTGCAGGCGCTGCGGTCCGGCATGCTGAACGACTTCTGGGAGCGCGACGACCGCGCGCTGCGCCCCGCCTGCCGCGTCCTGCCCCGCGACCGGTGGGCGCCGCTGCTGGAGGAGTGCGGCTTCACCGGCGTCGTCCAGCACGGCCCGGAGGACCGCAGCCTGCTCCTCGCCGCCGCGCCTCGGGAGCGGGAGGCCGCCGCACCGGGCGGTGACGGCGCGTCCGAGGCCGCCGTCGAGGCGTCCCGGACGGTGAGGGACGCGGCGCAGGCCGCCACCGAGCCGCCCCGTACGCCCGCGGACGCCGCTCCCTGGGTGATCGCCGTCGAGGACGGCACTGAGACGGCGACCGCGCGGGAACTGGCCGCCCTGCTCGGCGGGGCCGCCGTCGTCACCGCGCCCGACGACCCCGCCGCCTGGCGCGGAACGCTCCCCGCCGGCACCGGCCCGCGCGTCGTCCTGCTGCTCGCGGAGCCCGGCCCGGACGACACCGTCCCGCGGACCGTCCGCCGCGCCGCCCTGCTGCGCTCCCTGGCCGCCGCCTGCGCGTCCGCCGAGGGCCGCACGCAGCCCCAGGTGTGGCTGGTCACGCGGCCCACCGGTCTGTTCCCGGCCCCCGAGCAGCCGGCCCACCCGGGCGACGCGGCCGTCTGGGCGGCCTGCCGCACCCTCGCCAACGAGCGGCCCGACCTGAGCCTGCGGCGCCTGTCCTGCCACCGCACCGGCGACCCCGCCGCCGACGCCCGGCGCCTCGCCGGGGAACTCCTCGCCGCCGGCGACGACGACCCGGGCGCCCGCGAGGACGAGGTCGTGCTGACCGGGGGAGGACGGTTCGTCCCCCGGCAGGCGCAGCACCCGGCGGGCGAGGCCCCGGCCGTCCCGGCCGGCACGCCGTACGTCCTGGAGGTCCGCGACCCCGGCCTGCACCGGCGGCTGGTCTGGCGCGAGACGGAGCTGCCGGTACCGGGACCGGGTGAGGTGACCGTCGAGCTGCGGGCCGTGGCCCTGAACTACCGCGACCCCATGCGCGCCAACGGCCTGCTGCCGCCCGAGGCGGTGGAGGGCAGCCCCCTCGCGAGGGGGCTCGGCACCGACGGTGCGGGCATCGTGCACGCCGTCGGACCCGGCGTGCGCGGACTGCGGCCCGGCGACCGGGTCACCGGCCTCATGCCGGCCGCCCTCGCCTCCCACACGACGACCCCCGCGGCCGCCGTCGTCCGCATCCCCGACGCGATGAGCTTCGCGGAGGCGGCCACCTTCCCCGTCGCCTTCCTGACCGTCCACCACACCCTGGTCCACCAGGCCCGCCTCACGGAGGGCGAGACCGTCCTCGTGCACGGCGGCGCCGGGGCGGTCGGCCTCGCCGTCCTCCAGTGCGCCCGCCGGCAGGGCGCCCGTGTCATCGCCACCGCGGGCACGGAGACCAAGCGGGACCTGCTGCGCACGCTCGGCGCCGACCACGTCCTCGACTCCCGCAGCCTGGACTTCGTCCCGCGGGTGCGCGAACTCACCGGCGGGCGGGGCGTGGACGTCGTGGTGAACTCCCTCAGCGGCGAGGCCATCGCCCGCGGCCTCGACCTGCTCCGCCCCAACGGCCGCTTCATCGAGCTCGGCAAGCGGGACATCTTCCGCAACAACCCGCTCACACTGCGCCCGTTCGACCGCAGCCTCACCTTCATCGGCTTCAACCTCGACGCCGTCATCGACTCCCCGGCCCTGCGCTCCCGGCTCCTGGAGGACTTCGGCGCCCTGGTCGACGCCGGCGCCTACCGCCCGCTGCCCCACACGGCCCACCCCGCCGCCCGGGTCGACGAGGCGTTCCACCTCCTCCAGCACTCCCGGCACACCGGGAAGGTCGTGGTCACCTTCGACCCGCTCGACGAACCCGTCCCGGTGGAGCCCGCGCCCGGCGCCCTCCGCCTCGACGGCGACGGCACCTACCTGGTCACCGGCGGCACGAGCGGCTTCGGCGCCGCCACCGCCCGCCGGCTCGCCGACCTGGGCGCCCGGCACCTGGCCCTCGTCTCCCGCCGGGGCCCCGAAGCGCCCGAGGCGCCCGCCCTGCTCCGGGACCTCACCGAACGGGGCGTACGGACCACCGTCCACGCCGCCGACGTCACCGACGAGGCCGCGCTGCGCCGGATCGTCGACGCCGTGGACGCCGGCGGGCACCCCCTGCGCGGTGTCGTGCACGCGGCCATGCACATGGACGACGCGGCGCTCGCCGACCTCACCGACGAGCGGTTCGCCGCCGTGATGGCGCCCAAGGCGGGTGGCGCGGCCCTCCTCGACCGCCTCACCGCGGGCCGCGACCTGGACCTGTTCCTCGCCCACTCGTCCGTGTCCGCCGCCATCGGCAATCCGGGGCAGGCCGCCTACGCGGCGGCCAACGCGTACCTGGAGGCGCTCGCCCGGGCCCGCCGCGCCGCCGGCCGGCCGGGCACGGCCCTGGCCTGGGGGCCGATCGGCGGCACCGGGTACGTCGCGCGCACCGGGATGGAGTCCGCGATGACCGGACGCGGCCTCGAACTCCTCGACCCCGGCGAGGCCCTGGACGCGGCCGGACGCCTGCTGGCCGCCGGGACCGACGTCGCGGGGGTGGGCCGCTACCGCTGGGGAGCCGCACGCCACCTGCTGCCCGCGCTGGCCACCCCCCGGTTCGCCCGGCTGGCCCCGGCCACCGGCGTGGCCTCCCCGGACGCCCGCGACGAGCTGCTGCGCACCCTGGCCGGGCTGTCCGCCGAGGAGGCCGTGGAGAAGATCACCGAGACGCTCACCCAGCTCCTCGCGACGGTCCTCCAGACCGACCCGTCGGGCCTGGACGCGGCGCACAACGTCACCGACTACGGCCTGGACTCACTGCTCGGCATGCAGTTCCTGGTCCAGGCGAGGGACCTGTTCGACGTCCGCCTCGCTCCGGCCGATCTGGCCACCGGCCGCACCCTCGGGCACTTCGCCCGCCTGGTGCACCAGCGCCTCGGCCTCGGGGCCGGCGAGGAGCGGCCGGGGGAGTAGCCGGGAGCGCGGCCGTCCTCGGCGCCGGGCAGGCGCCGAGGACGGCCGCGCGTCTCAGCGGGGCGCCGAGCGCGGCCCGGTGACGTCGGCGCCCAGCGCCGTCACCCGGCGGCGCAGCTCACGGTCGGCGGTGACGACGAGGACCGGACGCCCGCCCGCCGCCGCCACGAGGTCCACCATCCGGTCGTCCCCGCTGCCGGGAGCCTGGTCGACCCGCACGCCGGGCACGGACTCCACGCCCCGGGCGGCGCCCTCCACCACGAGGACGATCTCCACCGGGCCCGGGAGGCCGGGCAGCCCGTCGGCCGCCAGCCGGTCCCGCAGCCGCTCCGCCGCCCCCCGGCGGTCCCGCCACCACCCGTCGGGCACCGACCCGACGACGTTCGCGGCGTCGACGATCACGAGCAGGGAACCGGCCTCTTCCATACGGTCAGGGTCCCACGCAAGCCCGGGCAATCCTCCCGCGGGGGAGGCCGTACGGCGGGATCCCCGCGTCCGCGGCGCGGACCGCGGTGCGTAAGGTGAACAGGTGAACGGCGACTGGCTTCTCCGCGGCCGCGACGGCCGCCTCACCGTCTATCTGCAATCGGACGACGCCGTCCTGTGCCGCGCGGAACTCGCCCCCGGCGGCCCCTGGGAGCCCTTCCGCCGGGCCGGCGGCGACCTGGGGCTCCGGCAGGGACCCGCGGCCGTGGGACAGGGCGCCGACGGGTACGCCCACCTGGCCGCCTGGCGGCCGGCCGGGCCGGGGGAGTCCCGCCTGGTGCACTCCACCCACTTCCGCCCGCTGCTCGCCCCGCTCGACTGGTCCCCGGTCGGCCACCCCAACGGCAGGGGCGACCGCACGGGCACGCCCGCCGTGGCCGTCGACGACCGCAGGCGCGCGTACGTCTTCGTGCGCAACGCGGGCGGCGGAGTCAGCCTCCTGGTGCAGAAGGAGCGGGGCGGCTGGTACCCGTGGCGGGACCTCAGGGGATCCGGCGTCCAGGAGCAACTCGCCGCCGCCAGCCGGGAGTCCGGAATGGTCGAGGTGTACGCGGCCACGCCCGACCGGATCCTGCACTGGCGTCAGGAGGAGCCCGGCAGGACGCCCACGCGGGACGAGACGGCCGAGGCGGCCGCCCGCCCCGGCACCCTGCGCGCGCTGCGCACGTCCGCCGAGCGGACCACCCTCTTCTTCACCGACCAGGACGGCGAGCTGTGCGCCTGGCGCCCCGGCGGCAAGCCGGTGCCGCTGCTCCGGGCGGCGGGCCCCGGCCCGGCCGCGGCCGTGCGCTGCGAGATCGACGGGCACGACTGCACGGTGCTCGCCCAGCGCTCGGCGAGCGGCCGGGTGGCGTTCGCCGCGTACCCCACGGAGCAGGAGCAGGCGGGCGCCTGGTGGACCGAGTCCGGCCCGCCCCTCCCGTCCGGCGCGCTGGTCGGCCTGGCCGTCGACGCCCTCGGCGCCCTCGTCGCCGCCACCCTCGACCCCGCCACCGCCACCCTCCGCGTCACCCGGCGCAAGGAGGAGACCGGGCTGGCGCTGGAGGGGTGGCGGGAGGTCTGAGCGGGCCGGGCGGCGGGCACTTCCCGTCTCCGGGACCGCCGGCCCCGGCGTCTCCGAGGTCATGGTGCTGGAGGGCGGCGGCCCGATCGCCGAGGCGCCGGTGCGGGCCGGCGGCACGTGGAGCGTGCGCCACCCGCACGACCGGAAGCCCGGCCGGTACGAGGCGGAGTTCGTCCCGGTGTTCAGCGCCCTCCGCTCCCGGCCGGCCCTGCGGATCCACGCCTTCCGGACGGCAGCTGGATCAGGACCTCCGTCACCTCGCGCGAACCGTGCGGCGAGAAGCGCGAGCACCTGCCGTTCGCCGGGACGTGGTGAACGGCCGGACGTCCGGCACCGCGCGCCGGGTGCGCGGGGCGCCGTGACGGGGAAGGCCCCGACACCTCGCGGGTGTCGGGGCCTTCCGCCGATGACCGGTACGGCCGTCACGCCGGAACCGACGCCACCCCCGGCTCCAGGAACCGCTTGCCGTTCACCCGCTCGGAGACGCCCTCGCGGTCCAGGTACGGCGTGACGCCGCCCAGGTGGAAGGGCCAGCCGGCGCCGGTGATCAGGCACAGGTCGATGTCCTGGGCCTCGGCGACGACGCCCTCGTCGAGCATCAGGCCGATCTCCTGGGCCACCGCGTCCAGCACCCGCTCGCGGACCTGCTCCTCGGTGAGGACGGTGTCGCCCTGCTGCAGCAGCGCGGCGACCTCCGGGTCCAGCTCCGGCTTGCCGGAGTCGTAGACGTAGAAGCCGCGCTTGCCGGCCTCGACGACCGCCTTCAGGTTCGGGGAGACCGTGAAGCGGTCCGGGAACGCCTGGTGCAGCGTCTCGGAGACGTGCAGGCCGATGGCCGGGCCGACCAGCTCCAGCAGGACCAGCGGGGACATCGGCAGGCCGAGCGGCTCCACCGCCTTCTCCGCGACCTCGACGGGCGTGCCCTCGTCGATGACGTTCTGGATCTCGCCCATGAAGCGGGTCAGGATGCGGTTCACGACGAACGCCGGGGCGTCCTTCACCAGCACCGCGGTCTTCCGCAGCTTCTTGGCGACGCCGAACGCCGTGGCCAGCGCCGCGTCGTCGGTCTTCTCCCCGCGGACGATCTCCAGCAGCGGCAGGACCGCGACCGGGTTGAAGAAGTGGAAGCCGACGACCCGCTCGGGGTGCCGCAGCTTCGACGCCATCTCGGTCACCGAGAGGGAGGAGGTGTTGGTCGCGAGGATCGCGTGCGCCGGGGCGACCGCCTCGACCTCCGCGAACACCTGCTGCTTGACGCCCATCTCCTCGAAGACCGCCTCGATGACGAAGTCGGCGTCCGCGAAGCCCTCGGCCTTGTCCAGCACACCGGTGACCAGCGCCTTGAGGCGGTTGGCCTTGTCCTGGTTGATCCGGCCCTTGCCGAGCAGCTTGTCGATCTCGGCGTGCACGTAGCCGACACCCTTGTCGATGCGCTCCTGGTCGATGTCGGTCAGCACGACCGGCACCTCGAGGCGGCGCAGGAACAGCAGCGCGAGCTGGGAGGCCATCAGACCGGCGCCGACGACGCCGACCTTGGTGACCGGGCGCGCCAGGTTCTTGTCCGGGGCGCCCGCGGGACGCTTGCCGCGCTTCTGCACCAGGTTGAACGCGTAGATGCCGGCGCGCAGTTCACCGCCCATGATCAGGTCGGCGAGCGCCTGGTCCTCGGCGTCGTAGCCCTTCTGCAGGTCGCCGTCCTTGGCGGCGGCGATGATGTCCAGGGCCCGGTAGGCGGCCGGGGCCGCGCCGTGCACCTTGGAGTCCGCGACGAAGCGGCCCTTGGCGACGGCCTGGTCCCAGGCCTCGCCGCGGTCGATCGCCGGGCGCTCGACCGCGATCTCGCCCTTGAGGACGGACGCGGTCCAGATCAGCGACTGCTCCAGGAAGTCCGCGCCCTCGAACAGCGCGTCCGCGATGCCGAGTTCGTAGACCTGCTTGCCCTTGAGCTGCTTGTTCTGGTTGAGGCTGTTCTCGATGATGACCGAGACGGCCCTCTCCGCGCCGATCAGGTTCGGCAGCAGGGTGCAGCCGCCCCAGCCGGGCACCAGGCCGAGGAAGACCTCGGGCAGGGAGAACGCGGGCAGCGCCGCGGACACCGTGCGGTAGGTGCAGTGCAGACCGATCTCCACGCCACCGCCCATGGCGGCGCCGTTGTAGTACGCGAAGGTCGGCACGGCCAGCTTCGACAGCCGCTTGAAGACGTCGTGGCCGCCCTTGCCGATGGCCAGCGCGTCCTCGTGGCGCTTCAGCAGCTCGACGCCCTTGAGGTCGGCGCCGACCGCGAAGACGAACGGCTTGCCGGTGACGCCGACGCCGACGATCTCGCCGTCCGCGGCCTCCTTCTCGACCTGGTCGATCGCGGCGTCCAGGTTCGCCAGCGACTGCGGGCCGAGCGTGGTCGGCTTGGTGTGGTCGTGACCGTTGTCCAGCGTGATCAGCGCGAACCGGCCCGCGCCCAGCGGCAGGTCGAAGTGGCGTACGTGCGCGCTGGTGACGACCTCGCCGGGGAACAGCTCGGCCGCACCCTTCAGAAGCTCTGCGGTGGTGCTCACTTGTCCCCCTCGAAGTGCGGGTTCTCCCAGATGACCGTCGCGCCCATGCCGAAGCCGACGCACATGGTGGTCAGGCCGTAGCGGACGTGCGGCTGCTCCTCGAACTGGCGGGCCAGCTGCGTCATCAGGCGGACGCCGGAGGAGGCCAGCGGGTGGCCGAACGCGATGGCGCCGCCGTACTGGTTGACGCGCTCGTCGTCGTCGGCGATGCCGTAGTGGTCCAGGAACGCGAGGACCTGGACGGCGAAGGCCTCGTTGATCTCGAACAGGCCGATGTCGGAGATGGACAGGCCCGCCTGGGCGAGCGCCTTCTCCGTGGCCGGGATCGGGCCGTAGCCCATGACCTCGGGCTCCACGCCGGCGAAGGCGTAGGCGACCAGGCGCATCTTGACCGGCAGGCCGTTCTCGCGGGCGAAGTCCTCGGAGGCGATGACGGAGGCGGTGGCGCCGTCGTTCAGACCGGCCGCGTTGCCGGCGGTGACCCGGCCGTGGACGCGGAACGGCGTCTTGAGGGTCGCCAGGTTCTCCAGCGTGGTGCCCGGACGCATCGGCTCGTCGGCGGTGACCAGGCCCCAGCCGGTCTCGCCGCCCTCGGGGTTGGTGCGGCGCACCGAGACCGGCACCAGGTCGGCCTGGATCTTGCCGTTGGCGTACGCCTTGGCGGCCTTCTCCTGGGAGCGGACCGCGTACTCGTCGGCGCGCAGCTTGGTGATCTGCGGGTACCGGTCGTGCAGGTTCTCCGCGGTCATGCCCATGAACAGGGCGGACTCGTCGACCAGCTTCTCGGAGACGAACCGCGGGTTGGGGTCCACGCCCTCGCCCATCGGGTGGCGGCCCATGTGCTCGACACCGCCCGCGATGGCGACGTCGTACGCGCCGAAGGCGACGGAGCCGGCCACCGTGGTGACGGCGGTCAGCGCGCCGGCGCACATGCGGTCGATGGAGTAGCCCGGCACCGACTGCGGCAGGCCGGCGAGGATGCCCGCCGTGCGGCCGATGGTCAGGCCCTGGTCGCCGATCTGCGTGGTCGCGGCGATGGCGACCTCGTCGATCTTCTTCGGGTCGAGGCCCGGGTTGCGGCGCAGCAGCTCCCGGATCGCCTTGACGACCAGGTCGTCGGCGCGGGTCTCGTGGTAGATGCCCTTCGGGCCCGCCTTGCCGAACGGGGTACGGACGCCGTCGACGAAGACGACGTCCCTGACGGTACGAGGCACGATGGCTCTCCTCCAGGTACGGGATGCTGAGCGCTTGCTTACGCCCCATGCTACTTGCGGGTAACGTAACTGCCCACCCCCGCGGGCCGGAGCGGCGAACATCACACGACCGGCCCCCGCGGAGGGGGCCGGTCCAGCGTCCCGCGCCGGCCCTACGACCGCCGGAGCCGCGTGCGCAGGCCCCGGCGCAGCCGCGTCCCGGTGCTGACCCGCTCGTTGCGGCCGGAGGCCCGGCGGGCCACCGAGGCGGCCCGGTCCTCACGCACCTCCAGCTCACCGGCCTGGTGCGCGAACAGCCCGCCGCCGGTGCTCATGGCGACCTCCGCCGTGTACGTCCCGGGCGGGACGTCGGAGAGGTCGACGCCCTCCTTGTCCAGCGAGGTGAAGAACCCGAACGCGTACGAGCCGAAGTCGCCCGGCGCCAGGTGCGGGCGCACCTGCTCCTCCCGCCTGACCGCCTTCAGGGCGACGGTGTGCGTGGAGTCCGCGCCGCGCAGCGTGAGGTAGTACGTCGAGTGGGTCGCGCGGTCGGCGTTGCGCCCGGGGAGGAAGAAGACGCCGTACACCCGGAGCCTCGGGCCCTCCATCGCGAACCGCTTGAGCACGAACACGGACCCGCCGGGGCCGGCCGCGGTGAGGTCGCGCTTGATCACCCGGACGCTCTTCGCGTCACCCCGCAGGACCACCTCGTGCCCCCGGGAGGCGGCGCGGCGGTCGATCGCCCGGTACGCGACCAGCGGCACCCTGCGGTCGATGTCCTCGCTCTCGCTGGTCACCCGCGCGAACACGTCGTACACACCGTCGGGCAGCGCGTCGAACAGCTCACGCGCCTCGCAGGTGAAGCCGCCGTCCTTGTAGGACGCGAAGTGCGTGTCGAAGTACTTCAGGTACAGCTGGTCCACCGGCACGGTCTTCGCGTCCGCCACCCACGCCTGGTCGTCCCGCACCAGCACGAGCTGCTTGGTCTCCCGCGCCCCGGCCTCCTCGCCCTGCTCCGCGGAGACACCGGGCAGGAAGGCGTGCCCGGACAGCGTGGCCCGCTCGGGAGTGAGCTGCGCGGCGGTCAGCACGCCCGCCGCGGTGTCCCGTGCCCGCAGGTCCGCCAGGTGCTCGGTCGCGGTGGGCTCGTCCACCTCGTTGGAGCCGACCTGCACCTCCCCGAACCGCGGCACCGTCCCCTCGGTCAGCGCGTAGATGACGCTGAGGATCACCGAGAGGCCCTGCCGCGTCACCTCCGCGTGCTTCACCAGGGCGGGGGATTCCACCATGAAGAAGTTGAAGTTGGAGTACTTCCGCAGGGCCGGGAGGAAATGGACGACGTGTTCCTCGTACTGGTAGTCCTTCGTCGAGGAGAACAGGTAGATGTTGCGGTCCAGGTCGGTGGTCTCGGCCAGCAGTTCCGGGAGCACCGAGTCGAGCCGGTCCACGTTCTCCTGCGGCTGGCCCTCGCCGAGGACCCACTCGCCGAGCACGCCGTGCCCCTGGGAGTAGCTGCCGATGAAGTACTGCGGCGTGGAGGCGACGATGTTCCGGTAGCCGTACTTCAGGGCGTAGTAGATGGCGGCGCTTCCGCCCTTCGAGGAACCGGCCAGCACCACCGTCTCGCGGGAGAGCCCCAGCTTTTCCCGGTAATGGGTGATCAGTTCCTCGACGGCCTCCGAAACGGAGAAGTCCATCGCCCGTGCCACGTAGTACGACGGGCCTCCGTCGAACCGGTCGCGAATTCTCAGCACGTTGCACTGGACGCCCGAAAGGGCGGCGCCGAATCCGTACTTCGAGCCCACGGAGGAAAACACCACGAGCAGGTTGCCGTGGTCGCCCGCAGCGGGCGTGAATTCGTACTCGATCTCCCAGTTGCCGTATTTCTCCACACGTATCTCGGGCGTGCGGATCGTCGCTGTCCTGTAGTTTTCGGACGTGTGGGGGAGTGTGTCCGAATGCTGCGGGTTGACCGGGCGGACCTGGGTGGGTTCCATGAAATGGTGCCCCTTGTTCCTGTCAGAGATTTTCCGTTCGGAGTTCGGGCCGCTCCGCAGGAAACTCCTCCGACGTGGTCTACGGGCGTTTTCGCAGGAAGAGCAGCCGGGACGAGGCTAACCCATCCCCCCGCCGCGGAGCGAGAGGCGGCCCTGTGCCTCGTCCCGCGTATTCCCGGGCACCCGCGACGCATGCGGACGGCACGCCGGAACCCGGGTCAAGTGCCCCGCGCCACAGGGGACTTCCCCGCCTGTCCGGCACCGCCCGCCGGCCGGGTCGCGGGGGCGCCGTGCGTGCTCACGCGCGCCAGTAGCCGCGGCCGAGCAGCACCGCCAGCGGCACGATCTCGATACGGCCGAGCAGCATCAGCGCGCCCAGGATCGCCTTCGACGCCTGCCCCAGCGGCGCGTACGAGCCGGACGGGCCCAGCTCCCCGAAGGCCGGGCCGACGTTGCCGAGGCAGGCCGCGGCGGCTCCCAGCGCGGTGAACACACCGCCGCCGCCCGTCTCCGCCCCGGCGTCCAGGGCCAGGCCGAACGTCCCCAGCGCCAGGGTGAGGACGTAGAGGAGCGCGAACAGCAGCACCGAGCGGAGCGCCTGCGCGCCGACCACCCGGCCGCTCACCCGCACCGGCAGGACCGCGTCCGGGTGCACGGCCTGCTCCAGCTCGCGCCGGGTGAAGCGGAAGAGCACGAGATGGCGGACGACCTTGACCGAACCGCTCGCCGACCCGGCACACGCCCCGACGAACATCAGCCCCAGCAGGGTGAGCGTGGCGACCGTGCCCCACTCCGCCCAGTCGGCCGTGGCGAAGCCGGTGGTGGTCATCACCGACACCGCCTGGAACGCCCCGTGCCGGAGGCCGTCGGGTCCGCCCGCCGCACCGGAGGCCCACAGCTCGGCCGCCACGACGCAGGAACTGACGACGAGCAGGACGGCGTACAGCCGCAGTTCCTCGTCACGCGCGGCGGCCCGCACCTGGCGCAGCGCGGCGAGACGGTACAGCCGCAGCAGGTTCACCCCCGCCACCGCCATCAGCCCGCACAGCACCCACTGCGTCACCGGCGCGAGACCGCGCGCCGAGTCGTCGTGCGGGGCGAACCCGCCGAGGGACACGGCGGACGTCGCGTAGGAGAACGCGTCGAAGAGGCCCATCCGCCGGTCGAGCCCGGACCACCCCAGGGCGGCCAGCACCAGCACGCCGGCCGCCGTCACCGCCAGGTACACCTTCCACAGCCGCCGGGCCGTGCCCCGCACTGTCGCGCCGAGCGTCTCCATCTCCACGGGCCCCGGCAGCTCGGACCGCAGCAGCTCACGGCCGCCGATGCGCAGCCGCGGCAGCACCGCGAGCGCCAGCACGATGATGCCCGCGCCGCCCAGCCAGTGGGTGAACTGGCGCCAGAACAGCATGTCCGGCCCGAGCGCGTCCAGGTCGCCGACGACGGTCGCCCCCGTCGCGGTGAACCCCGACATCGCCTCGAACCAGGCGTCGACCGGGCGGTCGAGCTGGGGGACACGGCCGAGCAGGAACGGCACCGCGCCGAACGCGGGCGCGAGCAGCCACACGGCGACGACGACGAGGAACCCCTCCCGCACGCCCAGCGGGGGCCGCGGCCCCGTCAGCCGCTTCAGCGCCAGGCCGGTCAGCGCCACGGCGAACCCGGGGACCAGGAACGGCCACGGGGGTTCGCCGGCCGCGAGCGCCACGGCCGCCGGCGGCACGAACGCGAGCGCGAACCAGGCGAGGAGGGCGCCGACGACGCCCAGCGCCGTCCGCACGTCGACGCCGGTCCGCCCGCGCGCGGACCACCGGCGACGGTGCGGCAGCGGACGCGGCGGCCTCACAGGTCGTGCTCGATCGCGGGGACGCGGTCGGGCTCGGTGAGGACGACGACCCGGTCCCCGGGCCGCAGTTCGTCCCCGTCGCCGGGGAAGGACACCGTGCCGTCCCGCACGATCGCGCCCACGGCCGCGCCGGGCACGGCGCCGACCGGACGGTGCGCGAACCGGCTGCCGGGCCGGACGGTGACGTCCAGCACCTCGAAACGGTCGTCGCCCAGCATCGCCATCTGGCGGGTGCGCTCCCCGAACGTGAAGCGGGCCATCTTCTCGGCGGTCTCGTCGCCCGGGTCGATCGTCACGTCGACGCCGGCCGCCTTGAAGACCTCGGCGGCGGCGGGGTCGTCGAGAACCGTCAGGGCCAGCCGCACCCCGTGCAGTTTCACCAGCACCGCCGCGTGCAGATTGCGCGAGTCGTCCTTCGCCGCCAGCACCGCCGCCCCCGCCGTGCCGATGCGCTCGCGGTGCAGGAACGCCGGGTCCAGGCCCCTCGTGCGGAACACCCGCGCCCGGTCCAGCGTGGCGGCGGCCTCGCGGGCGCGGGCCGCGTCCGGTTCGACGATCCGCACCGTGACGCCCCGGTCGAGCAGCACCCGCGCCACAGCGGTGCCCATGCGCCCCGCGCCGTAGATCACCACGTCGTCGACGGGGTCGGCGCCGGTGACCACCCGGCTCCAGGCACGGGCCGCCATGGGGGACGCCATCGCGATGATCCAGTCGTCCTCCCGTACGACCTCGTCCGCGCCCGGCACGGTCCAGTCCCCGTCGCGTACGAGGGCGACCACCCGGGACGCGGCGGGCAGTCCCGCGTCCCGCAGCGGACGTCCGACGAGCCGCGGGGCCGCCGTCCCGCGGGCGTCGACGCCGATGACGACCACCTCGCCGTGGGCGAAGAAGTCCACGTGCCGGGCGCCCGGCACGTGCAGGACGCGTTCGACGGCGTTCGCCGTCTCGAACGCCGTCGAGACGAGGAGGTCCACGTCCAGGTCACCCGCCCGCCACGCCTCGAGGTAGTCCGTCCCGGTGGCCCGTACGACCGTCCGCGCCGACGACAGCCGGCGGGCGAGCATGGCGGTGACCAGGTTGACCTCGTCCCGCGAGGTGCACGCCATCACCAGGTCGGCGTCGGCGACGCCGCCCTCCAGCAGCGTCTCGCGCCGGGTGCCGCTGCCGTGCACGGTCCGTACGTCGTAGGCGTGCGACACGGCCTCCAGCCGCGCCCGGTCGACGTCGATCACCGTGCACTCGTGCGCCTCGGCGAGCGACTTGACCACGGTCCCGCCCACCTGCCCGGCCCCCACCACGACAACCCGCATGCGGGCATCGTGGCACGGGGACGGGACACCGCCCGGCACCGACGCCGGGCGACACGGGCACGCGAGCGGCCTCGCGGACGGCGGCGGGGGCGTGTGCCCGGCCCGCGGCCGGGTCCGCGACGCCGGTCCGCGGGGCCGCTCGCGTGCGCCCGCCGGCCCTGGCGGGCGGTCCGGCCGGAGGCCGACGAGGTCTGCCGGGAGGGGCTCCCGGCGTCCTCGCCCGACTGCGGGACGGCCCCCCGCCCGTGCGGGGGCCGTCCCGGTGGCGGGAGGCGGGGTGGTGTGTGCGAGGGGCGGGCGTCTCCCGGCCGGAGGCGTCAGGGGGCGGGCCGACGGGGCGTCGGGTGATGCGCCCCCGCCGACGGGCGACACGGCCCGCCGACGGGAGACCCTGTCGACGGGCCCGCGGCCCGGCCGCGTCCCTCCGGGGCGGTGGTCAGGCCGTGAACGCCGCCACCAGCACCGGCGTCACCTGCTCCACCTGCCAGGCGCGGGCGCCGTGGGCGGTCAGGGTCGCGGCGACCGTCTCGGCCGTGGCCGGGGACGGCGGCTCCCAGCAGACCCTGCGGACCGTGTCCGGCGTGATCAGGTTCTCCGCGGGCATGTTCAGCCGCTCCGCCAGGGCGGTCACGCCCGCTCGCGCGGCGGACAGCCGGGCCGCGGCCGCCGGGTCCTTGTCGGCCCAGGCGCGCGGCGGCGGGGGACCGGTCACCGGCTGGCCGGGCTGGGGCAGCCGGTCCTCGCTCAGCGCCTTCGCCCGGTCGACCGCCGCCTGCCACTGTTCGAGCTGGCGGCGGCCCACCCGCTGCCCGAAGCCGTTCAGCGCGGCCAGCGCGTGCGGGTCGGACGGCATGGCGAGGGCGGCCTCGACGATCGCCGCGTCGGACAGCACCTTGCCGGGGGACACGTCACGGCGGCGGGCGATCCGGTCCCGGGTCTGCCACAGCTCCCGTACGACGGCCATCTGCCGCCGGCGGCGGACCTTGTGCATGCCGGAGGTGCGCCGCCACGGGTCCTTGCGCGGCTCGGGCGGCGGCGCCGAGGCGATCGCGTCGAACTCCTGCCGGGCCCAGTCCAGTTTGCCCTGCCGGTCCAGCTCCTTCTCCAGCGCGTCCCGCAGGTCGACCAGCAGCTCGACGTCGAGCGCGGCGTAGCGCAGCCAGGGCTCGGGCAGCGGGCGGGTGGACCAGTCGACGGCGGAGTGGCCCTTCTCCAGTTGGAAGCCGAGCACGTTCTCGACCATCGCGCCGAGCCCGACCCGCGGGAACCCGGCCAGCCGGCCGGCCAGCTCGGTGTCGAAGAGCCGCGTCGGCACCATGCCTATCTCGCGCAGGCAGGGCAGGTCCTGGGTGGCGGCGTGCAGCACCCACTCCACGCCGGACAGCGTCTCGCCGAGGGCGGACAGGTCGGGGCAGGCGACCGGGTCGATCAGCGCGGTGCCGGCGCCTTCGCGCCGGAGCTGGACGAGGTAGGCCCGCTGTCCGTACCGGTAGCCCGAGGCGCGCTCGGCGTCCACGGCGACGGGCCCGCGGCCCGCGGCGAACGCGGCGACGACCTCGGCGAGGGCGGCCTCGTCGGCGACCACGGCCGGGACGCCCTCGCGGGGCTCCAGCAGGGGGATCGGCGCCTGTGCAGCAGAGGATCCGCCGTCGTCCGGAGGGGCGCCTCCGGTGGTGCGCAGTGAACTGTCTGCTGCGGTGTCGTGGGCGTCGGTCACCTGTCAAGAGTATCCGTACGGGCCGGTCCCCGGTCCGTCCCTCCGCCCGGTGACCCCGCCGACCAGCGAGAACAGGCCGCCGCGCGACCCCGGCGGTGCCACGCGCGGCGGCGCCCGCCGACGCGGGGGCGTCGGCGGGCGCGGGAAGGGGCGTCGGGGCGGGATGCCGGAAGGCGCGGACCGTCCGGAGGGCGGGGTCAGTGGATGATGCCGGTGCGCAGGGCCACCGCCACCATCCCGGCGCGGTCGCCCGTGCCGAGCTTGCGGGCGATGCGGGCGAGGTGGCTCTTCACGGTGAGGGCGGACAGGCCCATGGAGACGCCGATCGCCTTGTTCGACTGGCCCTCCGCGACCAGCCGCAGCACCTCGACCTCACGGCCGGACAGCTCGCGGTAGCCACCCGGGTGGCTCGGGGCACCCGGGGGACGGCGGTGGAGGCGGGCGGCGGCCGCGCCGATGGGAGCGGCACCCGGTCGGGTGGGGAGCCCGAGGTTGGTGCGCGTGCCGGTGACGACGTAGCCCTTCACCCCGCCCGCCAGCGCGTTGCGCACGGCGCCGATGTCGTCGGCGGCCGAGAGGGCGAGGCCGTTGGGCCAGCCCGCGGCGCGGGTCTCGGAGAGGAGGGTGAGGCCGGAACCGTCCGGCAGATGGACTTCGGCGACGCAGATGTCGCGGGGGTTGCCGATGCGGGGACGAGCCTCCGCGACGGACGAGGCCTCGATCACATCGCGCACACCGAGCGCCCACAGATGGCGGGTGACGGTGTTACGGACGCGCGGGTCGGCCACGACCACCATGGCGGTCGGCTTGTTCGGGCGGTAGGCGACCAGGCTTGAGGGCTGCTCGAGGAGAACGGACACCAGGCCTCCTGGGTGCGGGACGGGGGCGGCTCGTGGGAGTGAAGCCGGGACGAACCGTGTTTTCAAGGTCACAGTCGTCTTCGGCAGCAAACCTGATGTCCTTTAGGAAATGATCACGATCCGGTGAGTAACAATCCGGGCAATTCGGACGCGCGATCGATCATTCGAAGATCGAACGGTTTCGGTCTGCGTCGCAACGCTTCCGAATGTGGCCGTATCGACAAAGAGACGGCCGGTGAGGCGTCCGGCGGGCATCCGGGAGACGTCCCACGACGAGTGGCCGAAACCGACCGGTGCCCGGCCGGCGTGCGACCGGTCCTTGACCGGTCCTTGACCGGTCCTCGAGCGGACCTCGACCGGCCGGCGGAGCGCTCAGCGCGACTGCGGCCCCCGCCGCTGCGGAAGCGTCACCACCGACGCGTCACCGGGGGTGGCCGGCGGCAGCCCCGCCACCTGCGCGAGCAGGTCGCACCACGCGACCAGATGGGCCGCCGTGTCCGGCACCCCGCCCAGCCCCTCGCGCGGCGTCCAGGAGGCGCGGATCTCGATCTGCGAGGCGGCCGGGCGCTCGGACAGCCCGCCGAAGTAGTGGGAGCTCGCCCGCGTCACCGTCCCGCTGGGCTCGCCGAACGCCAGCCCGCGCGCGGTGAGCGCACCCGTCAGCCAGGACCAGCACACCTCCGGCAGCAGCGGGTCCGCCGCCATCTCCGGCTCCAGCTCCGCACGGACCAGGGTCACCAGCCGGAACGTGCCCCGCCATGCCTCGTGCCCGGCCGGGTCGTACAGCAGCACCAGCCGGCCGTCGGCGAGGTCCTCCTCGCCGTCCACGACCGCCGCCTCCAGCGCGTGCGCGTACGGCGCGAGCCGTTTCGGCGCGGGGGTGGGCTCGACCTCGATCTGCGGCCGCAGCCGCGCGCCGCGCAACGCGTCGACAGCGGCCCGGAAGGGCAGCGGGGACGCACCCCCGGGTCCGGTGTCGCCCCCCTCCTTCGGTTCGTCCATTCCGCCAGCGCCGTCCGACAGTCGTCCCTGAGCCGCACCCATGCGGGGAAGGTTAAGCGGAACGGGCCGTCGGCGCAGGGAGGGACACCCGTGCCGTCCGGGGGTGTCCGGATCACACCGCATCCCCGCCGCGCGCCCCCGCTCCCGGTGAGCGGCCCGGCGGCCGGGCGGGCGGCGAGGGTGACCCCCGCCACCCGGGATCCCCGGCGGCCGGGACCGTTCCGGCGACATGCGAGACTGGCCGGTGTGAGCGCCAACGTGAGCCCGACGGGCAGCCAGCCGACTTCGACGTACGACAGTGCCTTCCTCAAGGCGTGCCGGCGTGAGCCGGTGCCGCACACCCCGGTGTGGTTCATGCGGCAGGCCGGGCGCTCCCTGCCGGAGTACCGCAAGGTGCGCGAGGGCATCGGCATGCTCGACTCCTGCATGCGCCCCGACCTGGTCACCGAGATCACGCTCCAGCCGGTGCGCCGCCACCAGGTCGACGCGGCCATCTACTTCAGCGACATCGTCGTGCCCCTCAAGGCCATCGGCATCGACCTCGACATCAAGCCGGGCGTCGGCCCGGTCGTCGAGCAGCCGGTGCGCACCCGCGCCGACCTGGACCGGCTGCGCGACCTGACCCCCGAGGACGTCCCGTACGTCACCGAGGCGATCGGGACGCTGACCCGGGAGCTGGGCGCGACCCCGCTGATCGGCTTCGCGGGCGCCCCCTTCACCCTCGCCAGCTACCTCGTCGAGGGCGGCCCGTCCCGCACGTACGAGAACGCCAAGGCGATGATGTACGGCGACCCGGAGCTGTGGGCGGACCTGCTCGACCGGCTCGCGGAGATCACGGCCGCCTTCCTGAAGGTGCAGATCGAGGCCGGCGCCTCGGCCGTCCAGCTCTTCGACTCCTGGGCCGGCGCCCTCGCCCCCGCCGACTACCGCCGCTCGGTGCTGCCCGCGTCGGCGAAGGTGTTCGACGCGGTGGCCCCCTACGAGGTCCCGCGCATCCACTTCGGCGTCGGCACGGGCGAGCTGCTCGGGCTGATGGGCGAGGCCGGCGCGGACGTCGTCGGCGTCGACTGGCGCGTCCCGCTGGACGAGGCCGTCCGCCGCGTCGGCCCCGGCAAGGCGCTCCAGGGCAACCTGGACCCGACCGTGCTGTTCGCCGGCCGCGAGGCCGTCGAGACCAAGGCGCAGGAGGTGCTGGACGCGGCGGCCGGTCTGGAGGGCCACATCTTCAACCTCGGCCACGGCGTCATGCCGTCCACCGACGCGGACGCCCTGACGCGGCTGGTGGAGTACGTCCACACGACGACCGCCCGCTGACGGTACACAGCCGATCGTCCGCAGACGGCCCGCGGGCCGTCGGTGAAGCCGGTGCGGCGCGCCCCCGCGCGCCGCACCGGCTTTCCGCGTTCCCGAGCGCCGTCGCCCCACGGGGGAGGGCCCGGGCCTCCGGCCGAGTCCGGACGCGCGGGCGGTCAAGCGGGGATCGCCTACCAGCCCGCCCGCGCCCGCCGGCCGAAGAGCATGCCGCGCGGCTCGGGCGGCGGGGGAGTGCCCGGCTTCAGCGGCCAGGCCAGCAGCATGCCGACGACGAAGCCGACGACGTGCGCCGCGTACGCCACCGTGCCCGCGTCCGTGACGCCCTGCCCGGCCGAGTACAGCGCCTGGAGCACGAACCACAGGCCCAGCACGATCCACGCGGGCAGCCGCAGCGGCAGGAAGATCAGGAACGGCACCAGCACCCACACCCGCGCCCGCGGATAGAGGACCAGGTAGGCGCCCAGGACCCCGGCGACCGCGCCGGACGCGCCGATCAGCGGCTCGCCCGAGCCGTTGTTCAGGAGGGCGAAGCCGTACGCGGCCGCGTAGCCGCACAGCAGGTAGAACAGCAGGAAGCGGAGGTGCCCCATGCGGTCCTCGATGTTGTTGCCGAAGATCCACAGGAACAGCATGTTGCCCAGCAGGTGCAGCCAGCCGCCGTGCAGGAACATCGCCGTCAGCACGCTCAGCTCCGGCGACTTCTCGTAGCCGGGCGGCCCGATCACGCACCCCGGACCCTGCGGGCCCACGCCGGTCCCGCCCGTCGGCACGAGATCCGGCAGCCGGTGGTGGATCAGCTCCCTGGGCACCACCGCCCACCGCTCCAGGAACGCCTGGAGGTGACACAGGTCGGCCAGGCTGCCGCCGCCCCCGGTCAGGGAGCCCGCGACACCGGGCGTGAACGCGACGAAGACGACGACATTGGCGATGATCAGCGCGTACGTCACCCAGGGAGTGCGCCGCGCGGGGTTCACGTCATGGACGGGGATGACCACACCCCCCTAGTGCCCGGACGGCCGCCGGTGAATCAACGGCCCCCTGAACGCCGCCCGCCCGCCGTGCGTATGTCTCCTCGACCGTCCGCGGCGCGGGGAAGGCGCCGCGGGCCCGGCGCAACGGGACGGCGTGACCGGCGACGGCAGGGGAGCGCACGCCCGTCGCCCGCAGCGCGCGCTCCCCCCCGCCCCGCCCCCTGTCCTTACCGCCCCACCTTCGCCGCCGCCTTCCGCGCCGCCACCTGGACCGGGTCCCACACCGGGGAGAACGGCGGGGCATAGCCCAGGTCCAGTGCGGCGACCTGGTGGACCGTCATGCCCGCCGTGAGGGCCACCGCCGCGATGTCCACGCGTTTGCCCGCGCCCTCGCGGCCGACGATCTGGACGCCGAGCAGCCGGCCCGTGCCCAGCTCCGCCAGCATCTTCACCGTCATGGGGGAGGCGTTCGGGTAGTAGCCCGCTCGGCTGGTCGACTCGATCGTCACCGTCTCGAAGCGCAGGCCCACGCGGTGGGCGTCCTTCTCCCGCAGTCCGGTGCGCGCGATCTCCAGGTCGCACACCTTGCTGACCGCCGTGCCGACCACCCCCGGGAAGGTGGCGTAGCCGCCGCCGGCGTTCGTGCCGATGATCTGGCCGTGCTTGTTGGCGTGGGTGCCCAGCGGGATGTGCCGCAACTGCCCGGAGACCAGGTCGAGCACCTCCACGCAGTCGCCGCCCGCCCACACGTTCTCCTGCCCGCGCACCCGCATCGACCGGTCGGTGAGCAGCCCGCCGTGCGCGCCGAGGGGCAGTCCGGCGTCCCGCGCGAGCGTGGTCTCGGGGCGTACGCCGATGCCCAGGACGACGACGTCGGCGGGGTACTCGGCGTCCGCGGTGGCCACCGCCCGTACCCGGCCGTCGTCGTCGGTGGGCAGCGCGGTCACCGTGGCGTCGTTCACCATCGTGATGCCCAGGCCGGTCATGGCCTCGTGCACCAGCCTGCCCATGTCGGGGTCGAGCGTCGCCATCGGCTCCCGGCCCCGGTTGACGACCGTCACCTCGTAGCCGCGCCTGATCATCGCTTCGGCCGTCTCCACGCCGATGTAGCCCGCCCCCACGACCACCGCGCGGCGCCCGCCGGCGCCGGCCAGCGTGTCCAGCAGCGCCTGCCCGTCGTCCAGCGTCTGCACCCCGTGCACCCCGGGCGCGTCGATGCCGGGCAGCTCCGGGCGGACCGGCCGCGCACCGGTCGCGATGACCAGCTTGTCGTACGGCGTCCACGACTCGGCGCCGGACTCCAGGTCGCGGGCGCGCACCCGCCCCCGGTCCAGGTCGATCTCCGTGACCTCGGTGCGCAGCCGCACGTCGATGCCCCGGGCGCGGTGCTCCTCGGGGGTGCGCGCGATCAGCAGGTCCCGGTCCTCGACGTCGCCGCCCACCCAGTAGGGGATGCCGCAGGCGGAGTAGGAGGTGAAGTGGCCGCGTTCGAACGCCACGATCTCCAGCTCGTCCGGACCCTTCATCCGCCGGGCCTGCGACGCCGCGGACATGCCCGCGGCGTCGCCGCCGATCACGACCAGCCGTTCCCTCACAGCGCTCTTGTCCATGCCGCCCACGCTACGGGGGGAGGGTCCGGGACCGTCCCTCAGGCGTCGCCGTTCCCGGCGTCCGGGGCGCGCCCGGGAACCGGCGGGGCGACGGGCGGCGAGTCCGGGCCCGGACCGCCGGTCGTGGGTCCGGGCCGCGGGCGGCGCCGCAGCCGGGGGGCGATCAGCTTGCTCCACACCAGGACGACCACCGCCGCCACCGCCGCGAACGGCAGGACCGCGCCCAGCGCCACCGTCAGCCAGCGCAGCATCGTCAGGAAGACGTCCCAGCCGCCCGCGAGCGCGTCCAGGAAGCCGGGGTCGTCGTCCTTCTCCGCCTCCTTCACGGGTGTCTCGGACAGCGTGAGGGTGATGGTGGCGAGGCTCGTGCGGTCCTTCAGGGACGCCTGCTGGGCGAGCAGCGACTCCAGGTCCGCCTGGCGGCTGCTCAGCTCGCCCTCCAGCGTCACCACGTCGCTGAGCTCGGCCGCCCGGTCCATCAGCTCGCGGATCCGCGCCACGCTGGCCCGCTGCGACCGGATCCGGCTCTCCACGTCGACGACCTGGCCGGTGACGTCCTCCGCCTGCGCGCTGCGCTCGACGAGGGTGCCCGTGCCCTCCAGCTCGGCCAGCACCCCCTCGTACGCGTCGACGGGCACGCGCAGCACCACGCGCGTGCGCTCATGGCCCCGCCCGTCCCGGCGGGTGGTCTCGTCGCCGACGTAGCCGCCCGCGTTCGCGGTCGCGGCACGGGCCTCCCCGAGCGCCGTCGGCACGTCCTCGACGCGCACCGTCAGGGAGGCGGTGCGGATGATGTGCTCCGCCGCCACCCGGGACGCGGAGGCCGCGGACCGGTCCGCCGCGCCGCCCGGCGCGCCCTGCTTCCCGGATTCGGGCGCGGCGTCCACGGCCGCCCTCTCGTCCGCCGCCGCCCCCTTCCCCGCCCCGGCCCCGCTGTCGGCGCTGTCGCCGGACGCGCCGCACCCGGTGACCGCGAGGGCCGCCGCCAGCAGGGCCCCGGCGAGGGCGTGGGCGGATCGTACGGATCGTGCGGATCGTCGTGTGCGCATGCGGGCTCCCCCTCGTGTCCTGACGGCTGACATCCCTGAGACGCCGTAAGGGGGGCGGGCGTTCGGGCCGGACGGTCGCAAGGGGGTCACGGTAGGGACTCGAGGGGGCCACACGGCCCTGGCGGACCGGCGTGCGGCATCTGAGAAGGTGGGAGGCATGAGCGGATCACACAGGGGCGGCGGCCGGCACGCCGTCGTCGTCGGAGCGGGCATCGCCGGACTGGCCGCCGCGCACCGGCTGCTGGAGCACGGGGCGCGGGTCACCGTCCTGGAGGCCTCGGAACGGGTCGGCGGCAAGCTGCTGCCCGGCGAGATCGCGGGCGCCCGCGTCGACCTCGGGGCGGAGTCGCTGCTGGCCCGCCGGCCCGAGGCGGTGGGACTCGCCCGCGCCGTGGGGCTGTCCGACCGGCTCCAGCCGCCCGCCACCGCCACCGCGGCCCTGTGGACCCGCGGCGCCCTGCGCCCCATGCCGAAGGGACACGTCATGGGCGTCCCCGGCACCGCCGCCGCCCTCACCGGGGTGCTGTCCGACGAGGGCCTCGCCCGGATCGGGCGGGACGCCGAGCTGCCGCCCACCGGGATCGGCGACGACGTCGCCATCGGTGAGTACGTCGCCGAGCGGTTCGGCCGGGAGGTCGTCGACCGGCTCGTGGAGCCGCTGCTCGGCGGGGTGTACGCGGGGGACGCCTACCGCATCTCGATGCGCTCGGCCGTCCCGCAGCTCTTCGAGGAAGCCCGCGCGCACACCACCCTGACCGAAGCGGTCCGCGCCGTGCAGGCGAGGACGGCCGCCGACCGGCGGAGCGGGCCCGTCTTCACGGGCGTCGCGGGCGGCGTGGGCACCCTGCCGCTCGCGGTCGCCGACTCCCTGCGCTCCCGCGGCGCCCGCATCCTCACCGGCACCCCGGTCACCGCACTGCGCCGCGAACCGGACGACGGCTGGCGGCTCGTCGCCGGCGGCGAGGTGCTGCACGCCGACGCGGTCGTCGTCGCCGTGCCCGCCCCGGCCGCCGCCGGACTGCTGCGCGCCGAGGCGCCGGGCGCCGCCGCCGAGCTGTCCGCCGTCGAGTACGCCTCGATGGCGCTCGTCACCCTCGCCTACCGGCGCGACGAGGCACGGCTGCCCGAGGGCAGCGGGTTCCTGGTGCCGCCCGTGGAGGGCCGCTCCATCAAGGCGGCCACCTTCGCCTCCCGCAAGTGGGGCTGGATCGCCGAGGAGAACCCGGACCTGACCGTCGTACGCACCTCCGTGGGCCGCCACGGCGAGACGGAGATCCTGCACCGCGACGACGACGAGCTGGTGGAGCTCTCCCGGCACGACCTGAAGGCGGCCACCGGCCTGGACGCCGCCCCGGTCGCCGCCCGCGTCACCCGCTGGGACGACGGCCTGCCCCAGTACCCGGTCGGCCACCACGCCCGAGTGGACCGCGTCCGCGCGCACCTCGCGGGCCTGTCCGGGCTGGCCGTGTGCGGCGCCGCGTACGACGGCGTCGGCGTCCCCGCGTGCATCGCGAGCGCGTACGCCGCCGCCGACCGGATCCGGGGTGACCTGCGCGGTGCGGAAGAGCTCACCGCGCACCCGGTGCAAAGCCTTCACCGAGGAGCAGGAGAATAAGGGACATGAGTGACGACGCCACCACCCCCGCGCCCGAACGGATCCCCAACAAGGGCAAGCTGGCCAAGGACCTCAACGAGGTCATCCGCTACACCCTGTGGTCCGTGTTCAAGCTGAAGGACGTCCTGCCGGAGGACCGCGCCGGCTACGCCGAGGAGGTCCAGGAGCTGTTCGACCAGCTCGCCGCCAAGGACGTCACGATCCGCGGCACCTACGACCTGTCGGGCCTGCGCGCGGACGCCGACCTCATGATCTGGTGGCACGCGGAGACCGCCGACCAGCTCCAGGAGGCCTACAACCTCTTCCGCCGCACCCGCCTCGGCCGCGCGCTCGAGCCGGTCTGGTCGAACATGGCGCTGCACCGCCCCGCCGAGTTCAACCGCTCGCACATCCCGGCGTTCCTCGCCGACGAGACCCCCCGCGACTACGTGAGCGTCTACCCGTTCGTGCGCTCCTACGACTGGTACCTGCTGCCGGACGAGGACCGCCGCCGGATGCTCGCGGACCACGGCAAGATGGCCCGCGGCTACCCGGACGTGCGCGCCAACACGGTCGCCTCGTTCTCCCTCGGCGACTACGAGTGGATCCTCGCCTTCGAGGCCGACGAACTGCACCGCATCGTCGACCTGATGCGTCACCTGCGCGGCTCCGAGGCCCGCATGCACGTCCGTGAGGAGATCCCGTTCTTCACCGGCCGCCGCAAGGACGTCGCCGACCTGGTCGCCGGCCTGGCCTGACGCCCGCCCGGTCTCAGGCCGCGGGCGGCGCCGGCTCGGGCGCCGGGGGCGGTGCGCAGGACGCGCGCCGCCCCGGCACCCGGCCCTCCAGCAGATACGCCGTCAGGTGCTCGTTCACGCACGCGCCGGCGCCGCCCGCCAGTCCGTGACTGCCGGCGTCCCGCTCCGTCACCAGGGCGGACCCGGCCAGCCGCCGGTGCAGTTCGAGGGCCCCGTCGTACGGGGTGGCCGCGTCCCGTTCGGCCGCCAGGATCAGCGTCGGCGGCAGCGCGCCCTTCCCGGCGCGCACGTCCAGCGGCCGCTGCCGGGGCGCGGGCCAGTAGGCGCAGGGGAGGTTGGTCCACACGTTGTGCCAGGTCTCGAACGGCGCCCGGCGCGCGAGCCGGGTGTTGTCCCGGTCCCACACGGCGAAGTCCGTCGGCCAGGGGGCGTCGTTGCACTCCACGGCCAGGTACACCGCGCGCGTGTTCTCCGCCTCCGCCGCCGCCTCCGGGTGCTCCTCGGCCTGCTCGACCAGTGGCCCGGGGTCGCCCCTCAGGTACGCCGACAGGGCGTGCGCGCGCTGCGGCCAGTGGTCGTCGTAGTACGCCGCCCCGAGCATCGCCGTGTGCAGCTGCGCCGGTCCGACCTTCCCGCCCGCCGGTTCCCGCGCCAGCCGTTCGCGCACCCGGTCGTAGCTGTCCCGCACCTTCCGCGCGGTGTCGCCCAGCCCGTACACGTCGTGGTGGCGGGCCGCCCAGGCCCGGAAGTCCGCCCAGCGGCCCTCGAACGCGGCCGACCGGGCGAGGTTGTTGCGGTACCAGATCCGCTCCGGCGCCGGGTTCACCGCCGAGTCGAACACCATCCGCCGCACGTGCGAGGGGAACAGCGTCGCGTACAGCGCCCCGATGTACGTGCCGTACGACGAGCCGAGGAACGTCAGCCGGGTCTCGCCCAGCGCGGCGCGCAGCACGTCCAGGTCACGGGCGTTGTTCAGCGAGGTGTAGTGCCGCAGCGCGTCGCCGGACCGCTCGGCGCACCCCCGCGCGTACGCCGCCGCGCGGGCCGCGCGCTCCCGCTTGACCTCCGCCGAGGGGTGCCGGGGCGCCGGCGCGGGACCCTGGTGGAACGTCTTCGGGTCGACGCACGACAGCGGGGCGGAACGGCCCACCCCGCGCGGCGCGTAGCCGACCAGGTCGTAGGCCGCCGCGAGCCGCTTCCAGCCCGGGACCACGCCCGTCATGGGGAAGTGCATCCCGCTCGCGCCCGGCCCGCCCGGGTTGTGCACCAGGGAGCCCTGCCGGGGCACCGCGCGCCCGGTCGCCGGGTCCTTCCCGGTGGCCCGGGAGCGGCTGACGGTCAGCCGGATCCGCTCGCCGTCCGGGCGGGCGTAGTCGAGCGGGACGCGCAGCGTGCCGCACTCCACGGTGGGCGGCAGCTCCTGCTCCTTCGCGCACGGGCCGAAGTCGATGCCCGCGGAAGCGGCGCGCGCGGCGGCCACCGCGGTGCCGCGCGCCTCGGACGCGGACGCGGACGCCGGGGTCCGGGCGGCGGCCGCCGGGGCGGTGAGGAGCAAGGACCCGGCTGTCACCAGGACGGCGGCGGTTCTCATCGGTGATCCCTTCGGAGCGCTGCAGCGACAGAAGGGATGGTTTCGGCCCGCGTGGGGCCGGGCAAGGACCGGCCGCCTGGTGTCGGCGGCCGGTTCACCGCCCCGGAGCCACCGCCCGGTCAGCCCTCCGGGTGCGGCTCCCGGTGCGCGAAGGCCGCGCGCACCTGCGGTCCGCCCGCCGCCCGCACCCCGCGCACCGCGACGGAGGTGAGATACGCGCGGTCGTCGTCGGGGTCGCCGGCCGCCGCCCGCCGCACGGAGGCCAGCAGCCGCTGACCCGCGGGGGATGCCCAGCGCGAGGCGGGGCTCAGCTCGAACCGTGCAATGGCCAGACACCCCAGCGTGAACACCAGCGGCAACGCGAACCACAGGGCGACCAACGAGCGCGGCATCTGCGACGGCGTGGGCACGAGCAGCGCGGCGGCGGCCAGCCCGGCCACGGCCGCCGCCGCGAGCCGCGTCCGGCGCAGCGCCTCCGCGACGGTCCGCCCGTCGCCCTCCGGCACCGCGAGCCCGGCGCGCACCAGGCGGTCCGCCAGCGCGCGCACCGTCTCCGCGGCCGCCGCCGCCTTCCGCACCGGCGCTATGGGCGACTGCCCGTCCGGTCCGATCGCCCCTATCACCGTGCGCTCGATGTCGTCCCGCCCGCACGGGTCGACGACGGTGGCCCAGCCGGTGTGGGCCAGCAGCAGCCGCCGCTGACGGGCCATCGCGACGAGCGTGACGTCGGCGACCCGGACGGGGCCGCCGGACAGGAACGCCGCCTCGTACAGCGTCAGACCCCGCCCCTCGTCCTCACCGCCCGCGGCCGCCTCACGCACCGCCGCACGACACAGCCGCAGCCCCGCGACACCGGCGATCGCCCAGGCCAGAAGCAGGAGAGGAACCCAGAACATGGACCGTTTGTAAGGGACACGGTCGCGAAAGCACCATGCCTTGTTCACCATCCGGACGCGGTGTCGCGGGCGGGCGACGCTCCGCCTGACGCGCGCGGGCGTCCCCGGCGGGCGTCCCGGAGGGGCCTCAGCGGCGCAGCAGCGCGCGGCGGGTGGCCCGGGCCAGGCGGACCACGGGCCGGTGCGACCGGGGGCGCGGACCCGACCGGTCGAGCCACCACGCGCGCAGCTCGCGCCGCGCCCGCGTGTCCTCGGGGCGTCCGGCCGACAGCAGCCGCTCCACGAAGGCCATCGCGTCGTGCCGGTAGCCGCCCGTCATCGGCCGGGTCTGCGCGTACGCGAGGAAGGCCGGCCGGTAGCCGTCGCCGAGGATCACCGGCAGTTCCGGGGCCACCCTCGCGACGACGTCCGCGCGCTTGGCGGCGAGCGCCCGCGCCTGCACCCGCATCCGTGTCCGGTCGAACCCCTCCGGCACCGGCGTCCCCGCGACCAGCGCGGACAGCACCGCCGTCTGCGCGAGCGCCAGCCGCTCCCGCGCGGACCCGTCCGCGGCCTCCACGGGGGCGGGCTCCCGCACGCCCCCCGCGGCCGGGGCCTCGGACCGGCTGCGGGCGCCCGCCTCCACCGCCCCGCGGATCGCGTCCAGTTCGCGCTCCAGCTCCGCCGGGGGCGGGAAGTTCTCGTCCCGCTCCAGCAGCACGCCCGGGGGCGAGACGCGGGAGGCGAGGCCGGTGAGGATGTCGAGCACCGGACGCGGCACGGGGTGGGCGTGGCTGTCGTGCCACACGCCGTCCCGCTCGAACCCGCCCGCGACGTGCACGTAGGCGAGGGCCTCCAGGGGCAGGCCGGCGAGCGCCTCGGCCGGGTCCTCGCCGCGGTTGACGTGGTTGGTGTGCAGATTGGCGACGTCGATGAGCAGCCGTACGCCGGTGCGGTCGGCCAGTTCGTACAGGAACTGCCCCTCGGTCATCTCCTCGCCGGGCCAGGAGAACAGCGCGGCGATGTTCTCCACGGCGAGCGGCACCGGGAGCGCGTCCTGGGCGATGCGGACGTTCTCGCACAGCACCGCGAGGGCGTCGCGGGTGCGCGGCACCGGCAGCAGGTGTCCGGCCTCGACGCCGGGGGAGGCGGTCAGCGGCCCGCCCGCGCGCACGAACGCGATGTGCTCGGTGACGAGGGGCGAGCCGAGCGCCGTGGCCCGCTCGGCGAGCGCGGTCAGGCGCCCCTCGTCGGGCCGTTCGGCGCCGCCGAGCCCCAGGGAGACGCCGTGCGGCACGACGGTCACGCCGCGTTCGCGCAGCCGCAGCAGCGAGTCGGGCAGGTGTCCGGGGCAGACGTTCTCGGCCACCACCTCGACCCAGTCGATGCCCGGCATGGCCTCCACCGCGTCCGCGATCTCCGGGCGCCACCCGATCCCGGTCCCCAGCCGCACCGTCGTCATCCCCGTCCCCTCCCGCACCCCGGCGTTCCCGCCCGGCCCCCGGCACGCCCGCACCGGGCGTGCCGGGGATATGACCCGGCGCTCGGCGCGCGAACCGTCCCGCGGCCGCCTTCAGAGGAACATTTGAGGTTGGGGCAGGCCGTCACGGCGGCCGCCCGGCCCGTTGACCCGTCGCCGGAGGGGTGCGTCTGTGCGTCTCTCAGCGCACCTGGAAGGCCGTCGACACACCCGTGATCGACGAGACCTTCCCGTCCAGGCTCTTCGCGTCGCCGTGGTAGACGACGCGGTAGGCGCCCGGGGGAGTGCCCCGGGGGATGTCCCAGGTGATCGTGACCTTGGACGCGGCGATCCCGTCGCGGGCCCAGTGGAAGCGGGTCGCCCAGTCGCCGTCGTCGGCGACGGTGCGCCAGGCCCCGCCGGAGTCCCGCCGCTCGATCCGCAGGTACGTGTCACCGCGGTGCAGGTCGTTGCCCGGGTGGGCGCCCGCGAAGACGACCTCGACGCGTTCCCCCGTCCGGTAGTTCTCCCGCGGCCGCACCAGCACGTCGCCGAACGTCCGGAACAGGGGCGGCGCGTCCAGCACCACGCCGGGCTGGAGCGAGAGCACCGTGCCGGACAGGTCCGGCGGCTCGGGGCCGAGCGGCAGGTCCGTGCCGTCGCGCAGGGACACCGCCAGCTCGGCCGCGGTCTGCTGGAGCGCCGGGAGCTGCCAGCGCCCGAAGAGGGTGCTGCCGCCCTCGTAGTGCTGGGCGTCGTACTCCTCCGGCGTGGTCACGTAGTGGACGTACGCGTTGCTGTAACCGGCGACGAGGACGTCGTCGAGGGCCGCGCCGACGATCCCGGCGACCGTGCGCCGCAGCCGCAGGCCCGCGCAGACGGTGACCTCGCCGGGGATGCCGATCAGGTAGAGGCCGCCGATGCGCACCAGCATCACCGGCACCCGCTCCTGCACCCACGGGTAGACGCGGTTCATCTCCCCGATCGGCACGAAGACGTCCTTCGGCGCCTGGGCCTGCTTCAGCTCGGGGGAGACCGTGTAGACGATCGAGTCGGAGACGGCGTCCCAGAACGGGTTCTCGCCCTCGTCGAAGCCGGGGAAGGCCGGGCCGTCCTCCAGGCTGCCCGCCGCCATCGCCGCGCCGACGCACGGGGTGGACGTGCGGTGCGTCCGCCCGTCGCCGGTGAACTCCGGGCGCACGGTGACGTCGGAGAGGTCCACGTACACCATCCGCGAGTCGACCGGCCCGGACAGCCGCGTGCCGGGCTTCCCCGCCTGGGCCGCGGCCGCCTCGTACTGGCGGAGCCCGTTGGCGCGGGTGGCCTCGAAGTCGGCGGGCGTCGTGGGCGGCACCAGGTCCAGGTTGGGCGACATGTCGCCGCTGTTGGTCTGGGCGAACGCGGAGACGAACGCCGGGGAGCCGTCGGCCAGATAGTCGACGCCGTGGACCTCGCGCTCCCAGTGGTAGGCCGCGTAGCCCTTGTTGTCGGCGCTGATCAGGCGGTTGTCGCCGGACATGCTGGTGCCGTGCACCGGGAACCAGTTGACCGCCCCGACCGTGCGGCCCCCGCGCTCCACCCGCAGCAGGGTGGTGAGGGTGTCGACGCCGTCCGGGAAGTGGTCCCGGTCGGCCTTCGGGTTGCGGTCGAAGGCGGCCCGCGAGCGGTTGACGCTCGCACCGGTCAACGTGCCGTGGCTGAGGAGCAGTTCGGACGGGGCCAGGTCGTCGTGCGCATTGCGCGCCGCCTCGAACAGGCCGTCCGCCACCGCCTCGAAGGTCGCCCGGTGGAAGCCGAACGTCGTGGTGTTGTAGAGGAGATGGTGCGAGTGGCCGCCGGGTCCCGCGTGGGTGTGGGTGGCGGTGATGAGCACGTTCCGCTCGGTGTACAGACCGCCGTACGCCTGCTTCAGCCGTCGCAGCACCGCCCGGTGCACGCTCTCGAAGATCATCGGGGAGTCGGCGACGATCAGCAGCACGCGGCGTCCGCTCGCCTCCTCGACCACGACGAACGCCCGCGCCCGCAGGCGGGTGTGCAGCCCCGCCGCCTGCTGGTCGAATCGGCCGTACCCCATCATGCCGACCTCGGCGACCTCGCCGGTGGCGTCGGAGATCCCCCGGCCGACGAGATAACCGCCGCCGCCTCCCGCGGCGGCGGCCGCGGCGCCCGGGGAGACCAGGTGCGCGCCCGCCAGCCCGAGGCCGGTGGCGGCCCCCGCCTTCAGGACGGTCCGGCGGTCGCGCAAGGGAGGACGTTCCGCGGTCATACGCTGCTCCTCAGGCTCGGTCGGCCCCCGGGCGGGCGGAACATGAACAACATTCATGTTCCGCGCGCTTCATTGGTACACCGCCTGCCATGGACACGGCAAGAGGATGTGCGCGGCCGGAGCAGGGCCTGCACGGCGGCCGACGCCGCGACGGGAGCGGCACGGTGACGCGCGCACCGCTGACACGACGGAGCCGGCCCGGCCGGTCCGCCGATCACGGACCCGCCGGGCCGGCTCCCGCCGTTCCGGGGGCGGCGTCACCCCTTGCCCTGGAGCGGCTCCCGCTCGCACACGGTCCCCGCGGCCGGCACCGTGCCGTCCAGCAGGTACGCGTTCACGGCCTCGCGCACACAGGTGTTGCCGGAGCCGTACGCGCCGTGGCCCTCGCCCTCGTAGGTGAGTTCCACGCCCACGCCCTCGCCGAGGCGCTCCGCCATCCGCGCGGCGCCCTCGTAGGGCGTCGCCGGGTCACCGGTGGTGCCGACGAGCAGGACCGGCGGCGCGCCCGGCGCGCTCACGTCCGGGTGCTCGGCCCTGCCCGGCACCGGCCAGTCGGCGCACTGCAGCGCGCCCCACGCCAGGGCGTCGCCGAAGAGGGGGGAGGCCTCCTCGAACGCGGCGGCCTGTTCCCGCACGTCGTCCACGGTGTAACGGTCGCTGCGGTCGGCGCAGGTGATGGCGGTCCGGGCGTCCTGCCGGCCGCTGTAGCCGTCGGCGTGACGGCCGTTGAGCGCGTCCGCGAGGCCGAGCAGGGTCTCGCCCTCGTCGGCGGCGAGCAGTTGCAGCCCCACCTCCAGGGCGGGCCACGCGGTCTCCAGGTGGAGCGCCCGGACGACGGCGTCGATCAGCTGGGAACCGGTGAGCACCCTGTCCCCGCCGACGGTCAGCGGCTCGTCGTCCAGGGTCTCCTCCAGTCCCATGACGAGCTCCATGACCTCCTCCGGGCTGTCGCCGAGCGCGCAGCCGGTGTCCACGCACCACTGGGCGAAGTGGTCGAACGCGAGCTGGAACCCGCCCGCCTGCGCGAGCGCGCCCTCCATCTGGTCCAGCGTCGGGTCCACGACGCCGTCCAGGACGGCACGGCCCACGTGCCCGGGGAACAAGTGGGCGTAGACGCCGCCCAGTTCGGTGCCGTAGGAGATCCCGAAGTAGTGCAGCTTCTCGTCACCGAGCAGATGACGCAGCAGGTCCATGTCGCGGGCGGCGTCCTCGGTGCCCACGTGCGGCAGCACGCGTCCCGACTCCCGTGCGCAGGCGTCCGCGTGCCGCTGCCGCGCCTGGAGCAGGGCGGTCACCTCGTCGTCCCCGTCGTCGGGGGTGTCGTCCTGCTCGGTCCTCGCCTGTGCCGCCTCGGCGTCCAGGCAGGCGACCCCGGCGCTCGCGCCGACCCCGCGCGGGTCGAAGCTCACCAGGTCGTAACGGGAACGGAGTTGCTCGTAGTCGGGGGCGAGGGCGGGCAGGGCGGTCACACCGGACTCGCCGGGCCCGCCGAAGTTGAACAGCAGCGAACCGATGCGGTCGGCGGCGTCCGCGCGGGACGCCGCCCGGATCAGGGCGATGTCGATGGTCTCGCCGCCCGGTCTGTCCCAGTCCAGCGGCGCCCGCATGCCGGCGCACTGCCAGCGGGTGCCGTCCGGCAACGGCTCGGGCGCCTCTCCTCCGCCCTGCAGGGGGGACGGTACGGGGCAGTCCTTCCAGTCGAGGGACTGCGCCCATATCCGTCCGCGGTCGTCCTCCTCGCCGCCTCCGCCCGCGGCCCCGCCGTCGCCGGCCGGGCCGCAGGCGGCCAGGGAGGCGGAGAGCAGGACGGCGCCGGACAGCAGGGCAGCGGCTGTCGTACGTCGTATCGGCATGCGCCCAGCCTCCGGCCGCCCGACGGCCGCCGCACGGCCGCGCGTCCATCCGGGGGACGCGCCCGGGGGTCAGCGCAGGGCCGGGTGGTCCGCCACGACGGTGCACGAGCCGGGGGCGATCTCCGTGAAGCCGGCGTCGCGCACCGTGGGCAGGCCGCCGCCGGTCAGCGCGGGCCAGTCGGCGGGGTCGGCGGTGCGCACGGCGAGCGGGAAGCCGACCGCCCGCCAGGCCTCACGGGCCGCGTCCGACAGCTCCCACCAGGCGAGTTGGGCGCCGTGACCGGCCTGGGCCATCGCCTTGCCGGCCGACATCTCCAGGTCCGGGTTCATCCAGAGCGTCGGCACGCCGGGGTCCGCCGGGGGCACCGGACCGGGGTCGTCGAGGTCGGTGCCGGACACCTGGAGCCGGGCCAGGTCCTTGGGCCAGCCGTCCAGCGGCACCGGCGGGAAGACCCGCACCTCGGCCGACTTCCCGGTCACGGTGATCCCGGGGAGCGCCTCCGCACGCCGCCACTCCGCGCCGCGCGCCCGCCGCACCACCTTGCGGATACGGGCGTCCTGCCAGTCGCGCACGGCCTGCGCCCATTCGCCCTCGCCCACCGACCGCTCGTCGGTCAGCATCGCCAGGACCGCGCGGGCCGCCGTCTCCAGGGCGTCGGTACGGGCGGGCGGCGCGGCCCGCTCGATACGGACCACCAGGGGCAGCACGAACTGCGGCGCCGCGTCACGGTCGCCCGGGTCGGGTCGGAAGGGGCTGTCGGGGGCGGGTGTCGTCCGGTCGTCGTTCACCCGGCCAGTGTGCCAAGCGGGACGGGGGCGCTGCCGGGCGGATCCGGCCGGGCCCGGCACGGAGGGACATCAAGGGGCGCCGAGCGGGCACCAGGATGGGGGGAAGGGGCTGATGGGCGATGACTCAGGTGGTGCCGCAGCGTGGCGGGGGAGGCTCCAGCGGTCTCTACGACGTACTGGAGCTGATCCTCGACCGAGGACTGGTGATCGACGCGTTCGTGCGGGTGTCCTTGGTCGGTATCGAGATACTCAAGATCGACATCCGCATCGTGGTGGCCAGCGTGGACACCTACTTGCGCTTCGCCGAGGCGTGCAACCGGCTCGATCTGGAGTCCGGGCCGCGCAAGCCCGCCGGGCTGACCGAACTCCCGGACAAGATGCGTGAATCAGGCTCCCGGGGAGCGGCCAAGGGGCTGCTGTCCGGTGCCTTGGAGACCGTCTCCGAGGCCTTCCAGCAGGCGCGCGAGGAGCCGAGGCGGAAGTAGCGAGGGCCGTGCCCCCTACCGGCAGAAGGTCCCGGCCGTCCATGGGGGCCGCTCCCGGCCCTCGCTCGGGCGGCCTCACCCGTGAGACACCTGCGCACCTGCCTGCCGGAGCGACCGCGGGGCCGGTCAGCCGGAGCAGGAGGTGCGTTCCGCCTCCCGCCACTCGCAGACCGGGCACAGCGTGACGCCCTTGTACGTCTCCGGGTACTCCGTCGGCTCCTGGCACTGGACGCACGCCGCGTACGGCGGGCCGTCCGCCTTCGGCGGGCGGTCCGTGCCGACGAGGCAGTGGTCGCGGTCGGTCGCGTCGTCGCTCATGCCTCCAGCGTAGGACGTCAGCCGCGGCCGTTCGCGGCGCCGATCAGCTCGGAGACCTTGACGAAGCGGTACCCCTGGCGGCGCAGTTCCGGGACGACCGTCCGCACCGCCTCCTCCGTCGTCGGGGCGGCGCTGCGGGTGCAGTGCAGGACGACCACCGAACCGGGCCGCACCCCGTCCAGCACCTGCCGGGCCACGGCGTCCGCGTCGGTGGCGAAGGCGTCGCCGCCGACGACGTCCCACTGCACGGCCGTGACGCCGGCCGGGATGAGCGCCTTCAGCGCCCGCCGGTCGTGACAGCCGCCCGGGAAGCGGAAGTACGGCATCGGATCGGGCACGCCCACCGCCCGGAACACCTGGTACGCCCGCTCCACGTCGGCCCGCATCCGCTCCTCCGGCACCGTGGGCAGGCCGTAGCAGTCGCCGGTGAAGGCGTGGTGGCTGTACGAGTGGTTGGCGACCTCGAAGAGCGGGTCCCGGCCGATGGCACGGGCCTGGTCCGGGTACTCCTCGGCCCACCGGCCCGTCATGAACACCGTCGCCGGCACCTCCAGCGCGCGCAGCGTCTCGATCAGCCGCGGATGGTCGAAGCGCTCGCCCGCCGCGGCCCGCGGGCCCTGGTCGGCGGTCATGTCGGCGTCGAAGGTGAGGGCGACGGTCTTCCCGGCGTCCCGGGGGCCGTGCTCGAAGACCGGGGTGAGGCCCGCGGGTCCCGCGGCGAGCGTGGGGGGAGCCGACGGGGCGGCGGGGGAGGGCGCGGGGGCGGGCGGCCGCACGGCGGGGCCGGTGGTGGCGCCGCAGGCGGTGAGGGCGGCGGCGAGGGCACAGACGGCGATGACACGACGTGAAAGTGTGATCACCGTATGACAATAGGGCGGTCCGCGGCGGGGGCCGTCGCGGCTCGGGCGGAGGGGACGGCGCGCTCACCCGGTCGGCGGGGACCGGGCCGATGGGAGCCGGGGCGGTGGCGGCCCGGTCGGCGGGGGGCCGCCCCCTCCGGAAAGCAGGCTCAGATGTCCCGCCGCTCCAGCGGTTTGGTCGCCGGACCCTGGACGACCTTGCCGTCCGTGTCGAAGCGGGACCCGTGGCACGGGCACTCCCACGCGCGCTCGGCCGCGTTGAAGTCGACCAGGCAGCCCATGTGGGTGCAGCGGGCGGAGACCGCGTGCAGGGCGCCGTCGTCGTCCCGGTAGACCGCCAGCCGGCCGCCCTCCGTGCGCACCACCGCGCCCTCGCCCGGCGGCAGCGCCTCCACCGGCGGCGACGGGCGCAGCCGGCCGCCGACGAAGTGCTTGGCGACCTGCGCCTGGTGCTTGAGGAAGGCCGGCGCCTCACGCACGGTGGAGGCCAGGCGCCGCGGGTCGTACAGCCCGGCCCAGGCGCACTCCCCGCCGGTGATCTGCGCGGCGAGCAGCCGGCCCGCCATCATGCCGCCGCTCATGCCCCAGCCGCCGAATCCGGTGGCGACGTACGCGTGCCGGGCGCCCGGGTGCAGCGGCCCGACCAGCGGCACCGTGTCGGTGGGGTCGTTGTCCTGGGTGGCCCAGAAGTGGGTCAGCTCCACGCCGGGGAAGTGCCGGCGGGCCCACTGCGCCAGCCGGTCGAAGCGGGCGCGGGTGTCGCCGGTGCCGGGCGTGAAGTGCTCGCCGGTGACCACCAGCAGCCGGCGCGAGGCGTCGTCGCCGTAGGGCGCGGTGCGCACCGAGCGGGTGCCCTCCTCGGGGGTGATGTACATGCCGTCCGGGTCCAGCCCGGCCGGGACCGGGCCGGCGACGACCAGCTCGCGGCGCGGGGAGAGGCGGGTGAACAGCATCGACCGGTCGAAGAGCGGGTAGTGGGTGGCGACCACGACGTCCCGGGCCGTGACGGAGGCCCCGGTCGCCGTCGACAGCCGGCACGGCTCGCCCTCCTCCAGGCCCAGCACCGTGGTGTCCTCGTACAGACGGCCGCCGTGCGTCTCGATGTCGTCGGCGAGCGCCAGCAGGTACTCGCGCGGATGGAACTGCGCCTGGTCCGTCACCTCCACCGCCCCCGCCACCGGGAACGGCAGCCCGGTCTCCGTCACGAAGGACGCGGGCAGGCCCGCCTCCCGCGCGGCCCGCGCCTCCGCGCGCACCTCGTCCACCCGCGCGGCGTCCGTGACGTAGGTGTACGCGCTGCGGCGCTCCCACGCGCAGTCGACGCCGAGCTCCGCCACCACCCCGGCGGTCCGCTCGATGGCCTCCGCCTGCGACCTGGCGTACAGCCGCGCGCCCTCGCTGCCGCGGGTGCGGCGCAGCTTGTCGTAGACCAGCGAGTGCAGCGCGGTGATCTTCGCCGTGGTGTGCCCGGTGACGCCCGCCGCGATCCGGTCGGCCTCCAGCACGGCGACGCTGCGCCCGGCCCGGGCCAGCTCCCAGGCCGTGCACAGACCGGCGATGCCGCCGCCGATCACCGCCACGTCCACGTCGAGGTCGTCGTCCAGTGCGGGGCGGGGCTCCCCGCCGGGCGCGGTGTTCAGCCAGTACGAGTCACCCGAGTGCTGCTTCTCCGTCATGCGGGGGCGGGTACCCCGGTGTCGGGGCTTCACGGCGAGCGGGTTCCAGGGTGACCCGTCCGGACGGTGCGGGCGGTGCGGGTGCGGTTGTGGGCGTGCGGGTGAGGGCGTAACGTACAACCAGATGGTTGTAGATGGGATCGATGAGGCCGACCGGGCCGTGGACCGGCTGTTCCACGCGCTGGCCGACGCGACGCGTCGCGACATGCTCCGCCGCTGTGTCCGCGGTGAGCTGTCCGTGTCACGGCTGGCCGCCGCGTACCCGATGAGCTTCGCGGCGGTGCAGAAACACGTCACGGTGCTGGAGCGGGCCGGGCTGGTCACCAAGGAGCGGCGCGGACGGGAGCAGCTCGTGCGCACCGACTTCGAGGCGGTGGCCCGCGCGCGGCAGGCGCTCGACGCGCTGGAGTCGGCCTGGCGGGACCGGGTGGACCGGATGTCCGGCCTGCTCTCCGAGGAGGACGGCCGGGACACCGGCCGGCAGCCCGCACCAAGCGACAGGAAAGGAACGGACGGATGACTGTCACCCGTGTCGACAAGGACGTCGACACCCTCACGCTCACCCTCGTCGCGGACTTCGCCGCACCGGTGGAGCGGGTCTGGCAGCTGTGGGCCGACCCGCGGCTGCTGGAGCGCTGGTGGGGCCCGCCCGGATACCCGGCGACCGTCGAGGAGCACGACCTCACCCCGGGCGGCGGCGTGACGTACTACATGACCGGACCGGAGGGCGACAAGTTCGGCGGCTGGTGGCGGGTCTCCTCGGTCACGCCGCCGACGGCCCTGGAGTTCACCGACGGCTTCGCCGGCCAGGACGGGCGGCCGGACCCGGAGATGCCGGTCACCACGGTCCGGATGACGCTCACCGGGCGCGAGGGCGGGACGCGGATGGAACTGCGGTCCGTGTTCGACAGCCGGGAGCAGATGGAGCAGCTGGCCGAGATGGGCATGGTGGAGGGCATGAGCCAGGCCGTCGGCCAGATGGACGCGCTGCTGGAGGGCTGAACGGCGGAACGGGGGCGCGCAGGGCGGGCGGTGCCGCGCCGCCCTCCGCGCCCCCCGTGTCAGCGGCGCCAGGGCCCCGTCACGGCGAACGTCGTGCCCGGGTCGTAGACGTTGACGTACATCGTCCGGCCGTCCGGGGAGAACGTGACGCCGGCGAACTCGCCCCACTCCGGGTCCTCGGCCGTGCCCGTGTTCTGGCGGTTGCGGGCCATCGGGTAGACCTCGCCGCGCCGGGTGACGCCGTAGACGTGCTGGGCGCCGCCGCCGTCCTCGCACACCATCAGGCCGCCGCTGGGCGCGAGGCAGATGTTGTCCGGGGACTCGCCGGGCAGCTGGACGTCGGTGTCCGGGCCGAAGACGATCACCAGGGTGAGGCGGCGCCGGTCCGGGTCGTAGCGCCAGATCTGCCCGTAGTGGTCGGCGGCCGAGCCGTCGGCGGCGCGGGCGAAGGACGACACGAAGTAGACGGAGCGGCCGCCCCAGTAGCAGCCTTCCAGCTTCTGCGCGTGGGTGATGCCCTTCGGACCGAAGTCCTGGAACCGGATGGGGGTCTCGACGGCCAGCGGGTCCGGTACGTCGACCCACTCGATGTCGTCGAAACGGGCGCCGATCTCCTGGACCGAGGACAGGTCCGGGACCCCCGGCACCCGCATCGCCTGGAGCTTGCCGCCCGCGCGCAGCGAGCCCGTGCCGCCCAGCGGCTTCCTCGGCAGGAAGCGGTAGAACAGGCCGAAGGGGCGCTGGAAGGCGTCCTCCGTCTCGTAGACCACGCCCCGCCGCGGGTCCACCGCGACCGCCTCGTGCTGGAAGCGGCCCATCGCGGTCAGCGGTACGGCGCCGGTGCGGCGGGGATCGGCGCCGTCGACCTCGAAGATGAAGCCGTGGTCCTTGGCGTAGCCGTTGGTGCCGGCCTTGTCCTCGGTCTCCTCGCAGGTCAGCCAGGTGTTCCACGGGGTGGGCCCGCCCGCGCAGTTGACGGCCGTACCGGCGATCGCCACCCGCTCGGAGACCACCCGGCCGCTCCGGTCGAGGGTCAGGGCGGTGCAGCCGCCCTTGCCCTCCGGGTCGTACGTCAGCCCCTCGACCACCGGGACCGGGACCCTGCCGGTGACGCGGTTCTCGTGGTTGCGGACCAGGTGGGTACGGCCCTGCCGGCCGGCGAAGGCGGCCATGCCGTCGTGGTTGGAGGGGACGGGACCCTCGCCGGAGCTCAGCGGGTCACCCTCCCGGGAGAGCACCGTGTAGCGGAAGCCCTCGGGCAGGTCGAGCAGTCCGTCGGGGTCGGGGACCAGGTCGCCGTAGCCGGTGTGGCCGAGGTGCTGAGCGGCGGAGGTGCCGGTGAACAGCTCGGACAGGGCGCCGGTGAAGGCGATGCCGACACCCACGGCGCCGGAACGGGCGAGCAGCTGGCGTCGGGTTGTTGCCGTGGAGCCGTGGGGGGACCCGTTTTCTGGCATGGGGAAACCTTCCTGCTGGCGGACAGGAACTGTGACCCCGCCGTGTCTATCACCTGCCGCCGATCCCGTGAACCACGCGAGCCGCCCGTGTCCCGCGGGGCGGCCTGTCCATGCGGACCCGCAGTCCGTCCCGGGCCCCGGCCCGCTGGGGACACCCCAGGCCCGTTGAGGGACGCTCCGGTGTCCGGAACCGCCGGAACCGCCGGAACGGCCGGGGCGCCCGGCCTCCCGGTCGCCCGGTCGCCGGGGCGCCGGGTCGCCGGGCCGACCGGCCGCTCGGCTTCCCCGGACCACCGGGCCGCCGGGACGGCTGCGGAACCGGGGCCCGGGCCGCCGGACCGGCCGCCCGAGCCGCCGGGTGGGCGGGTGCTGGGCACACCGCCCACCGGGCGTGCCCCCGTCGCCCGGCGGGCACGTCACCGCGTCGTCAGCCGCACCGGCGGCGTGTCCGACGCGCTGTGCCGTTCCGCCCAGTGGTTCAGCGCCGTGCTGCACGCGTGGTCCAGGTGATGGAGGGCCGTGAGGTCGAGTTCGACCGGGCGGTCCTGGGGGAGGGACTCCAGGGTGTCGAGGATCTTGGGGAGGCGCAGGAACGTCGCGTTGCCCGAGAGGTGGACCTGGACGGGGCCCGCGCCCTTGTCCATGACCTCCAGCTTGACCTTCGAGGACTCCCAGGCCGTCTTCACCACCGACAGGGCCAGCCCGATCAGCACGCCCTCGAACATGTTGACCGCGACGATCGACACGGCCGTGACGACCAGGACCAGCGCCTCGCCCCGCTGGCCGCGCCACAGGGCGGCCAGTCCCCGGAAGGGGATCAGCTTCCAGCCCGCGTGGATCAGGATGCCCGCCAGCGCGGGCAGCGGGATCAGGGCGAGCGCGGACGGCAGCAGCGCGGCGAACAGCAGCAGCCACACGCCGTGCAGCACCCGGGACGCCTTGGTCCTCGCACCCGCCTGGACGTTGGCCGAGCTGCGCACGATGACCGCGGTCATCGGCAGCGCGCCGAGCAGCCCGCAGACCGTGTTGCCCGCGCCCTGCGCCACCAGCTCCTTGTTGTAGCGGGTGCGCGGCCCGGTGTGCAGCCGGTCCACCGCGGCCGCGCTGAACAGGCTCTCCGCGGAGGCGATGAGGGCGAAGGCGACGATCGTGCCCAGCACGCCCACGTCCGCGAGGACGCCGAAGGTGCCCACGCCGGGTGGCTGGACCGACTCGAACAGCCCCCGTACCTCGACCGTGGCGACCGGCACGGCGAACGCCGCCGTGACCGCCGTCGCCAGGAGCACCGCGGCGAGCGCACCCGGCACGGCCCCGGCCGGCGCCGGAAGCCTCCGCCACAGCACCATCACCACGACCGTGCCCGCGCTCACCGCCAGCGAGGCGAGCGCCTCCCGGCCGGCGAGCGCGTCCGCGGCGGCCCCGGGCAGTCCGAGGAGCTTGTCGATGCCGCCGGCGGGCGCCTCGAGGCCGGCGGCGGCGTAGAGCTGGCCGGCGATGAGGACCAGGCCGATGCCGGCCAGCATGCCCTCGATCACGGACAACGACATCGCCCGGAACCAGCGGCCGAGCCGCAGCGCCCCCATGGCGAGCTGGAGCAGCCCGGCGGCGAGCACGATGACGCCGAGCGCGGGCAGCCCGTAGGAGTCGACCGCCTGGTAGACCAGCACGGTGAGCCCGGCGGCCGGGCCGGACACCTGCAGGCTGCTGCCCGGCAGCAGGCCGGTCACCAGACCCCCCACGATGCCGGTGACGAGACCGAGTTCGGCGGGGGCCCCGGAGGCGACGGCGACGCCCACGCACAGCGGGAGGGCGACGAGGAACACGACGAGCGAGGCGGCGACGTCCTGCCGCAGATGGGGGAAGCGGAGCACGCGTGCCCTCACCGGGTCCGGCACGCGCGGACGGCGGCGCGCGCGGTGACGGCGGAGGACGGCACGGCGATGGGGGACGGTACGGAGAGACGGGAGAGGGCGCCGGCGCGGCGGGCGGACGGTTCAGGGCGCCGGCCGGGCGAGCGGGGGCGGTCGGCGAAAGGGCGGTGCATCTGTCTCCTCCTGGCGCGTGTGGGGACGCGTCGGACTGCACGACGAGGACCGGCCCGCTGATCACTGGCCCGCTGTGTGCCGGACCGTGTGCGCGGATGCGAAGGCCGCGGAGCCGCGGTACGGGGTGGCCGAGGTAAAGCGACGGCAAGGCCCGGGAGTGCGGCCATCGGTCGCCCGACCTCGTAACACCCGTACCTGACAAGGCGGTTCGCACTCGGCATCACAGGTAAGCGGATGGTCAACGGTTGGTCAAGAGACACGTTAACCCCCGCGTGGCCGTTTGCACCGCCTCATCGAAGGGCTGTGCCGCAGTCAGCCCGAAAAGAACACGTGGGTTGGCGCGATCACTTCCGTGACCGCCGATGATCCGTTCGGGTGTCGGGCATGCGTGCGGCGATCCGGTGCCGCCCGGGTCAGACGGTGTCCACGGTGTCCGCGAGCGGCTTGGCGTCCCTGGCCAGTGCGGTGAGGCGTGAGATCGCGCGGAAGTACTTCTTGCGGTAGCCGCCCTTCAGCATCTCCTCGCTGAACAGCTGGTCGAACGGCAGCCCCGACGCGAGCACCGGCACCTCACGGTCGTACAGCCGGTCCGCGAGGACCACGAGCCGCAGGGCGGTCGACTGGTCCGGCACCGGACGCACGCCGGTGAGGCACACCGCGCCGATGCCGTCGGTGAGGGCGCCGTAGCGGCTGGGGTGGACCCGCGCGAGGTGGTCCAGCAGGTCGGGGAAGGCGTCCAGCGACGCCCCCTCGGTGGCGTGCGCCACCCGGGTCACCAGGTCGTCGGAGTACGGCGGCGGCGCCTCGGGCAGCCCCCGGTGCCGGTAGTCCTCGCCGTCGATCCGCAGGGCGCGGAAGTGCGCCGACAGACCCTGGATCTCGCGCAGGAAGTCCGCCGCGGCGAACCGGCCCTCGCCGAGCCTGCCCGGCAGGGTGTTGGAAGTGGCGGCGAGTGCGACGCCCGCCTCGACCAGCTTGCCGAGCAGGGTGGAGACCAGCACGGTGTCGCCCGGGTCGTCCAGCTCGAACTCGTCGATGCACAGCAGCCGGTGCCCGGAGAGGGTCGTGACGGTCTGCTGGAAGCCCAGCGCGCCCACCAGGTTGGTCAGCTCCACGAACGTGCCGAACGCCTTGAGCGCCGGCTCGGCCGGGGTGGCGTGCCACAGCGAGGCCAGCAGATGCGTCTTGCCGACGCCGTAACCGCCGTCGAGGTAGACGCCGCGCGGCCCGGACGGGGCCTTCTTCGGCGCCTTGCCGAAGCCGAACAGCCGGCGCCGGCCCGAGTCGCCGGCCGGCTTCCCGCCGAGGCCCGCCGCGAAGCCCTCGAGGACGCGCACGGCCTCGGTCTGGCTCGGCTGGTCCGGGTCGGGGATGTACGTGTCGAAGCGGACGGCGTCGAACCGCGGCGGCGGCACCATCTCGGCGACGAGCCGGTCCGCGGGGACGTGCGGCTCGCGGGCGCACAGGGAGAGCGGAGCCACGGAGGCTGCCGGACCGGGACGGGAGGCTGCGGAGGACGACACGATCCCCCATCGTACGGGGCGTGGAAGACTGCCTGACATGCGACGCCTGTTCCCCGTGACCGACGTGACCGACGTGACCGACGCGACCGCAGCCGCCGGCGGGGCGGACGGCCGTGAGTGGAGCCTGGCCGAGCTGGCCGCCGCCTACGCCTACCCCGGGCCCGGCCCGGAGGGCCGTGAGCCGTGGCTGCGCGGCAACATGGTCTCCACCCTCGACGGCGCCGCCCAGCACGAGGGCCGCTCGCAGCCCCTCTCCTGCCCGGCCGACATGCGGATCTTCGGCGTGCTGCGGGCCCTGGCGGACGTCGTCGTGGTCGGCGCGGAAACGGTTCGGCAGGAGGGCTACCGCCCGGCCCGCGCCCGCGCCGAGTTCGCGACGGCCCGCGAGGCCGCCGGGCAGGCCCCGGCGCCCGCGATCGCGGTGGTCACGGCGAGCCTGGACCTCGACTTCTCGCTGCCCCTGTTCACCTCCCCGGTCGTGCCCACCCTGGTCCTCACCGGCGCCGGGGCCGACCCGGAGCGCACGGCCGCCGCCGAGGAGGCGGGCGCCCGCGTGGTCCTCGCCGGCGAGGGGACCGGGGTGGACCCGGAGCGGGCCGTACGGGCCCTCGCCGGGCTGGGGCACACCCGGCTGCTGACCGAGGGCGGTCCCCGGCTGCTGGGCCGGCTGATCGCCGCCGGGGTGCTGGACGAACTGTGCCTCACCGTCTCGCCGATGCTCACGGCCGGTGACGCTCAGCGCATCGCCGGTGGACCCCCAGTGACACTTCCGCGGCGTTACGCGCTGTCGTCGGTGTTGGAGGAGGACGGATTCCTGTTCACGCGTTACCGGCGGGCCTGACCGGGCCCGGCCGGGTGTGGAAGTCCGGAGGGAGGACAAGCGGTACGACACCGCCGGTCCGGCGATCGGCGGAACGACGCGCCCGTCCCGCACGGTGACGGGCGAGACTGGATCCCGGCCGTACTCGCGCCCGCACGGGGAAGGATGATCCCCGGGGGCCCGGCTCGGCCCACGAGCAGAGGGCCCGCGGGTCCTCCGAGGAGTAAGGGGCGCCTGGTGTTCACCAGCGTACTGATGATCGAGAAGGCCCTGACGTCCGCCGACGTGGAGTTCGTCACCACCCTGCACGGCGACGAGCCGGTCGCCTTCCACGTCCTGCTCCAGCCGCGCGGCGAACAGGCCGACCGGCTGCTGAGAGCCATCGACGACGTCGCGCTCGGCGAGCTCGACGAGGCCGTGCGCGAGGGCGAGACCCCCGAGGGCGAGGAGGCCCGCTCCATGGGCGAGCGGGCGCTCGCGGTCTCCCTCCAGGCGCTGCGCGCGACCGGCGACACCGCCGAGGGCCGCCTTGTCACGGACCACCCGCTGGACGCGCTGAAGAAGCTGGTGGAGGAGGTCGGCGCGGACGAGGTGATCGTCCTGACCGACCCGCACTACGTGGAGGAGTTCTTCCACCGCGACTGGGCCTCCCGGGCCCGCCACAAGGTCGGCGTGCCGGTGCTGAAACTCTTCTCCCACAGCAAGGCATAGGCTGGGGCCGCGCTCTCCCGAGCTCGGCACGCGAGGGCGCGAAGACCGTCGTCCCGCTCGTCGCACCACTGGGAGAACACGCATGGCACCCGGCCTTCCCACCGCCATGGACCGACCGCACTTCATCGGCATCGGCGGCGCCGGGATGTCGGGCATCGCCAAGATCCTCGCGCAGCGCGGCGCGAGCGTGGCCGGCAGCGACGCCAAGGACTCGGCGACCGCCGACGCCCTGCGCGGCCTCGGCGTCACCGTGCACATCGGGCACGCCGCCGGGCACCTCGCCGACGACGCCAGCTGCGTCGTGGTCTCCTCCGCGATCCGCGAGGACAACCCCGAGCTGCGGCGCGCCGCCGAGCTGGGCATCCCCGTGGTGCACCGCTCCGACGCCCTCGCGGCCCTGATGGACGGCCTGCGCCCGATCGCGGTGGCCGGCACCCACGGCAAGACCACCACCACCTCCATGCTGGCGGTCGCCCTCACCGAGCTGGGCCGCGAGCCGTCGTACGCCATCGGCGGCGACCTCGACGCCCCCGGCTCCAACGCGCTGCACGGCACGGGCGAGATCTTCGTCGCCGAGGCCGACGAGTCCGACCGCAGCTTCCACAAGTACGCGCCCGAGGTCGCGATCATCCTCAACGTGGAGCTGGACCATCACGCGAACTACGCGTCGATGGAGGAGATCCACGCGTCCTTCGAGACGTTCGTCGGCCGGATCGTCCCCGGCGGCACCCTGGTGATCTCCGCCGACCACGAGGGCGCCCGCGAGCTGACCCGCCGCCTGGACGGCTCGGTGCGGACCGTCACGTACGGCGAGTCCGCGGACGCCGACGTGCGGGTGCTGTCGGTCGTCCCGCAGGGGCTGAGGAGCGAGGTGACCGTCGAGCTGGACGGCGCCCCGCTCACCTTCACCGTGTCGGTGCCCGGCAAGCACTACGCGCACAACGCGGTCGCCGCCCTCGCCGCGGGCGTCGCGCTGGGCGTCCCGGCTGCCGAGCTGGCCCCCGCGCTGGCCGCGTACACCGGCGTCAAGCGCCGCCTCCAGCTGAAGGGCGAGGCGGCCGGCGTCCAGGTCGTCGACTCCTACGCGCACCACCCCACCGAGATGACCGCGGACCTGGAGGCGATGCGTTCCGCCGCCGGGGACGCCCGCATCCTGGTCGTCTTCCAGCCCCACCTGTTCTCCCGCACCCGCGAGCTGGGCAAGGAGATGGGCCACGCCCTCGCCCTCGCCGACGCCTCGCTGGTCCTCGACATCTACCCGGCCCGTGAGGACCCGGTCCCCGGCGTCACCAGCGAGCTGGTCATCGAGGCGGCCCGCGCGGCCGGCGCGGACGTGACGGCCGTCCACGACGCGGCGGAGGTCCCCGCGGCGGTCGCGGGAATGGCCGGGCCCGGCGATCTGGTTCTCACCATGGGAGCGGGCGACGTCACCGACCTCGGCCCGCGCATCCTGGACCGTCTGTCGAACTAAGGGGCTGGAACCTCATGCCGTACGACGTGGAGAAGCCGGACGAGCAGTGGCGCGCGGAGCTGTCGCCGTCCGAGTACGCGGTTCTGCGCCAGGCGGCGACGGAACCGGCCTTCACCGGTGAGTACACCGACACCAGGACCGAGGGCGTCTACTCCTGCCGTGCCTGCGGCGCGGAGCTGTTCACCTCGGACACGAAGTTCGCGTCGCACTGCGGCTGGCCGTCCTTCTACGACCCGAAGGACACCGACGCCGTCGAGCTGGTCGAGGACCGCTCGCACGGCATGGTGCGCACCGAGGTGCGCTGCGCCCGCTGCGGCTCGCACCTCGGGCACGTCTTCGAGGGCGAGGGCTATCCGACGCCCACGGACCAGCGGTACTGCATCAACAGCATCTCGCTGCGCCTGCGGCCCGCCGAGTCCTGATCCGCCGGCCCGCTCCTCGCCACCCGGCCGGCGCCAGGCGGCCGAGGAGCCGGGCCGCCGCGGCCCGCCCGGCGAGCCGGCCGCGCGGACCGGGCGGCACGCGCGTCCTCACCGCGCCCCCCGCGACGGCAGCCGCACCGTGAACACCGTCGCGCCCGGCCGGCTCGTCAGGTCGATGTCGCCGCCGTGGGCGCGGGCCAGGGAGCGGGCGACCGCCAGGCCCAGCCCGCTGCCGCCGCGGTCGCGGGTGCGGGCCTTGTCGACGCGGTAGAAGCGGTCGAAGACCCGCTCCCGGTGGTCCGCCGGGATGCCCGGACCCGCGTCGGCGACGCGCACCAGGGCCGTGCCGCCGACGGCCGCGACCTCGACGGACACCTGGGTGCCGGGCGGGGTGTGCACGGCGGCGTTGGCGAGCAGGTTGTCCAGCACCTGCCGTATCCGCTGCGGATCGAGGCGGAGGAACAGGGGGGCGGAGGCGTTCACCGTCACGGTGAGCGGGTGCGCCGGGCGGCCCGCCCGGAACGCGTCCGCCGCCTGCTGCACTAGCTCCGTCAGATCCGTGTCGGCCGTCCGCAGCGGCGCCTCGACCTCGGCCGCGTCCAGCCGGGCGAGCAGCAGCAGGTCGTCGAGCAGGACGCCCATCCGTGCCGCCTCGGCCCGCAGCCGTCCCAAGTGCTTCTCCCGCTCGGCGGGTTCGTTCGCGGCGGCGTACTGGAACAGGTCCGCGTAGCCGCGCACCGACATCAGCGGGGTGCGCAGTTCGTGCGAGGCGTCCGCGACGAACCGGCGCAGCCGCAGCTCCGCCTCCGCGCGGACCGCGAGGGAGTCGTCGATGTGCTCCAGCATCCTGTTGAACGCCGTGCGCAGCTCGACCACTTCGCGTCCGCCGTCGCGTCCGTCCGCGCGCAGCGGCAGCCGGGCCGCCGACTCGGTCAGGTCGTGCGAGGTGATGCCGTGAGCGGTGTGCGCCATGTCGCTCAGCGGTTTCAGCCCGCGCCGCAGCATCCGCCGCCCGAGCACCACCAGCGCCGTCAGCGCCAGCGCGAACACCACCACCTGCACGGTGACCAGCCGTTCGACGGTCTTCTCCACGTCCTCCACCGGAGCGGCGCTCACCAGCACCACCCCCGGCTCCACCTCGCAGCCGCGCAGCCGGTACGTGCCCTCCCCGTCGATCCGCGCGGTGCGCATCAGCTCGGTGTCGGAGCGCGCCATCGCCCGTGCCAGGTCGGCCAGCGGGCGGGTGTCGCCGGGCACGTCGGCGGGCCTGCGCAGCGTGACCCCGCCGCCGCTGACGTCGTACACCGCCGTGTACCAGCCGTAGTACGGCTTGCGCCGTACCGTGCCGTGGGCCGCCGCGTCCTTGGCCTGCACGGTCTGGATGAGCTTCAGCTGCTCGCCCAGCTGCTGTTCGAGGTAGTCCCGCATGTACGCGGTGAGCGCCGTGCCGACGACCGCGAACACCGCCAGCGACAGCACCCCGAGGCCCAGCGCCAGCCGGGTGCCCAGCCGCATCCGCCGGTAGGTGTCCCGCAGCCGCCGGGCCGCTGCCCTCACTCCGCCGCCTGCCGGATCACGTACCCGAAGCCCCGCACGGTCCGGATCAGCGGCGCGCCGGTGGCGTCCAGCTTGCGCCGCAGCCGGCTGACCACCAGCTCCACCACGTTGGACCGGCCGCCGAAGCCGTACTCCCAGACGTGGTCCAGGATCTGTGCCTTCGTCAGCACGGTCGGCGAGCGGCGCATCAGATAGCGCAGCACCTCGTACTCGGTCGGGGTGAGCGCCAGCAGGTGCTCCCCGCGCCGCACCTCCCGGGTGTCCTCGTCCAGCGTCAGGTCGCCCACCCGCAGCACCGACCGCTGGAAGTCCGGGCCCGCGCTGCGCCGCAGCACCGTCCGCAACCGCGCCATCAACTCCTCGACGGCGAACGGCTTGACCAGGTAGTCGTCCCCGCCCCGGGTCAGCCCCGCCACCCGGTCGGCGACCCCGTCCCGCGCGGTGAGGAACACCACCGGCACCATCCGCCCGGAGCGGCGCAGCCCGTCCAGCACCCCGAACCCGTCGACGTCCGGCAGCATCAGGTCCAGCACCACGATGTCCGGGCGGAACGCGTCGGCCCGGCGCAGCGCCTCCGCACCGGAGTGGGCGGTGACCGCCTCCCAGCCCTCGTACCGGGCGACCGTCGCCACCAGGTCGGCTATCGGAGGGTCGTCGTCCACCACGAGCAGTCGCACTCTGTCCACCCGCCCATACTGCTCCACCGCGTCCCTCCCGCCCGAGGGCGGTGCACGACCGGAACCCGATCGACAGCGAACCGACAGGGAACCGACAGGCGGCCGCCGGACGGTCCGGTCGCGGCGGACGGTTTGCCGCGCCGGGGGCCTGGGCAGGTGGCGGCATGGACCCCGGTCGCCCCGCCTCCGGGGTCCCGCGACGTCCGGGCCCCGCCGGCTCCGGCGTCTACACTCGACCGGCACCCGGCGCGGGCGATCCCGGCCGGCCATCCTCTGCCACCCGAAGGGCAAGCGACGTCTTGATACGGATCGACTCAGTCACGAAGCGGTACCCGGACGGCACGGTGGCGGTCGACCGGTTGTCGCTGGAGATCCCCGACCGTTCGATCACCGTCCTCGTCGGCCCCTCGGGCTGCGGCAAGACGACCACCCTGCGCATGATCAACCGGATGGTCGAGCCCACCGAGGGCACGATCCTCCTCGACGGCGAGGACGTCCGGCGGCAGCCGGTGACCACCCTGCGCCGCTCCATGGGCTACGTCATCCAGAACGCGGGCCTCTTCCAGCACCGCACCGTCGCCGACAACATCGCGACCGTCCCCCGCCTGCTCGGCTGGGGCAAGCGGCGCGCCCGGGAGAGGGCGGCGGAGCTCATGGAACGGGTGGGCCTGGACGCCTCCCTCGCCCAGCGGTACCCGTACCAGCTCTCCGGCGGCCAGCAGCAGCGCGTCGGCGTGGCGCGGGCGCTCGCCGCGGATCCCCCGGTGCTGCTGATGGACGAGCCGTTCTCGGCCGTCGACCCGGTGGTGCGCAAGGGACTCCAGGACGAACTGCTGCGCATCCAGGACGAGCTGGGCAAGACCATCGTCTTCGTCACCCACGACATCGACGAGGCGATCAAGCTGGGCACCATGGTCGCCGTACTGCGCGAGGGCGGCCGGCTCGCCCAGTACGCCCCGCCCGCCGAGCTGCTGTCGCACCCCGCGGACGCCTTCGTCGAGGACTTCCTCGGCGCCGACCGGGGCATCCGCCGGCTGTCCTTCTTCACGTCGGACGCGCTGGAGCTGACCACCGACGCGGTGGTCCCGGCCGACGCGCCCGCCGAGCGCCTCACCGCCACCGAGGCGCCGTACCTGCTGCTGACCGACGCCGGCGGCCGCCCGCTCGGCTGGCGGGAGCGGGGGAGCACCGGCGACCCGGGGCGACTCCTGCCGTACGGACGGCCGTTCGTGCCCGGTACGGACTCGCTGCGGGCCGCGCTCGACTGCGCGGTCCTCTCGCCCACCGGCTGGGCGGTCGCCGTGGACGCGGACGGCCGGGTGACCGGCGTGGTCTCCCAGCAGACCATCGGCGAGGCGATCCGCGCCGCCCACACGGCGGCCGGCCCGGAACCCGCCCCGGCGCGCGGCGGGGACGGGAAGGCCGCCGGATGAGCGGCTTCTTCGACGTCCCCAGCGACCTCCAGCACAGCTGGGCCGGCCTGGTCGGGCTGCACCTGCGGGAGGCCCTGCTGCCGGTGGCCGCCGGGCTGCTGCTCGCCCTGCCGCTGGCCCTGCTGTGCGGCCGGTTCCGCCGGCTGTACCCGCCGGTGCTCGGCGTGACGACCGTGCTGTACGCGGTGCCGTCCCTGGCGTTCTTCGTCGTCCTCATCGACTACACCGGCCAGACCGAGCTGACTGTGATGATCCCGCTGGCCCTCTACAGCCTGGTGGTGCTGGTCCCGGCGATCGTCGACGGCGTGCGCGCGGTGCCGGACGAGACCCTCGCCGCGGCCACCGCCATGGGCTTCGGCTCCGTACGGCGCTATCTGCAGGTGCAGTTGCCGATCGCCGCGCCCGCGATCATCGCGGGGCTGCGGGTCGCCACCGCGTCCAGCATCTCCCTGGTGAGCGTCGGAGCCCTGATCGGCAACCAGGGCGCCCTCGGCAACCTGATGGCCGCCGCGCAGAAGTACGACCGGCCCGAACTCGCGGTGACGGCCGTGCTGACGACGGCGGCCCTGGCGCTGCTGTGCGACGTCGCGCTGGTCGCCCTGCGCCGGGTGCTGACGCCCTGGACGCCTCCCTCCGGACGGCGGCGGACCGCCGCCCCGCGCGAGGAACTCCTCACGAAAGGCGGCGCCCGGTGAACGTCCTCCACTTCGTCCAGGCGTTCTTCGGCGACAGCGCCCACTGGCACGGCTACGACGGCATCCCCACGCGCTTCCTGGAGCACGTCCGGTACACGCTGCTGGCCCTCGCCGTCGCCGCGGCGGTCGGACTGCCCGCCGGACTGCTGACCGGACACACCGGACGCGGCGGCAACGTGATCGCCCTCGTCGCCAACGCCGCCCGCGCACTGCCCAGTTTCGGCCTGCTGGTGCTGGCCGTGCTGCTCATCGGCTTCGGCCTGCTGCCCGTGATGATCCCGCTGGTCGTGCTCGCCGTGCCGCCGATCCTGGTGACCACGTACGAGGCGGTCCGCACCGTCGACCCGGCCCCGGTGGACGCGGCCCGCGGGATGGGCATGCGCGAGTCGCGGATCCTGTTCCGGGTGGAGGTGCCGGTGGCGCTCCCGCTGATCCTCAGCGGCCTGCGGTCCGCCGCCGTCCAGATCGTGTCCACGGCCACCATCGCCGCCTACGTCAGCCTCGGCGGGCTGGGCCGGTACATCGTCGACGGGCTCTACCAGCGCGACTACGAGAAGGTGACCGGCGGCGCGACGCTGGTGGCGGTCCTCGCCCTCGTCACCCTCGCGCTGTTCTGGGCCGTGGAGCGGCTCGCGGTGTCGCCCGGAGTGCGCCGCCGCTGACATTCGATCAGTTGTGCGACAAATGTGACCCTGACGTTCTTGACCGGGCCCGAGACGGCTGGATTGGATCGGTGGATGACTTCCACGGCGCAGAGCAGCAGATCGAGGACGAGGCACACCGGGGCGGCGGCGGTCGCGCTCACCGCCGCGGCGGCGCTGCTCACGGGCTGTTCCTCCGGCGACACCTCCGACAACCCGCTCGACGGCGGGAAGGCCGAGGCGGGCACCGTCGTCGTCGGCTCGAACAACTTCGCCGAGAGCACCCTGCTCGCCGACATCTACGGCGAGGCGCTGCGCGCCAAGGGCCTGAAGGTCACCTACAAGCACAACATCGGCAGCCGTGAGACGACCTACGGCCTGATGAGGAACGGCTCGGTGACCGTCCTGCCGGAGTACAACGGCTCCCTCCTCGCCCACCTCGACCCGGAGGCGGAGCAGACCTCCGCCGAGGCGGTCAACGAGGCGGTCAGGGCCGAGCTGGACCAGCAACTCACCCTGCTGGAGTCGTCGCCGGCCGAGAACAAGGACTCGGTCGGCGTCAACGCCGCGACGGCGAGGAAGCACGGCCTCACCGCCGAGTCCACGCTCGCCGACCTCAAGGACATCGCGCCCGAGCTGGTGATCGGCGGCTCGCCCGAGTTCCAGACCCGGCAGCAGGGCCTCAAGGGCCTCGAGACCGTCTACGGGCTGAAGTTCAAGGCCTTCAAGGCGTTGGACGCGGGCGGCCCGCTGACCCAGGCGGCCCTCACGCAGAACGAGGTGCAGGCGGCGGACGTGTTCACCACGGACCCGGCCATAGTGAAGGAGAAGTTCGTCGTCCTGAAGGACCCGGAGAACCTCTTCGGGTTCGCCAACGTCACCCCGCTGGTCCGCAAGGACGGGCTGCCCGAGGAGGGCGTCGAGGCGCTGAACGCGGTCTCCGCGAAGCTGGACACGAAGACGCTGCTCGACCTGGACGCCCAGGTGCAGTTGGAGAAGAAGGACCCGCTCGACGTGGCCAAGGCCTGGCTGGCGTCCGCCGGTCTGGACTGAGAGGCCGCCGCACGGGGTGCGGCGGCCCGGCCCGCCGCACCCCGCGGGCTCATCCCGCGACGGCGGTCGCCTGCGCGATCAGCAGGTCGATCAGCGCGATCAGCACGTCCCGCGAGGACTCCCGCTCCCGCGCGTCGCACAGCAGCACCGGCACCCCTGCCGGCAGCGTCAGCGCCTCCCGGATGTCCTCCACCGGGTACGGGTGCTCACCGTGGAAGCCGTTGACGGCCACCACGAACGGGATGCCCCGCCGCTCGAAGAAGTCGATCGCGGCGAAACTCGACTTCGGCCTGCGCACGTCCACCAGGACCACCGCGCCCAGCGCGCCGACGGCCAGGTCGTTCCACATGAACCAGAACCGCTGCTGCCCCGGCGTGCCGAACAGGTACAGCACCAGGTCGTCCGAGACGGTGATCCGGCCGAAGTCCATGGCCACCGTGGTGACACGTTTCTCCTCGACGCCGTCCAGGTCGTCGACGTCCAGGCCCGCCACGGTCAGCGGCTCCTCGGTGCGCAGCGGCCTGATCTCGCTGACCGAGCCGACCATGGTCGTCTTGCCCACGCCGAAACCGCCGGCGATCAGGATCTTGACCGTGTCGGGCGCCCCGCGGTCGGCGGATGCCCGGGCACCGGTGTCAGAGCCGGCCAAGGCCTTCCCTCACTTTCTGCAGCAGGTCCGGATCCGGAGTGGTGACGGGACGCGGCGCACGGACGGTGATCCGGCCCGCCTCCAGCAGGTCGCAGAGCATGATGACGACCACGCTCACCGGCAGGTCGAGCCGCGCGGCGAGCTCGGCGACCGCCATCGGCCGGGCGCACAGCCGCAGGATCCGCGTGTGCTCGGGCTGCGGCCGGGCGGCCGTCTCGGGCTGCGGGTCCGCCGCCGTCACCGTCGTGATGAGCGTGAAGTCGGCGCGGCTCGGCCGGGTGCGGCCCCCGGTCAGGGTGAACGGCCGTACCAGCCGGCCCGCCGAGTCGCTGCCGCCCACCTCACACGCCTGGGTCGTCGGCGGCACCGCTGGTGTCCCGCGGGGCCGCGCTGAGATGCTCGCCGATCTTCTTCACCAGCATGTTCATCTGGTACGCGACCACGCCGACGTCCGCCTTCGGGCCGGTCAGCACCACCAGGTGGGCGCCGGGTCCCGCCGAGGTGAGGATCAGGTAGCTGTGCGCCATCTCGATGAGCGCCTGGCGCACCGGGCCGCCGCGGAAGTCCATGCTGACGCCCTTGCTCAGGCTCATCAGACCGGAAGCGGTCGCTGCCAGGCGCTCGGCGTCGTCGCGCAGGAAGCCGGTGGACTTGCTGACCACCAGGCCGTCCTCGGAGAGCACCACGGCCTGGTTCACGTCGGCGACCCGTTCCACGAGTCCGGTCAGCAACTGGTCCAGCTGGGTGTGGGTGGCGGGCAGGGGGCGTGTCATGGCGGTGTTCCTTCGTCGGCGTTCAGCGGTCGGCGTCAGCGGTCGGTGTCGGGTGCCCGGAGGGGGGCGTGGGGACGCGCGGTGGCCCGTCCGGGACGGTGGGGCCGGCGTCGTCGTCCTCGGGCACGTCCCTCTCCGGCACGTCCCCGACGGTGTCCCGGGCCCGGAACGTGCCCTGCTGGAAACAGGACAGGGAGGAGGCGGCCCGCTCGGCGGTGAAGTCGTCGTCGCACGAGTCCGCGGTGGCGGGATCCTCGAGCAGCTCGGCGGCGAGGCTGGTCTGCGGCACACGCCGGGGGAGGGGCGCGAGGCCGCCCTTGCGGGGCGCGGGGCCGTGAGGGCCCGGTGCGACGGCGGCGGCCTCGGAGCGGTTCCGTGCGGACGCGGCGGGTTCGCGACGCGGATCTCCGGGACCGGAGCCGGCCCGGGTCGCGTCAGGGAGGTCCTCCGTGGCCCCGCGGCCGTCCTGAGCGCCCCCGGCGTCCTCCCCCGCGGCCGGGGCGTCCTGCGCCCCCGCGCTCGCCGGAGCCCTGCGCGCGGCGCCCTGGCGGTCCCGCGTCGGAAGGGGACGGAGCGGGGCGGCGCTCGGGGTGTCCGCCTCCGTGGCGGTGGGGGAGGAGGACGCCCCCCGCGCCGCGTCCGGCTGTCCGTCGGAGACGACGACCTCGTGCGGGAGCAGCACGATCGCCGTCGTCCCGCCGTACGGCGACGGGCGCAGGGTGACCGCGATGCCGTGCCGGTGCGCGAGCTGGGAGATCACGAACATGCCGAGGCGCAGGTCGTCGGCGAGCGCCACCACGTCGAACTGCGGCGGCTCGGCCAACTGGGCGTTGAGGGAGGCGTAGTCCTCCTCCGGCATGCCGAGCCCCCGGTCCTCGACCTCCACGGCGAGGCCCTTCGCGACTATGGCCGCCCGCACCGTGACGGGGCTCGGCGCCGGCGAGTACACCGTGGCGTTGTCGATCAGCTCGGCGAGCAGATGGATCACGTCGGCCACCGCGGGCGGCGCGAGGGACACCTCCTCGTCGACGAACACCTCCACCCGCTGGTACTCGGCGACCTCGCCCACCGCACTGCGCAGGATGTCGATCAGCGCGACCGGCTCGCTCCAGCTGCGGCCGGGGCGCTCCCCGCTGACGATGACCAGGTTCTCCTCGTACCGGCGCAACTGGCTGGCGACGGAGTCGAGTTCGTACAGACCCTTGAGGACCTCGGGGTCGGTGTGCCGGCGCTCCAGCGTGTCCAGCTTGCTGAGCTGGAGGTTGACCAGGTTCTGGCTCTGCCGCGCGATGCCCAGGATGATCTTCTGGAAGCCGCGCCGGGTGTCGGCGAGTTCGACGGTGGTGAGGACCGCCGTGCGCTGCGCGGTGTTGAACGCCTGCGCCACCTGACCGAGTTCGTCGTGCCCGTAGTCGAGGGGCGTGGTCGCCGACTCCGGGTCGACCTTCTCGCCCCGCTCCAGCCGGGCCACCACGTCCGGCAGCCGCTCCTGCGCCAGGCTGAGGGTGGCCAGCCGCAGCCCGCGCAGCCTGCGCGACAGCGAGCGGGTGATCCGCCAGGACAGGCCCACGCACAGCAGCAGCGCGAGCAGTCCCGCCGCGCTCAGCGAGGCGGCCGTCACCAGCAGGCCGCGCGCCTCGTCGGCGCTGCGGGTGAGCAGCGCGTCGGTCTGCTGCCGGATCATCTCGCTGTACTGCGGGGCGACCTTGGCCATGGCCGCGTCCCACCGGTCCCGCAGGTCCGGCAGTTCCACCTCGCGCGCCTCCCCCTCGGCCGGGGTGGCCAGCACCTGGTCCTCGACCGCCTCCAGCGCGCGCCACTCGGGGCTCTGCAGGATCCGCTCGGTCTGCGTCTTGATGTCACCGCTCAGCAACGGCACGATCTGGTCGCCGACCAGCCAGCGCCGGGTGTGCACCAGCGCGGCGAACTCCTGCCGGCGCTCGGAGTCCAGGCGGCCGGACGGCCAGGCGAGGGTGAGCAGCGCGTCCTCCCGGGAGACCAGTTCCACCGCGTGCTCCAGCGCCACCAGCGGCTGCGCCTGGGAGGTGAGGTCGCCGTCGTCGACCTGGGACAGTTCCTGGAAGGCGTGGATCTGGTCGTCGATGACCGACGTGTACTGCTCCAGCGCCTCCTCGGCGGTGATGTCGCGGGGGTTGTCGATCTGGTCGCGGTAGTACTCCAGGCTGCCCACCGAGCCGAGCACCGAGTACAGCCGGTCCGAGATGCGCGCCGGCGCCTCGGCGATCGCGTCGGCCTGTCCCATGAGCCGTGCCACGGAACGGTCGGTGGCGCGCCGCTGGGCGACCAGGGCGGACCGTGAACCGTCCGGCCCGGCGAGCCAGTCGGCGGTCAGCGCCCGCTCCCGCTGGAGGTCGAGCGCGGCGTGCGTGCCCATCGCGCCGGTGGACCGGCTCAGCTGGGTCTGGGACCGCAGCTCCAGCCCCTCGGAGAACATGCGGATCGTCGTCAGGCCCCACAGCCCGGCGAGCGTGACACAGGGCACCAGGGCGAGCAGGATCAGCGAGAGGCGTATGGAGCCGAGACGGCGCCGGGCACCTGTCCGTGGAGGCATCGTGGTCCTAGAGCGGTCGGGTGGTGGGGACGGTACGCACGGCGGCCGTCAGCGGGTTCCGGCGGCGGCGAACCCGGCGACCGAGTCCGCCTCCGCCTTCGTGACGAACGCCGGCCCGGTGAGGACGGGCGCGACCCCGCCGCCGCTGACGTTGCCGTTGGTCCGGTACAGCCACAGCGCGTCCACGGCGAGGTAACCCTGGAGGTAGGGCTGCTGGTCGACGGCGAACCGCACGTTGCCGCCGCGCACGGCCTCCACCAGTTCCTTGTTCAGGTCGAAGGTGGCGACGTCCGCGTCACTGTCCGCCTCCGCCGCCGCGTCGACCGCGGTGAGCGCGACGTCGGCCCCGTTGGTGACGACCTGGTCGATGGTGGAGTCCTGGCGCAGCCGGGCGGCGAGGATCCCGGAGACGGCCCGCTCGTCGGTGCCGTCCACGTACAGGTTCTCGGTGGTGCCGCGGAACGTCTTCTTCACGCCGGCGCAGCGGGCCTCCAGGCCGACGTTGCCCCGCTCGTGCACGACGCACAGCGCGTGCCGGGCCTTCAGCTCGTTCAGCTTCTCGCCGACGGCCCGGCCGGCCAGGCTCTCGTCCTGGCCGAAGAACGTCAGCAGCCCGGCCTTCTGCCACGCGTCGAGGCCCGAGTTGAGGCCGACCACGGGGATGCCGGCGGCCCGCGCCTCGTTGACCGGGCCCTTCATGGCCTGCGGCTTGGCCAGGGTGAGCGCGATGCCGTCGACTCCGTCCCGGACCGCCTCGCGCACCAGGTCGGCCTGTCCGGCCCCGTCCGGGTCGCTGAGGTAGGTCAGTTCGACGCCGTCCCGGGCGGCGGCCGCCTCGGCGCCCTTGCGCACCCGGTCCCAGAACACGTCGCCCTCGCTGCCGTGCGTGACGAGGGCGACCCGCATCCCCCCGGAGCCGCGCGCCGCGTTCGTGTCCCCGTCCCCCTCGTCCCCGCCGGAGGCGGAACAGCCCGCCACGAGCAGACCGATCGCGGCTGCCAGGACCGCCGTGCGGCGTCTCGGGATACGGCGGGACGGGGAACGAGTGTTCATGAGGAGCGCGGACCTCGCTGTGCGGCAGAGCAGGTGCGGAGGAGAGACACCGACGGATCCGGGCCACGACGGCGTACGGCCGTCCGGGTGACTCTCGCTGGCCGGAGCCAACCGCGTGGAACCACCGGTCGTCAAGTGAACAGCCACGTGAAGTGAGGCGCCGCTGCCGCATTGTGATGAACCGTGAGGACGAAAGGGACGGACGCGCACGCTCCGTGCGGCACGCGGGGGCGCGCGTACGGACGCCGGGCGCGCTGTTCCGCCGCACGGCGCGCGCCCCTTATGTCTCGTCTGTTCAACCGGCCCCGCCCGCAGGGGTGATGAACGCCCGCGCACAGTGAGTTATCGTGTACGGGGCGTTACGACAAGCGGCATGGAGCGTTGTTTTCCGGCCACAGGAGTGCAGTCGATGGCAAGGCAGGTACGCGCCGAGAAGACCCGCGCGACGATCATCACGGCCGCCGCCGACCTGTTCGACCGGCAGGGCTACGAGGCGACCAGTCTCAGCGACATCGTCGCGCACGCCCGCGTCACCAAAGGGGCCCTCTACTTCCACTTCGCCGCCAAGGAGGACCTCGCCCACGCCATCCTGGAACTGCAGTCCGCGACCTGCCGCCGGCTGGCCCGCGACACCGGAGTGCGCGGCCGCACCTCCCTGGAGGCGCTGATGCGCCTCACCTTCTGCATGGCCCGGACGTCCGCCGAGGACCCGGTGCTGCGGGCCGGTCTGCGCCTGGCCACCGGCACCACCCGGCCGCGCCCGCCGCTCAGCCACCCCTTCACCGAGTGGCTCGACATCGTCACGGCCCGGCTGGCGGGCGCCGTCGAGGAGTCCGACGTCCACCCGGACGCCGACATCGACGTCGTCGCCCACTCCCTGGTCTGCTTCTTCGTCGGCACCCGGGTCGTCGGCCGCGCCCGCGAACCCGTCACCCGGCAGCCCCGCCGCACGGCCGAGATGTGGCAGCTCCTCATCCGCGGCCTGGTCCCCGTGACCCGCCGCGCCCGCTACCTCTCCCTGGCCGCACGGCTGGAACGGGAGACCGCGCCGCTGTGACGCACGGCGCGCGGCGGCGTGGCGGGTTACGGTGAGCCCCATGCCCGACACCCACGCCGCCCCCGTGATCGTCGCCGACGAGCCCGGCACCTTCCCGTACGGCGTGCTGGCCGAGCGGCACCCCGCGATCGTCCGCCAGGTCGCGGAGGACACCCCCTACGGCCCGCGGCAGCGCCGCGCGCTCGACGCCCTGCGCACCGAGTGCACCGAGGGCGTGATCACCCCGCTGCCCGGCGAGGCCCACGACCACGACCGCTGGGCCGCCTGGGGCATGGACGCCCACGCCGGCCGCTCCTGGCACGACGTGCCCTGGCTGTGGGCGGAGAGCTGGTTCTACCGCCGGCTCCTGGACGCGGTCGACTACTTCACGCCCGGCCCCTGGCAGGGCATCGACCCCTTCCGCCCCGCCAAGCTCGCCGAACTCGACGCGCCCGCCACGGACGAGGAACTCGCCGCGCTCGACGGCCTCGAGGACCGCCCCGAGGACGAACGGGCCCGCGCCCTGCTGCACGGCTCCCTCTGGGGCAACCGCGCCGACCTGGGCTTCCGCATGTCCGCCGAGGGCGCCGAGGAGACCGCCGCCGTCCCCGCCCTCGTGGCCGACGACAGCGAGCGCCTGTGGTCCCTGCTCGACGGTTCCCCGCCCGGCACCCTCTGCCTGGTCGCCGACAACGCCGGCCGCGAACTCGTCCCGGACCTCCTGCTGACCGCCCACCTGCTGGCCCACGGCGGCATCACCCGCGCCGTCCTGCACGTCAAGCCGCACCCGTACTACGTCTCCGACGCCACCACCGCCGACGTCCTCGACGCCGTGCGGCGGCTCACCGCCGCCGAGGGCGCCGCCGGGGCGTACGGACGCACCCTGCGCGCCGCCCTCACCGACGGGCGGCTCGACCTGCGCGCGCACCCCTTCTCCTGCGCGCCCCTGCCGTACAGCGACATGCCGGACGACCTGCGCGCCGACTTCGCCGGGGCGACCCTCACCGTCCTCAAGGGGGACCTCAACTACCGCCGCCTCGTGGGCGACCGGTACTGGCCCCCGACCACCCCCTTCGCCGACGTCACCGCCTGCTTCCCGGGCCCGGTCGCCGCCCTGCGCACCCTGAAGTCCGACGTGATCACCGGACTGACCCCGCGGACCGAGGCGGCGCTGGACGCGGAGGAAGGCGGGCGCTGGCGCACGAGCGGCACGCACGCCCTGGTCCAGGTACGGACCTGACCCCTCAACTCCCGTTTCCGGGGAGGGTTCACGCGAAGGTGTGATCACGCGGCGGCCGGCGGATGCGGCCGGAGCGGCGCGGGTAGCCCCCGCCCATGACGCAGCCCTTCGAACTCCCGCACTTCTACATGCCGCACCCCGCGCGCCTCAATCCGCACGTGGACCAGGCCCGGGCCCACTCCACGGCCTGGGCGCGCGAGATGGGCATGCTGGAGGGCAGCGGGGTCTGGGAGCAGGCCGACCTCGACGCGCACGACTACGGCTTGCTCTGCGCCTACACGCACCCCGACTGCGACGGCCCCGCGCTGTCCCTCATCACCGACTGGTACGTGTGGGTGTTCTTCTTCGACGACCACTTCCTGGAGAAGTACAAGCGCACCCAGGACCGCGTCGGCGGCAAGGCCCACCTGGACCGGCTGCCGCTGTTCATGCCGCTGGAGCCGGGGACGCCCGTGCCCGAGCCGGAGAACCCGGTCGAGGCGGGTCTGGCGGACCTGTGGGCGCGGACCGTGCCGGCGATGTCCGCGGACTGGCGCCGCCGGTTCGCCGTCGCCACCGAGCACCTCCTCAACGAGTCCCTGTGGGAGCTGTCCAACATCAACGAGGGGCGCATCGCCAACCCCGTCGAGTACATCGAGATGCGCCGCAAGGTGGGCGGCGCCCCCTGGTCGGCCGGGCTCGTCGAGTACGCCACCGCCGAGGTGCCGGCCGCCGTCGCCGGGACCCGCCCGCTGCGGGTGCTCATGGAGACGTTCTCCGACGCCGTGCACCTGCGCAACGACCTGTTCTCCTACCAGCGGGAGGTCGAGGACGAGGGCGAGCTCAGCAACGGCGTCCTCGTCCTGGAGACCTTCTTCGGCTGCACCACGCAGGAGGCCGCCGACCTGGTCAACGACGTCCTCACCTCACGGCTGCACCAGTTCGAGCACACCGCCTTCACCGAGGTGCCCGCCGTGGCCCTGGAGAAGGGGCTCACCCCCGCCGGGACCGCCGCCGTCGCCGCGTACGCCAAGGGGCTGCAGGACTGGCAGGCGGGCGGCCACGAATGGCACCTGCGCTCCAGCCGCTACATGAACGAGAATGCCCGGCCCGGCGCCTCCTGGCAGACCCTGACCGGCCCCGGCACGTCCGCCGCCGACGTCGGCGCGCTGCTCGCGAGGGCCGGCGCCGAGCGGCTGCGCCCGTACCGGCACGTGCCGTACCGGAAGGTCGGGCCGTCGATCATCCCTGACATCCGGATGCCGTTCCCGCTGAGTCTCAGCCCGGCCCTGGAAGGGTCCCGGCGGCACCTGCTGGAGTGGTCGCACCGCATGGGCATCCTCAGCGAGGGCGTCTGGGACGAGGACAAGCTCGCCAGCTGCGACCTGCCGCTGTGCGCGGCGGGCCTGGACCCGGACGCCACCCAGGAGCAGCTCGATCTCGCCTCCGGCTGGCTGGCCTTCGGCACCTACGGAGACGACTACTACCCGCTGGTCCACGGCCACCGCCGCGACCTGGCCGCCGCCCGGCTGACCACGGCCCGCCTGTCGGCCTGCATGCCGCTGGACGGCGAGGAGGTCCCGCCCCCGGCCAACGCCATGGAGCGGTCCCTGATCGACCTGTGGGCCCGCACCACGGCCGGCATGACGCCCGAGCAGCGCCGCCCCCTGCGGACGGCCGTGGACACGATGACCGAGTCGTGGGTGTGGGAGCTGTCCAACCAGATCCAGAACCGCGTCCCGGACCCGGTGGACTACCTGGAGATGCGCCGCGCAACCTTCGGCTCCGACCTCACCCTCGGGCTGTGCCGCGCCGGGCACGGTCCCGCGGTCCCGCCCGAGGTCTACCGCAGCGGCCCCGTCCGCTCCCTGGAGAACGCGGCCATCGACTACGCCTGCCTGCTCAACGACGTGTTCTCGTACCAGAAGGAGATCGAGTTCGAGGGGGAGATGCACAACGCGGTCCTCGTCGTGCAGAACTTCTTCACCATCGACTACCCGACCGCGCTGTCCGTCGTCGCGGACCTGATGAACCAGCGCATGCGCCAGTTCGAGCACGTCGTGGAGCACGAACTGCCCGTCGTGTACGACGACTTCCAGCTGTCGGAGGAGGCGCGGGCGGTCATGCGGGGCTATGTGGCCGACCTGCAGAACTGGATGGCGGGCATCCTCAACTGGCACCGCAGCGTCGACCGGTACAAGGACGAGTACCTGTCCGGGCGCGTGCACGGTTTCCTGCCGCACCGGCCCCCGGCGCCACCCGTTCTCGTCTGACGGCCGGCCGCCATGGAACCCGCAGTTCTCCGCCCCCGGCCGATGCCCGGCGCCCCTGCCGGCACGCGGCCGGGCCCCGGTCCGGTCCGTCCCGCCGCCACGGAAGGGCCGCCCTCCGGGCGGTCGCGGGCGCGCCGGGCGGCGACCGCGCTGCTCGCCGCCGCGGCGGGGCTGGTACTGCTGCTGTCCGGCGTCGGCCTGGGCGTGCTCGGCGCCGCGCTCGCGGGGCCGGGGTGGCCGGCGGGCGCGGTCGCCGCGTCCGTGCCCGCCGCCGCCCGGCTCGGGGTGGAGGTGACCGATGCCGGCGGGCCCGGGGCCCTGGTGGTCGGCGTGCACGTCCCCGGCCCCGGTTTCGCGGCCGGCCTCCGGGAGGGCGACCTGCTGCTCGCCTTCGGCGCCACCCGCGTCGACTCGGCCGCGGACCTGGCGCGCGCCGTGGCCGGCACCCGGCCGGGCACGGAGGTCCGCCTGACCGTCCGGCACCGCACGGGCGGGTACGAGCAGCTGACGGCGGTCCCCGGGATCCTCACGTAGCGGCTCCGTGGCACGCCCCGGCACGCTGGGGACGCGTGGCGGGGTGCGCGGACGCGGACGCGCGGCTCGGGGCGCGTGGACACGTGCCGCGGGACGCAGGGCGGGGCGTGGATGCCTCGCGCCGGAGTGCCGGAGTACTGGAGTTCCGGAGCGGCGGAGCCGGGGATCCCGTCCCCGTAGGGGGACATCTCCGGGGGCAACCCCGGCAACCGGCTCGCGCCGCACCCGTTCGGCGGGCAGGATGCTGCCCGTAGCCCCGACGTCCGCCCTGGGAGGCACCCCGGATGACCGGCACCGCGCCCGTGCCCTTCACCGCCGACGACTACAAGGCCCGCATGGACCGGGCGGCGCGGCAGGCCGCCGACGCCGGACTCGCCGGGCTGCTCGTCGCACCGGGACCGGACCTGGTGTGGCTCACCGGCTACACACCGCCCGCCGTCACCGAGCGCCTCACCCTGCTGGTCCTGGCAGCCGGCCGGGAACCCGTGCTCGTCGTCCCCGCCCTGGAGGCCCCGGACGCCGCGCGGGCCACCGGCGCGCCCGCCCTCACCCTGCGCGACTGGACCGACGGCAAGGACCCCTACGCCCTCACCGCCGCCCTGCTGGACGCCCGGGGGCGGCTCGGCGTCAGCGACAACGCCTGGGCGCTGCACCTGCTGGCACTGCAACAGGCGCTCCCCGGCACCTCGTACGTCTCCCTCACCGAGGCGCTGCCGATGCTGCGCGCCGTGAAGGACGCCGCGGAGCTGGAGCGGCTCGCCGCGGCCGGCGCCGCCGCCGACGCCGCGTTCGAGGAGATCAGGCACGTGCGCTTCTCCGGCCGCCGGGAGTCCGAGGTGGCCGCCGACCTCGCCGCCCTGCTGCGCCGGTTCGGCCACTCCCAGGTCGACTTCACGATCGTCGCCTCCGGACCGAACGGCGCGAACCCGCACCACGAGGCGGGTGACCGCCGGATCGAGCGCGGCGACATGGTCGTCCTGGACTTCGGCGGCCTGAAGGACGGCTACGGCTCCGACACCTCCCGCACGGTGCACGTCGGCGAACCGTCCGAGGAGGAGCGCCGGGTGCACGACCTGGTGCGCGAGGCGCAGGAGGCGGGCTTCCGCGCGGTGCGGCCGGGGGCCGCCTGCCAAGACGTCGACCGGGCGGCCCGGGAGGTCATCGCCGACGCCGGGTACGGCGAGTACTTCATCCACCGCACCGGGCACGGCATCGGCGTCACCACGCACGAGCCGCCGTACATGATCGAGGGCGAGGAGCAGCCGCTCGTCCCCGGCATGTGCTTCTCCGTCGAGCCGGGCGTGTACCTGCCGGGGCGGTTCGGGGTGCGGATCGAGGACATCGTGACCGTCACGGAGGACGGCGGGCGGCGGCTGAACGACACCGAGCGGGAACTGGTCATAGTGGACTGAGCGGCCCCGCCGCTGCCTCCCGCCCGTCCTTCCCTGCCTCTCCCGTCCCTCCCTGCCTCTCCCGCCCGTCCCTCCCTGCCTCTCCCGAACGGCAATGGCGCGACCATGACCCAGGCACCGACACCCACCGTTGACACCGTCCGCCGACTGGCCCGGTCCCTGCTCGAGGACAGCGGGCAGGGCGCCGGCGCGTCCTCCGCCGACCCCGACGTGCGGTCGGCCCTCGACGTGCGGCCCGCCGCCGGGGGCGCCGGCCCCACCGCCTGGTGGGTCGGCACCCGGTATGTGCTGCACCTCGCCCCGGACCGCGCGACCGGCACGCGGTGGCGGCGCGAGCTGCGGCTGCGGGAGCTGGTGCGCCCGCACGTCCCGGTCGCGCTGCCCGTCGGGGTCGCGCAGGGCGAGTGGGCGCCCGGGCTGCTGTGCACGCTGGACACCCGGCTGCCCGGCGGCACGGCGGAGGAGAACACCGTGTCCGCCGTCGGCGAGACCGACCTGGCGGGCCTGTTCACCGGGCTGCACCAGGTGCCGGTACGGCAGGCCGAGGCGCTGGGCGTGCCCCGCGTGCCCCCGCGTTCGCTGGAGACCCTGCGGCGGGCCGCCGGGGAGGCCGTCGCGCTGCTCGACAAGGAGGACGAGTTCGAGGCGGCGAGGCTGCGTCAGTTCACCCGGACGGCGACGGCGCAGCTCGCCGCGCAGGCCGGCTCGGCGGTGCTCGTCCATCACGCCCTCACCGGCGAGAACCTGGTCGTCGGGGCGGACGGCCGGGTGCGGGGGGTGCTCGGCTGGGACGCGGCGGTGGTCGGCGACCCGGCCGAGGACATCGCGGGCCTGGCCCGGGCCGTCGGCGCCCCCGCCGCGGTCCGCGCAGCCACGCTGGCGGGCTACGGCGCCCGCCCCTGCCTGCGCGGCCTGTGGCTGGCCCGCTGCGACTGCGTCGTCCAGCTCGCCGAGGCCCTGGTCCACAACGCCACCGCGTCGCTCCCCCTGTACCGCGCCCGCCTCCGCCGGGCCTGGGAGCCGATCATGCTGGAACGCGTCACCGACCTGCGCGACAGCGACGCGGCCCCGTAGGGCACGGCCGCCCCGCAGGGGCGAGGCGCCACAGGCGTCCCGGATGCGGGGCCGGTGACCCCGCCCCGCGCCCGGGACGCGGACGCCTCACTCCTGCAGCAGCACCACCGCCGACTCCCCGGGCAGGCGGAGCAGGCCGTCCGGCCCCGGGGCCTCGACCGGGTCCCACGCCGCCAGGACGCGGGCGTCACGCGAGCCCAGGGGGATGTCGGCCGGGGCGGTGCCGAGGTTCACGGCCACGCGGACGTCGCCGCGGCGGAAGGCGAGCCAGCGGCGGTCCTCGTCGTACGCCACCTTGGTGTCGGCGAGGTCCGGGTCGGTGAGGTCGGGCTGGTCGCGGCGCAGCGCGAGGAGCTGCCGGTACCAGGCCAGCACCCGCGCGTGCGGCTCCCGCTCCGGCTCGGACCAGTCCAGGCAGGAGCGGTCACGGGTGGCCGGGTCCTGCGGATCCGGGACGTCCTGCTCCGCCCAGCCGTGCGCCGCGAACTCCCGGCGCCGGCCCTCGCTGACCGCCTTCGCCAGCCCCGGGTCGGTGTGGTCGGTGAAGAACTGCCACGGCGTGCCCGCCGCCCACTCCTCGCCCATGAACAGCATCGGGGTGAACGGCGCGGTCAGCGTCAGCGCCGCCGCGCAGGCCAGCAGCCCCGGGGAGACCAGCCCGGCCAGCCGGTCGCCCTGGGCGCGGTTGCCGACCTGGTCGTGCGTCTGGCTGTAGCCGAGCAGGCGGTGCGCGGCCACCCGGGTGCGGTCGAGCGGGCGTCCATGGCGCCGGCCCCGGAAGCTGGAGTACGTGCCGTCGTGGAAGAAGCCCCCGGTGAGCGTCTTGGCCAGGGCCGCCAGCGGGGCCCGCGCGAAGTCGGCGTAGTAGCCCTGCGACTCGCCCGTCACCGCGGTGTGCAGGGCGTGGTGGAAGTCGTCGTTCCACTGCGCGTGGATGCCGAGGCCGCCGTTCTCGCGCGGGGTGATCACCCGCGGGTCGTTGAGGTCGGACTCGGCGATCAGGAACAGCGGCCGGCCGGTGTCGGCGGCCAGGTCGTCCACGGCCTGCGACAGCTCCTCCAGGAAGTGGCGCGCGCGGGTGTCCACCAGCGCGTGCACCGCGTCCAGACGCAGCCCGTCGATCCGGTAGTCGCGCAGCCACGCCAGCGCGCTCTCCACGAGATACGCGCGCACCTCGTCCGAGCCGGGCGCGTCCAGGTTGACCGCCGCGCCCCACGGCGTGTGGTGCGTGTCGGTGAAGTACGGGCCGAACTGCGGCAGGTGGTTCCCCGACGGGCCGAGGTGGTTGTGCACCACGTCCAGGACGACGCCGAGCCCCAGCGCGTGTGCCCGGTCGACGAACCGTTTCAGCCCCTCGGGCCCGCCGTACGGCTCGTGCACGGCCCACAGCGAGACCCCCTCGTACCCCCAGCCGTGCCGGCCCGGGAACGGGCACACCGGCATCAACTCCACGTGGGTGACGCCGAGATCGACGAGGTGGCCGAGGCGTCCGGCGGCGGCGTCGAAGGTGCCCTCGCGGGTGTACGTGCCGACGTGCATCTCGTAGAGCACCGCGCCGGGCAGCGGATGCCCGCGCCACTCGGCGCGCCACTCGAAACGGTTGTGGTCGACGACGGCGCTGAGCCCGTCGGGCCCGTCCGGCTGACGGCGCGACCGCGGGTCCGGCAGCACCGGGCCGTCGTCCAGCGCGAAGCCGTACCGGGAGCCGTCGTGCGCCTCGGCCTCCCCCCGCCACCACCCCTCCCGCTCGGGATCGTGTTCCAACGCGCGCGTGACGCCGTCGCACCGGAGCGTCACTCGGCCGGCCTGTGGTGCCCACACCTCGAACTGCACGGACGGTTCCCCTTCGTCTGCTCACCGTGATGAAGCGCCTCCATCGTGCGGCATCGGAGATCAATTCGCCGGGGGATCCGCCGTTTTGCGGCGGGTGTCGCCCGAGGCGTGCGTGCCGGGCGGCCGGGGACCGCGTGGGGCGGGGGACGCCCCGGCGCACGGCGGCAGGCGAGGGCGGGCCTTCCGCTTGCCGGCTTTCTGGACAGCCCACCTCCCACTGACCGACAATCACCAGCGTGACGTCGTCCTTCGAGTTCTCCACGTACCCCGCGCGGCTCTCCGACGCGGAGCGCGACAAGGCGCTGAGCGTGCTGCGGGACGGCGTCGCCAAGGGCCGCCTGTCCCACGACACGTTCATCCGGCGCATGGAACTGGCGCTCGTGGCGCGGCGTGCCGATGAACTCGTCGCGCTCACCGCCGACCTCCCGCGCGAGAGCCGCTTCTCGCGCGTGGTGTTCGGCTCGGTGGAGGCGGTCTCCGGGTTCACCGTCCGGCTGCGCCGGGCCTGGCGGGCCGAGAAGCTGCCCAAGCTGCTGCTGCCGCACCCCGCGCACGGCCACCCGCTGCGGATAGGGCGTGACCCGGCCAACGGGCTGCGGCTCGCCCACGAGACGGTCTCCCGCGTGCACGCCGAACTCACCCACCAGGGCGGCCTGTGGGTGCTGCGCGACCTCGGCTCCACCAACGGCACGACGGTGAACGGCCGTCGGGTCGTCGGCGCGGCCGTCGTCCGCGAGGGCGACCAGGTGGGCTTCGGCCGGATCACCTACCGGCTCGCCGCCAACTGACGACTCCGCAGGGGTTGTCGACGCGTAACAGTGTTGACGCGGCCCCGGCTGTCGTGGCTGACCGCAGGGGCGCCTCGCACTCCCCGCACGGCCCGTGCTCCCCGTGCCTCCCGCACGGCCTGTACGTCCGGTGGAACCGGCTGAGGACGGAGTACCAGGCCCGGGGGGTCCTCACTGTGGGCGCCCTCGCGGTACGGCGGACACCCGGAGCCTCCCGTTCGGGTGAGCCGGGCTGGGGTCCGGGGCCCACCGTGCCGATGCACCGGGAATGACACACATCTCGATGAAGACGGTAGGGGCGGGGCTGTCCGCCGCCGCGCTCCTCCTGCTCGCCGGCGCGACACCCACGGCCCACGCGGACACCGCGCCGGAGTCCGGGAACTGGCTGATGCTCGGCGTCAGCCACGAGGGCGCCCCGGCCGGGGCGGAGGGGGGCACGCTGCTGCGGTGCGACCCGCCCGGCGGCAGCCACCCGCACGCGGAACAGGCCTGTGCGGACCTGGCGGCGGCGGACGGCCGCATCACCGCCCTCCCCGCGGAGGACGCCCTCTGCCCGATGATCCACGCCCCGGTCACGGCCCACGCGCAGGGCATGTGGCGCGGCCGCCCGGTCAGCTGGTCGGAGACCTTCCCGAACACGTGCACGCTGCGTGCCCGCACAGGGGCAGTGTTCGCGCTGGACGGGACCTGAGCCGCCTCCCTGCCATCCGGCGGGCGCGCCGCGACGCCACGGCAGGCCCGCCGCAGGCCGGCGCGCCGGCTGCGGAGCCGCCTGCCCCCAGGGGGCGTGACGACCGTCCGCCCCCACCCGGCCGGGACGGGCCCGCAGCGCCCCGGAGACGTCCCCGAGCCCCCTCACATCAGCCCCGCCCGCGCCTGCCGCGCCGCCGCCACCACCGTGCGGGACTGGTGTTCCACCTGGTGCCGCACCGGGACCCACCGGGCCCGGAAGCGGGTCGCGAAGGCGTCGCTCCAGTGGGCGACCAGGTGGTCCAGGCGGGCCGCCGCCTCGGCGTCGGTGTCGCGCAGAGCGCGTCGCAGCATCGCCGCCGCCCGCAGCGGCACCCGCCGCGCGAAGGCGTCCACGCTGCCGACGTAGGCGCGGGTGCCGTCCGCCGGCGGGGTGCGGACCAGATCGGCGGCCAGTCCCGGCACCAGCTCCAGCACCCAGGTGGCCGCCCGCAGCAGCGGGCCGTCGGCCTCGGCGGGCGGTGGCCAGGACCGTGCGTCCTCCAGCACGTGCCGCACCTCGCCGGCGTCCCGCAGCAGCCGTTGCGCGAGCGCGTGCATCGCGGTGTCCGGCGCCGGATGCGGGGCCGGGTCGTCGACCAGGTCGCTCGCCCACATCGGCACCTCGACCACCGCGGTCAGACCGCCGTACCGGTGCGCGTGGTACCAGGTGCTGTGCCGGGCGTCGTCGGTCAGGCTCGGGTAGGCGGGCGCGGTTTCCGGCGCGGGCATCACGTGCACCCCGGGTCCCGACGCGGGCCAACCCGCCGCGTCCGAGGCGCCCGTCTCCACCGGGATGTGCAGCTCGGCCGCCGACTTGGCGAAAGGTTCCGCCAGTCCGGGCACGTCCCGGGTCAACTGCACCCAGCTGCCACCCAGATCGGTGCCGTGCAGGGACACCTGGAGGAAGGGCCGCAGCTCGTCGATCACCCCGGTCAGCGCCCGCGTCTCCGGGGGCAGCCGGTCGGCGGGCAGCACCGAGGGCGCCCACTCCGGCTGCTCGGGGCCGGCCGGGCGGAAGAAACCGAGGTGGTAGTCGTACAGGCTGCGCGGCGCCGGCGTGACGTGCAGGCTCGCCCCGTCGGGATCCGCGCACAGCAGGAAGTGCCAGGAGACGCCGTCCCGCAGCTCCCGCTCGAGCAGGGCGCGCCGGGCCAGCGCCAGCAGCGTCCCGTTGCCCGCGGGCTCGTTGGCGTGGGCGCCCGCCACGACCAGCACGGCGTGCCGGGCGCGCCCGACGGACAGCAGGTGCAGCGGCCGTCCCCCACGGGACACCCCCACCTGTCGCAACACGCACAGCCCCGGCCACTGGACGGCCAGCCCCCGGGCGGAGAGGACCAGCTCGGCCACCGTCGGATAGCGCGACTCCCGCAGCGGACCCACCCCCCGTCACCGCCGGCATCCGCACTGCGCAGTACCCCACGGCCGGAAGGTGGTGTCAAGGCAGTGCGGGGAGCCGCCAGGGGGCGCTCGGAGGCACACCACGGCCCTCTTCCCCGCACGTCGGCCGCCCCGAGTCCGCCGCACGTCGCGGGCGTCCGCACCGACCGTGCGTCGACCGGGCGCCGACCCCGCACAGCGTCCCCGCAGGCGGAACCGTCCTCAGTCCGGCAACCGCTCCAGCAGAACCACCGGCAGCGACGCGAACAGCTCCGCCACGGGCGCTTCACCGCCGAATTCCCGCCCCGGCTCCCGCACATCCGCCCACCGCCCCGGCGGCAGCGGCAGCCGGGTGTCGCGCCAGCCGCCCGTCTCCGCGAGGCGCAGGGAGAGGCGGGTCACCGCGGTGATCACCTCGCCCGAGCGGGAGAACGCCAGGCAGTGGTCCGCCGCCGGGCCCTCGGCGGTCAGAGGCTCGTACGACGCCGTCGTGCCGAAGACCTCCGGCCGCCGCGCCCGCAGGGCCAGCGCCGCCCGGGTCACCGCCTCCTTGTCACCGCCGTCCTCGCCGAACCGCGGGGGCCGCCGGTTGTCCGGGTCCACCAGCGCCCGGTACTCGTGCTCGGTGCCCTGGTAGACGTCGGGCACGCCCGGCATCGTCAGGTGCACCAGCGCCGCGCCCAGCACGTTCGCCCGGATGTGCGGCTCCAGCGCCTCACGCAGCTCCGCCACCCTCCGGCCCGGCACCCCGCACGGCCCCGCCGTCACGAACCGCGCCACCGCCTCCTCGTACGGCGGCTGCTGCTCGGTCCAGCTGGTGAACAGACCCGCCTCGCGCACATGCTTCAGCAGCGCCGCCCGCACCCGCTCCTCGTCGGCGGGACCCAGCCCGAACACCGTCTGCCAGGCCGCCCAGGCGAGCTGCGGGTCGGCCACGTCCTCCCCGGCGCGGGTCACGTCCGTGAGGACGTCGGCCCAGCGCTCCGGGCACTCGGTGAGCACGTGCAGCGCCGCCCGCACGTCGGCGCTGCGCTTGGCGTCGTGCGTGGACAGCACCGTCCCCGTGGCCGGCCAGTCGCGCTGCACGCGCGCGCAGTACGCGTGGAACCGCTCCGGCGGCACCGCGGGGTCGCCCGGTTCGCCGCCCACCTCCGTCGCCGACAGCAGCGGCACGTAGCGGTAGAACGCCGTGTCCTCCACGGACTTGGCCCGCAGCGCCGACGCCGTCTGCGCGAACCGGGTGCGGAACTCCACGTGCGCGGGACCGTCCCCGTACCGCCCGAGCAGCAGATCGCGTACGACGTCCACCGCGCCCGCCTCCTCCGGGACGGCGAACGCGCGCCGGGCCTGAGCCGCGGCCTCCTCGGTCACCACCGACACCGCGTCCTCGGGGGAGTAGGGCCGGTACACCTCCAGCCGCACCAGCAGCTCCGTCAGGGCGGTGCGCAGCGCCCAGGGCGCGCGGTCGCGCAGCGCGGTCTCCGGGGCGGTCGCGCACAGCCGGCTCGCCACCCGGGTGAGCCGGTCGGTCTCGGCGGCCAGCTCGTGCGTGAGCACCTGGTACGCGGCCCGCCGCACCGTGGCCTCCCAGTCGCCGCCCAGGTCGGTCCGCGGGGCGGCGAAGGCCCGGTAGCGGTCCAGCAGCGCCCCGGACCCGTCCGGGTCGGTGAACAGCCCGTCGACGTGACGCAGGGCGTCGTAGCCGGTGGTGCCGGCGACCGGCCAGGAGGCGGGCAGGGCCTCGCCGTCGGCGAGGATCTTCTCCACCACCGTCCAGCGGCCGCCCGTCGCCTCGTGCAGCCGCCGCAGATAGCCGCCGGGTTCGGCGAGCCCGTCCGGGTGGTCGACGCGCAGCCCGTCGACCACGCCCTCGTGGAGCAGCTCGAGGATCTTCGCGTGCGTCGCCTCGAACACCTCGGGGTCCTCCACCCGCACCCCGATCAGCTCGGAGATGCTGAAGAACCTCCGGTAGTTCAGCTCCGTGCGGGCCAGCCGCCACCACACCGGCCGGTACCACTGCGCGTCCAGCAGTTGCGGCAACGGCAGGGAGGCGGTGCCCTCGCGCAGGGGGAAGGCGTGGTCGTAGTAGCGCAGCACGTCCCCGTCGACCTTCAGCCGGTCCGCCTCCTCGCCGAGCGGTCCGCCGAGCACCGGCAGCAGCACCTGCCCGCCCTGCGCCTCCCAGTCGATGTCGAACCAGCGGGCGCGGCGCGAGGACGGCCCGTCGCGCAGCACCTCCCACAGCGCCGGATTGTGGCGCGGGGACATCGCCATGTGGTTCGGGACGATGTCCACCACCAGCCCCAGGCCGTGCCGCCGCGCGGTGCGGGACAGCTCCCGCAGCCCCTCCTCACCGCCCAGCTCCTCCCGTACGCGCGCGTGGTCCACCACGTCGTAGCCGTGCTGGGAGCCGGGCACCGCCTCCAGGACGGGCGACAGATGCAGATGGGACACGCCGAGCGAGGCCAGGTACGGCACGGCCTCGGCCGCCGCCGCGAACGGGAAGCCGGGCTGGAGCTGCAGCCGGTAGGTCGCCGTGGGCACCGCCGGGTCAGGACGCTCAGGGGTCATGGCTAGCTACGTACCCGCCTCGCCGCCTTTCGTGCGTCCGCTCGCCCCACCGGGCCACCCGTCGCCCGGACGGGTGAACCCGGGGGGCGCGGTCACGCCGGCCGCTGCAGCACCGTCAGGCTCCGGTCGGCGAGCGTCAGCCGTGTGCCCGCGGAGACCTTCGGACCCGTGCCCGGGGGCACGCCGTCCGCGCGGGCGGTGTCCACCACCACCTGCCACTGCGCGCCGTGGTCCACCGGCACCACGAAGTCCAGCGGCCTGGGGGAGGCGTTGAACATCAGCAGGAACGAGTCGTCGGTGATCCGCTCCCCGCGCTGCCCCGGCTCGGAGATGGCGTTGCCGTTGAGGAACACGGTCAGCGCCGACGCCCGGGCCGACTCCCAGTCCCGCTGGGTCATCTCGCCGCCCTCGGGGGTGAACCAGGCGATGTCGGAGAGGTCGTCGTGGGTGCCCTCCACGGGCCGGCCGTGGAAGAAGCGGCGCCGCCGGAAGACCGGGTGGTCCTTGCGCAGCCACACCATCGCGCGCGTGAACTCCAGCAGCTGCCGGCGGAGGTCCCCCTCGTCCCCCTCGGCGTCCTCGTCCGGCCAGTCGACCCAGGCCAGCTCACTGTCCTGGCAGTAGGCGTTGTTGTTGCCGCGCTGGGTGCGGGCCAGCTCGTCGCCGTGGCTGATCATGGGCACGCCCTGGGAGAGCATCAGCGTGGCGATGAAGTTCCGCATCTGCCGGGCCCGCAGCCGCAGCACGTCCGGGTCGTCGGTGTCGCCCTCGGCCCCGCAGTTCCAGGACCGGTTGTGGCTCTCGCCGTCCCGGTTGTCCTCGCCGTTGGCCTCGTTGTGCTTCTCGTTGTACGACACCAGGTCGTGCAGGGTGAAGCCGTCGTGGCAGGTGACGAAGTTGATCGAGGCGAGCGGGCGCCGTCCGTCGTCCTGGTAGAGGTCGGAGGAACCGGTGAGCCGGGACGCGAACTCCGCGAGCGTGCGCGGCTCGCCCCGCCACAGGTCCCGCACGGTGTCGCGGTACTTGCCGTTCCACTCGGTCCACAGCGGCGGGAAGTTGCCCACCTGGTAGCCGCCCTCGCCGACGTCCCAGGGCTCGGCGATCAGCTTCACCTGGGACACCACCGGGTCCTGCTGCACCAGGTCGAAGAACGACGACAGCCGGTCCACCTCGTGGAACTGCCGGGCCAGGGTGGCCGCGAGGTCGAAGCGGAAGCCGTCGACGTGCATCTCGGTGACCCAGTACCGCAGCGAGTCCATGATCATCTGGAGCACGTGCGGGGACCGCATCAGCAGCGAGTTCCCGGTGCCCGTGGTGTCCATGTAGTACTGCGGGTCGTCGGCCAGCCGGTAGTACGAGGGGTTGTCGAGGCCCTTGAAGGACAGGGTGGGGCCCAGGTGGTTGCCCTCGGCGGTGTGGTTGTAGACCACGTCGAGGATCACCTCGATGCCGGCCTCGTGCAGCGCCTTCACCGCCGACTTGAACTCCAGCACCTGCTGGCCCCGGTCGCCCCAGGACGCGTAGGCGTTGTGCGGGGCGAAGAAGCCGATCGTGTTGTAGCCCCAGTAGTTGTTGAGGCCCATGTCGACCAGCCGGTGGTCGTTGACGAACTGGTGCACCGGCATCAGCTCCAGCGCGGTGACGCCCAGCTCGGTCAGGTGCTCGATGATCGCGGGGTGCGCCAGGCCCGCGTAGGTGCCGCGCAGCTCCTCGGGCAGCGCCGGGTGGCGCATGGTGAGGCCCTTGACGTGGGCCTCGTAGATCACCGTGTGGTGGTACTCCGTCCGGGGGCTCCGGTCGTCCCCCCAGTCGAAGTAGGGGTTGACCACGACCGACGTCATCGTGTGCGGCGCCGAGTCCAGGTCGTTGCGCCGTCCGGGGTCGTCGAAGTGGTAGCCGTACACCTCCTCCCCCCACTGGACGGAGCCGCTGATCGCACGCGCGTACGGATCGAGCAGCAGTTTCGCGGAGTTGCAGCGCAGCCCCCGTTCGGGTGCGTACGGCCCGTGCACACGGAAGCCGTACCGCTGCCCGGGCATGACCCCGGGCAGGTACGCGTGCCGCACGAACGCGTCGCTCTCCCGCAGTTCGACCGCGGTCTCGGAGCCGTCGTCGTGCAGCAGACACAGCTCTACTCGGTCCGCGGCCTCCGTGAAGACCGCGAAGTTCGTTCCGGCGCCGTCGTACGTGGCACCGAGCGGATACGCCTCGCCAGGCCAGACCTGCATGGACACGACTCTTTCAGGTGTACGGCGCCGGTGGGGGCGCCTTGGCTCCACGTGTCCCCGTGTCTCCCCGAAAGGGCGGGGTCCATGGGGTACCCATGCCCCCGACGGACTACCGCGCACCTCGTGAATCCACTATGAACATGATCACTCCCCGCCCCGAGGAGGGCGGAACGGTCGCGTGCTCGGGGGAAGTTGGGAAACGACCCTGTGCATCGGGCTGCATCGCGCACCGCATGCGGAGTACTCTCCTTGATCGTCGGACGGGGAGTGCTCGGGGGATCGGAAGGCGGTGCGCGGGTGGGCTCGGGAGGGCTGGAACTGCCCCCTGGTGACGAGGGTCACGAGAGGAGCGGCTCCACGGACGTCCCGCCCGGTGCGGTGTCCCTGGCACGGCCGATGGACGCGGGTTCGATCGGACCGGAGCTGGACTGGGGCGCGGACGCGTGGCGCGAGGTGCGCACGCGGGCGCAGCGGGCCGGCCGGGCCTACATCTGGCTGAACCTGGTCGAGCAGCGGCTGCGCGCGGTCGTCGCCGCCGTGCTGCGTCCGGTCTACGAGCCCGTGCACGGCGACAACTGGGTGGTCGCCGCCGCCGGGCCCGCCGGACAGGAGTGGGTGCAGCGCGCGGTCGCCGTGCGCGAGGTCAGCCGCCGCAAGGGCTATCTGCTCGATCCGGCCGACGACAACGTGCTGTCGTTCCTCACCCTGCCGCAGCTGCGCGAGCTGATGGTGCAGCACTGGCCGTGCTTCGAGCCGTACCTCGACGACCGCCGGGACGTCGAGCTGGCCCTGGACGAGCTGGAGGTCACCCGCAACGTGGTCTCCCGCAACCGGGCGCTGTCCGAGGCGGTGCTGAACCAGGCGGAGCGGGCCTCCGCGCGGCTGCTGGAGATGCTCGGCGCGGGCGGCGACGTGCCCTCGGCGCGCCGGCTGCCGGTGGACGCGGTCGAGGACCTGGTGGGCGACCGGTACGCGGACGTGGTCGCCGTCCACCCGGACCGGGTGCGGCTGCTGCGCCAGTTCCCGGCCGAGGACATATTCGGCGGGGCCCGCCGCCTCGACGCCCTCGGCATCGGCCTGAACCTGCTCGTGCAGAACTTCTCCGGCCGCCGGCTGGTGCGGCTGGCCGAGTCCGGCTGCCGGGTCCGGCTGCTGTTCCTCAACCCGGCCTCCAGCGCGGTCAAGCGGCGCGAGCGCGAACTGGGCATCAAGCGGGGCGAGCTGGGCCGGTCCGTGGAGATGAACATCCTCCACATGCGCCGCGTGCGGTCCCGGCTGCGCGACCCGGGCGCCTTCGAGATCCAGGTCTACGACGAGACGCCGCGCTGCACGGCCTACCTGGTGGACGGCGACGGCTCCGACGGCGTCGCCGTGGTGCAGAACCACCTGCGGCGCACCCGCGGCATGGAGGCGCCGGTGCTGGTGCTGCGCAACGGGACCAAGGTGGTCAAGCCGGGCGAGACCGAGGAGGGCGGTCTCTTCCCCACCTACCGCGAGGAGTTCGAACAGATGTGGGCGGATTCGCGGCCGGTGTCCTGAACGCCCGCACCTGTGCGGACCGGTGCCACCCGTCCCGGGGCCCCCTGATCCGCCCGGCAAACGGAATGCGATCCTCTGGTTGTCAGTGGCGCGTGCGAGGGTGGAAGCCACTGGGGGAACGCACCGCACAGAAGGGGGGCAGCCCATGGGCTGGCACCGGGAGCTGCTGATCGGCTTCGACCTGGAGACGACGGGGACGGACCCGCGCGAGGCGCGGATCGTCACGGGAGCCGTGATCGAGCTCCGGGAGGGGGAGCCGCTGGGGCGCCAGGAGTGGCTGGCCGACCCGGGCGTGCCGATCCCGGAGGACGCGGTCGCGGTCCACGGCATCAGCAGCGAGCGGGCGGCCGCCGAGGGGCGCCCCGCCGGCCAGGTGGCCGACGCCATCGCCGGCGTCCTCGCCGCCCACTGGCGGAGCGGCGTCCCGGTCGTCGCCTACAACGCCTCCTTCGACCTCAGCCTCCTCTCCGCCGAGCTGCGGCGGTACGGACTGCCGTCCCTGCGCGACCGTCTGGGCGGCGCCGACCCGGCCCCGGTCATCGACCCGTACACCATCGACCGCGCCGTCGACCGCTACCGCCGCGGCAAGCGCACCCTCGAAGCGGTCTGCGCGGAGTACGGCGTCCCCCTCGACGCGGCGCACGACGCGACGGCCGACGCCCTCGCCGCCGCCCGGCTGGCCTGCGCGATAGCCGGCCGCCACCCGAAGGTCGCGGCCCTCGGCCCGACGGAGCTGCACCGCCGGCAGATCGAGTGGCACGCGGCCTGGGCGGCGGACTTCCAGAGCTTCCTGCGCCGCAAGGGCGACCCGGCCGCCCTGGTCGACGGCACCTGGCCGCTGCGCGAACCGGCGGGCGAGCCCGTCTGACCCCGCCCCCTGACCTCGCTTCCCGGGCCCCGCTCCCAGGGTCCGCGGGGACGGCTCAGAACGGGTACCAGCGCACGGTCTCGTCCCCGTCCCGCAAGGACGCCACCCGGCGGCGGAACTCCGCCAGCGCCCGGGGGTTGCCCGGGGCGTGCTGGGCGACCCAGGCACAGCTGGCGGTCTCCCGCGCCCCGCGCAGCACCGCACAGCCCTCCCACTCCCGCACGTCCCAGCCGTAGGTCCCGGTGAAGGACGCGTACGCCTCGTCCGGCAGCCCGTAGCGGTCGTGGGCGAGGGCCATCACCACCAGGTCGTGCTCCCGCAGGTCCGACGAGAAGGTCTCCAGGTCGATCAGCACCGGGCCGTCGGGTCCGACGTGCACGTTGCGCGGCAGCGCGTCGCCGTGGACGGGCCCGCGCGGCAGCCGGGGCGTCAGCGCGGCGGCGGCCGCCGCGAAGCCGTCGCGCCGCTCGCGCAGATACGCCGCGTCCGCCGGGTCGATGGCGTCGCCCGCGAGCCGCAGCCAGCGCTCCACGCCGTCCAGCAGCGCGCGGGGCGGCAGGACGAACGGGGGAGGGGGCAGCGCGTGCACCTGCCGCAGCAGCACGGCCACGTCCTTCGGCTCGGCGGGCCGCACCGGCTCCGGCAGCCGGTGCCACACGGTCACCGGGTGCCCCTCGACCAGCAGCGCCTCGGACACGGCCGGCCGCACGGCGGGCACACCCTGCTCCGCCAGCCACCCGGCGACGGCCAGCCCACGGCGGGCCCGCTCCAGCAGTTCGGCGTCCCGGCCCACCTTGACGGCCAGGTCCCCGGCGGCGAACACCGCGTTCTCCCCGAGCGCCAGCAGCCGCGCGTCCCCGGCACCCCGGGGCAGCACCCCCGCGGTGTCCAGAACCTCCCGCGCCCGCGCCTCGTCCATCGCTTCCGCCTCCGTGTCCGTCTCGGGCCCCGCCGGGCGCCGCCGTCCGGCCGTTCGCGGTCAGTCTCGCATTCGCACAGGTCGGGTGGTGCGCGTGGGCCCTTGACGTGCGGTGCCACGTTCACGACCATGACCGGGCCCACTCCCACCGTGCGAAGGGGCTGATGCCGTGACGTCGGTGACCGAGGCGAGGAGATCGGAGTCCCGCGCGCCCGGCCCGGGCCGCCCCGCGCGGCGTGCCGTCGACCACGGCCCGTGGTTCCTGGTGCTGCCCGCACTGATCCCGATCCTGGTGCTCAGCGTCGGCCCGCTCCTCCACGGCATCCTGCTGGCCTTCACCGACGCCCAGTCCGGCCGTACCGAGCCGACCCGCTGGATCGGCACCCTGAACTTCCAGGACCTGCTCCAGGACACCCTGTTCTGGGAGTCGTTCCGCATCGGGCTGGTGTGGGCGGTCGGCGTGACGGTCCCGCAGTTCCTGCTGGCGCTCGGCCTCGCCCTGCTGCTCGACCAGGACCTGCGGCTGCGCTGGGCGGCGCGCGCCCTGGCGATCGTGCCCTGGGCGATGCCCGAGGTGGTCGTCGGCATCATGTGGCGCCTCACGTACAACCCGGACGCCGGCATCCTCAACGAGACCCTGCGCGACCTCGGGTTCGGCGGCGACCGGGACTGGCTGAGCGGACTCGCCACCGCCCTGCCCGCGGTGATCGTCGTCGGCGTGTGGGCGGGCATGCCGCAGACCACGGTGGCGCTGCTCGCCGGACTCCAGAACACCCCGCGCGAGCTGCACGAGGCCGCCGCCGTGGACGGCGCCGGGGCCTGGCGCCGCTTCCGCACGGTCACCTGGCCGGCGCTGCGGCCCGTCGCCCTCGCCATCACGGCGCTCAACCTCATCTGGAACTTCAACTCCTTCGCCCTCGTCTACGTGCTGACCAGCGGCGGCCCCGGCGGACGCACCCGCCTGCCCATGCTGTTCGCCTACGAGGAGGCCTTCCGCTACGGCCAGTTCGGTTACGCGGCGGCGATGGGCTGCGTGATGGTCGCCGCGATCTCGGTCCTGCTCGCCGTGTTCCTCGCCGGCCGGCTGAAGGGAGGCGACGCGCCGTGAGGACCCGTCCCGCCGCCCGCGCCGGCCAGTACGCGGCCCTGCTCGCGTACCTGGTCTTCCTGGCCTTCCCGCTCGTCTGGCTGGCGTCCACCGCGTTCAAGCCGCCCACCGAGCTGGCCGGACTGCACCCCACCTGGATCCCGCAGGACCCCACCCTCGCCAACTTCCGCCAGGCCTTCGACGAGCAGCCGCTGCTGCGGGCCGCCCTCAACTCCCTGCTCACCGCGTCCGCCGCGGCCGTCGTCGCGGTCGCCGTGGCCACCCCAATGGCGTACGTCATGGCCCGCCACCGCGGCGCCCTCGTGCGGGCGGTGACCGGCTGGGTGGTGGTCAGCCAGGCGTTCCCGTTCGTGCTGCTGATCATCCCGCTGTTCCTGGTGCTGAGGAACCTGCGGCTGATCGACTCGCTGCCCGGTCTGGTGCTGGTCCACGTCGTCTGGGCGCTGCCCTTCGCCCTGTGGATGCTCACCGGGTACGTCCGCGCCGTGCCGGCCGAGCTGGAGGAGGCGGCGGCCGTGGACGGGGCCGGGCGGCTGCGCACCCTGGTGTCGGTGACCGCGCCGCTGCTCGCGCCGGGCATCGCCGCGACCGCGCTGTTCGCCTTCGTCACCGCGTGGAACGAGTTCTTCTTCGCCCTCGTCCTGCTGAAGACGCCGGAACAGCAGACGCTGCCGGTGCTCCTCACCCGCTTCATCGGGGCCGAGGGGGTCGCCGACCTCGGCCCGCTGGCAGCCGCCGCGTTCCTCGCGACGCTGCCCTCGCTGCTGGTGTTCGCGCTCATCCAGCGCCGGATCACCGGCTCCCTGCTCGCCGGGGCGGTGAAGGGCTGATGACACGGACGGCGCCTTCCCGGGCCCGCGTTCTCGTCGCGGCCCTCGTCCTCGCCCTGCTCCTCGCGGGCTGCTCCTCCGGCGGCGCCCGCGAGGACGGCCGGATCACCCTGCGCTTCCAGTCCCTGGCCTGGCAGCAGGAGTCGGTCGAGGCCACCAAGGACCTGGTCGAGGAGTGGAACGCCTCCCACCCCGAGGTCCGCGTGGAGTACGTCCAGGGCAGCTGGGACAGCGTCCACGACCAGCTCCTCACCTCCTTCGAGGGCGGCGAGGCCCCCGACATCGTCCACGACGCCGCCGACGACCTCGCCGACTTCGCGTACGGCGGCCACCTCGCCGACCTCACGGAGCTGCTGCCCGAGCGGCTGACCTCCGACATCCCGCCGCTCGCCTGGGAGTCCGTCACCTTCGGCGACGGCGTCTACGGCGTCCCCTTCCTCCAGGAGCCGCGCGTCCTCATCGCCGACGCCGCCCGCCTGAAGGAGTCCGGCGTCCGCGTCCCGACCCCCGCGCGCCCGTGGAGCTGGGCGGAGTTCCGCGAGGTGACGAAGGAACTGTCCGGCGACGGCAGGTACGGGGTGGCCTGGCCCCTCAAGGAGCCGGTGTCCGCCACCCTCAACCTCTCCCTCTCCGCGGGCGGCCGGCTCTTCCACCGGGGCGCCGACGGGAAGGCCACCGTGCGGTTCGAGGAGGGCGACGAGGTCGTCCCGCGCACGATCCACGAGCAGGTGAACACCGACCGCAGCGCCTCGCCCACCACCCTCGGCAGCGGCGGCTCCGACACCCTGCCCGGCCTCTTCGCGGGGAAGTACGCGATGGTGCCGCTCGGCTTCTCCTACCGCCAGCAGATCGTCCAGCAGGCGCCGGAGGGCTTCGAGTGGCAGGTGCTGCCCGCGCCGGCCGGGGCCGCCGGTCTCGCCCAGGGCGTCAGCCCGCAGACCCTGTCCGTCGCCGAGGACTGCCCCCACAAGAAGGAGGCGGTCGCCTTCCTGGACTTCCTGCTCCAGCCGCGGAACATGGTGCGCCTCGCGCTCGGCGACTGGATGCTGCCCACCGGCCGCCGGGCCCTCGCCGACCCGGCCCTGCGCACCCCCGAACACGGCTGGGCCACCGGCACGGCGCTCGCCGCCCACCTGCGCCCGGCGCCGGCCCGGTCCGTCCGGGGCTACCCGGAGTGGAAGGACAAGGTCGCCACCCCGGCGCTCCAGGAGTACTACAGCGGCGCGATCGGCCTCGGCGAGCTGCGGGAACGCCTGGAGAAGGACGGCAACCTGGTCCTCGCCCGCTACCAGCGCTGAGCCCTCCCCGCAAGATCGCCGCCCGGCCGACGGGGTGCGCGGGCACGGCGGCCCGGGCGCGGGGTGAACGGGCCGGTGAGCGCGGGGTACCGCTCCGGCGCGAGTCGTCCGGGCCGCCCGGCACGGCTCGCGCGCCGATCACGCCGGCGGCGAGGGCGATAACGAGTTGCACGAGACGTATCGTCTCGCCTACGGTCGCCGTATGACCGCTCCCGCGCACATCGCCATGTTCTCCATCGCCGCCCACGGGCACGTGAACCCCAGCCTCGAGGTGATCCGCGAGCTGGTGGCGCGCGGACACCGGGTGACCTACGCGATCCCGCCGCTCTTCGCCGAGAAGGTCGCCGGGACCGGCGCCGAGCCCAAGCTGTGGAACTCCACCCTGCCCGGCCCCGACGACGACCCCGAGGCCTGGGGCACCACCCTCCTCGACAACGTCGAGCCCTTCCTCGCGGACGCCGTGCAGGCGCTCCCGCAGCTCATCGAGGCGTACGAGGGCGACACCCCCGACCTCGTGCTGCACGACATCACCGCCTACCCGGCCCGCGTGCTCGCCCACCGCTGGGGCGTGCCCGCCGTCTCCCTCTCACCGAACCTCGTCGCCTGGGACGGTTACGAGAAGGAGATCGCCGAACCGCTGTGGGAGGAGCCGAGGAGGACCGAACGCGGCAAGGCGTACTACGCCCGCTTCCGGGCGTGGCTGGAGGAGAACGGGATCAGCCTGCACCCGGACGACTTCGTGGGACGCCCGGACCGTTCCCTCGTGCTCATCCCGAAGGCGCTCCAGCCGCACGCCGACCGGGTCGACGAGCGCGTGTACTCCTTCGTGGGCGCCTGCCAGGGCGACCGGAGCGCCGAGGGCGACTGGCGGCGGCCCGCCGGGGCGGAGAAGGTCGTCCTGGTGTCGCTCGGCTCGTCCTTCACCAAACGGCCCGCCTTCTACCGGGAGTGCGTCGAGGCGTTCGGCCGCCTGCCCGGCTGGCACCTGGTGCTGCAGATCGGCAAGCACGTCGACCCCGCCGAGCTCGGCGACGTACCGCCGAACGTCGAGGTGCGGTCCTGGGTGCCGCAGCTCGCCGTCCTCAAGCAGGCCGACCTGTTCGTCACCCACGCCGGTGCGGGCGGCAGCCAGGAGGGTCTGGCCACCGCGACCCCGATGATCGCCGTGCCGCAGGCCGTGGACCAGTTCGGCAACGCGGACATGCTCCAGGCGCTCGGCGTGGCCCGGCACCTGCCCGCCGAGGAGGCGACCGCCGAGGCGCTGCGCACCGCCGCCCTCGCCCTGGTGGACGACCCGGAGGTCGCCCGCCGCCTCAAGAGCGTCCAGGCGGAGATGGCCGAGGAGGGCGGCACCCGCAGGGCCGCCGACCTGATCGAGGCCGAGCTGCCCGGACGCGGCTGACGGCACGGGGCCGACGGCACGGGACCCGACGGCACGGGAAGGGCCCGGCGGTGGCAGCCGCCGGGCCCCGGTTCGTGTCCGCGCCGGTCAGACCGGCACCTTCTCGCCCTCGTCGTCCTTCGCCCGCGGCGTCGGCGTCGGCGTCGGCGCGGGCGCCGCCGGCGTCTCGTCGTGGGTCAGGTCGGGCAGCCGGTGCAGCCACTTCGGGAAGTACCAGTTGCGCTCGCCGAGCAGCGCCATCACCGCCGGGAGCAGCACGCCCCGGATGACCGTCGCGTCGATCAGCACCGCCGCCGCCAGGCCCACGCCCATCTGCTTCATGGACTGCATGGACAGCGTCCCGAAGATCGCGAACACGGCGACCATGATGACCGCGGCGCTCGTGACCACGCCGGCCGTGGTGACCACCCCGTGCCGGATCGCGTCCCGCGTCTGAAGGCCCCGCGCCCGCGCCTCACGGATCCGGGACACCACGAACACGTGGTAGTCCATCGACAGGCCGAACAGGATCACGAAGAGGAACAGCGGAAGCCAGCTGATGATGGCGCCCACGCCCTCCGCGCCCACCAGGGACGCGCCCCAGCCGTGCTGGAAGACCGCCACGAGGATGCCGTACGCGGCGCCCACCGACAGCAGGTTCAGCACGATCGAGGTGACCGCGACCGTCAGCGAGCGGAACGACAGCAGCATCAGCACGAAGGCGAACACCACCACGAACGCGAACACCGGGACCACCGAGCCGACGAGCTGGTCGTTGAAGTCCTTGTTGCCCGCCACCTGACCGGTGATCGGCGCCTCGACCCCGTCGACCTCGCCCAGCGTCGCGGGCCGCACCTCGTCGCGCAGCTTCTCCAGGCTGGCGCCCGCCGCGTCCTGGTCGGAGCCGCCGACCAGCGGCACGTAGACGAAGGCCAGGTTCTGCCGGTCGTGCAGCTTGATCTCGACCGGACCGCGCGAGGCGCCCGAACCGACCGCCTGCTCACGGAAGTCGGCCAGCGCCGCCTTCACCTCCGGCGCGTTGATGTCGTCCGCCTTGACGACCACCTCGGCCGGCTCCGAACCGCCCGGGAACGCCTCGTTGACCCGGTTGTACGTCTGCACGATCGGCAGCGAGTCGCCGAACTCCTGGTCCAGGGTCAGGTTCTCGGTCTTCATGCCGAGCGCGGGCGCGGCCACCGCGAGCAGGGCGCCGGTCGCCACGACCACCGACAGCACCGGCCGGGCGAGGACCCGCTTCAGCACGGCCGACCAGAACCGGCTGTCGTTGCCGGCGCCCGTCCGCCGGCGCAGGAACGGCACCCTGCCCTTCTCGACCCGTTCGCCCAACAGCGACAGCAGCGCCGGCAGGACGGTCACGGAGCCGACCATCGCCACGCCCACCACCATCAGCGAGGCCAGGCCCATCGCCTCGAACTCGGCGATCCCGGTGAACAGCATGCCCGCCATCGCCACGCACACCGTGACACCGGAGACGACGATCGCCCGGCCGCTGGTCGCGGCGGCGATCCGCAGCGCCGTCCGCGCGTCCCGTCCCGCCGCCCGCTCCTCGCGCTCCCGGCGCAGGTAGAACAGGCAGTAGTCGACGCCGACGGCCAGACCCACCAGCAGCATCACCGAGTTGGCGGTGTCGCTCATCGGCTGGAGGTGGCTCACCAGGCCCATCAGGCCCATCGTCGCGATGATCGCGGTGATCGCCAGCGCGACCGGCAGCAGCGCCGCCACCAGCGCGCCGAACGCGATCAGCAGGATGCCGAGGGCGACCGGCACGGCCGAGTACTCGGCCTTCTTGAAGTCGTCGCCGAACGCGTCGTCGAACGTCTTCATCATGCTGGCGCCGCCGATCTCCTCGATCCGCAGCGACTCGTGCTCCTTCTGGACGTCCGCCACCGCGTCCAGCACCGGCTGGATCCGCTCACCGGCCGTCCGCGGGTCGCCCCGCACGTCGAACTGGACCAGCGCGCTGCGCCCGTCCTTCGAGACCGTGCCGCTCTCGTACGGCGAGGTGACGTCCGTGACCTCGCCGGTCCCCTCCACGGCCGTGACGACCGCGGCGACCGCCGACCGGAACGCGGCGTCGGTGGACGTGAGACCGCCGTCCTTCGCCTGGACGAGCACGGTCTCCGAGGCCGGCTCCTCGATCCCGGCCTCCTCGACGATGCGGGCCGCGGTGCTGGTCTCCCCCTTGAGCTGCTCACTCTCCTCGACGTCGACCCGGCCCGCGGCCGAGCCGAGCCCCATCGCCAGCACCACGAACAGCACCCAGATGCCGACGGCCGCCCAGCGGTGCCGGGCGCTCCAGCCGCCGGCCCGGGCGGCGAGCCCCCGTACCCGCGCGTCTCCGTTCCCCATGACGGGTTCGCTCCCTCGTGTGCGGCAGCGACCCCCTGCCGCCACCTGACGTTCCGAAGGTATGGGCCGGGCGGGCGCGTCTCGTCGTGCTGTCCGGTGAAGCCGCGGGGCCCGCACTCATCCCACCGGCCCGGCCCCCCTCCCCACTGGGGAGGACGTGGCCCCCTACACATGTCCGGGACACCGGGACGGTGGATCAGGGCCGGGGACGGGGACCGGACATCGGGGCCGGTGGGGGCCGCGCGTGCGGCACCGGATCCCGCTCGTCACGTCACAGCGGTGTTCTCAGGCTGCTCCGGGCCCGGCCCGCCGGCCGGAGCGGCGGGGCCCGCCGTGCGCGGGCCCCGGCCGTCGTGCCCGCCCCCACGGGGCACGACGGCCCCACTACAGTCGGGGCCATGGCGACGAGATACGCGGCGCTGCTGCGCGGCATCAACGTGGGCGGCGGGCGGAAGGTCCCGATGGCCGAGCTGCGCGGCCTGCTGGAGAGCCTCGGTCACGAGGACGTACGCACGTACCTGCAGAGCGGCCAGGCGGCGTTCACCGCAGGCCACGGCGACGAGGAGTCGCTGGCCGCCGAGCTGTCCGGGGCGCTCGCCCGGCGGTTCGGCTTCGACGTGGACGTGATCGTGCGCGACCACGCCTATCTGAAGGGCGTCGTCGAGGCCTGCCCCTTCCCGGCCGGCGAGCTGGAGCCGAAGCAGCTCCACGTCACCTACTTCTCCGCACCCGTCACCGACGAGCGGTTCGCGGAGATCGACCGGCAGGCGTACCTCCCGGAGGAGTTCCGCCTCGGCGACCGCGCTCTCTACCTGTACGTCCCCGACGGCCTCGGCCGCTCCGGGCTCGCCGACCACCTGTCCAAGCCGCGCCTGAGCAAGGGCGTCGTCGCCACCAGCCGCAACTGGAACACGGTGCGCAGGCTGGTGGAGATGACCGGGACCTGAGCCGCCCGGCTCAGGCGCCCAGCGCCTGGAGCGACGGCGTCCGCGCCGCGTCGTAGCGCTCCAGGAGCACCCGGGCGACCTCCGGCGACGGGCCCAGCACGTCCGCCAGGACGTCCGCGCCGGCCGCGCCCCGGGCGATCCGGTCCGGCAGCCGGCCCGGCGCCAGCACGTACGGCGCGACGGCGACGCGGGGGCAGCCGAGTTCCCGCAGTTCCCGCACCGCCTGTTCGGTGCGGGGAAGGGATGCGGAGGCGAACGCAGGCCGCACGGCGCACCAACCGGTGTGCCGCCACTCCCGCGCGACGTCTGCGATCACTGCGATCGCCTCCGGGTCGGAGGACCCCGCCGAGGCCAGCACGACCCCGGTCGAGGGCTTGTCGGCGGGCGTCAGACCCGCCTCGTACAGCCGGCGTTCCAGGGCCGCCAGCAGCAGCGGGGACGGACCCAGCACCTCGGCCTGGCGGATCCGCAGCCGCGGCGGGGCCTCGGCCAGCACCGCGGGGATGTCCGCCTTGGCGTGGAAGGCGCGGGTCAGCAGCAGCGGCAGCGCGACCACGTCACGCACCCCCTCCGCGTCCAGGGACTCGAGCACCGCGCCGACGGACGGCACGTTGAAGTCCAGGAACCCGGTCTCCACCCGCAGGCCGGGCCGCTGGGCGCGCACCCGGCGCACCAGGTCGTGCACGGTCGCGGCGTGCCGCGGGTCACGGCTGCCGTGGGCGACGACGAGAAGGACAGGACGACGCAGCATCATCCGCACCTCAGCTCTTCACCAGGAGTCCGCGGGTGCGCAGGACCCGTCGTTCGAGGGGGCTGAAGATCAGCAGGTCGATGGCGATGCCGACGGTGAGGATGAGCAGGATCGCCTCGAAGACCATGGCCATGTCGCTGGCGTTGCGGCCGTTCTCCAGGAGCTGTCCGAGGCCGACGCCGAGGTCGGGGAAGGAGGCGATGATCTCGGCGGCCATGAGGGAGCGCCAGGAGAAGGCCCAGCCCTGCTTCAGTCCGGCGACATAGCCGGGGAGGGCGGCGGGCAGGGTGATGTGCCAGGTGCCCTTGAGGCCGGTGGCGCCGAGGGTGCGGCCGGCGCGCTGGAACAGGGGCGGGACCTGGTCGACGCCGGAGAGCAGTCCGTTGGCGATGGAGGGGACCGCGCCCAGGAGGATGACCGCGTACATCATCTGGTTGTTCAGGCCGAGCCAGATGACGGCGGGCGGGACCCAGGCGACCGAGGGCAGGGACTGCAGACCGGACAGGATCGGGCCGATCGCGGCGCGGATCAGTCTGACGCGGGCGAGGAGGAGACCGAGGGGGGTGGCGATGAGCAGGGCGAGGCAGAAGCCGAGCAGGCCGCGGGAGACCGAGGTCCAGATGTAGCCGAGGAGTTCGCCCTGCAGCCAGGCCTTCTCCAGCACGTGCCAGACGTCGGCGGGCGCGGGCAGCTTGGTGGGGTCGTCGACGACCTCGAAGGTGATCAGGGACTGCCACACGGCCAGCACGAGCGCGACGGCGACGACCGGGGGGAGGACCTTCTGGGTGAGGGTCTGCCGCAGCGGCTTGCGGGTGGTCTGCACCGTCTCCAGTGCGTCCAGGCCCGCTTCCAGTCCGGCGAGATCGCCGGTGTCCCCGGGAGTAGTGGTGTCAGTGCTGGCCATGTCGGCGGATCTCCCCACGGAGTTGCTCGGTGATCTCGACGGACAGCTCCGCCACGGCGGTGTCCTCGATGCGGCGCGGGTGCGGGATGTCCACGGTCCACTGCCGGGCGATGCGGCCGGGGCGTGAGGACAGCAGGATCACGCGCTGGGCGAGGCGGACGGCCTCGCGGACGTTGTGGGTGACGAACAGCACCGACAGGCCGGTCTCGCGCCAGATGCGGGTGAGTTCGTCGTGCAGGACGTCGCGGGTGATGGCGTCGAGCGCGGCGAACGGCTCGTCCATCAGCAGCAGCCGGCTCTCCTGGGCGAGGGCGCGGGCGAGGGCGACGCGCTGGCGCATGCCGCCGGACAGCTCGTGGACGCGCTTGCCGTGGGCGCCGCCCAGGCGGACCAGCTCCAGCAGCTGTTCGGCGCGCTCACGCCGTTCGTTCTTGGGTGCGCCGCGCAGTTTCAGGGCGAGTTCGATGTTCTTGCCGGCGGTGAGCCAGGGGAACAGGGCGTGTTCCTGGAACATCAGGGCGGGGCGGCCGTCGGTGGTGATGGCTCCGGCGGTGGGCCGGTCGAGGCCGGCGACCAGGTTGAGCAGGGTGGACTTGCCGCAGCCGGAGGCGCCGAGGAGGGTGACGAACTCGCCGGGGGCGACGTCGAGGCTGATGTCGTCCAGCACGAGCTGTTGTCCCGCGGGGCCCGCGAAGGACTTCGAGACGTGCTCGATGCGGGCCGCGTGCGTGGCCGACTGCGTGCCGTCGGCGGCCTTGGCGAGGGTCGTGGCCATGGTCGTCACCTCCTGGGAAGCGTGCGGGGTCAGGGCTGGACGCCGAGTCCGGCGTCGTCGACGGCGGGCCGGCCGGCCGCCCGGAGGACCTTGCCGAGCAGGGAGAGGTCGTAGATCCCCTTCAGGTCCGGCTGCTCCAGCAGGCCCGCCTCGACGGCGTGGCCCGCCTGCGCCTTGAGGGTGGATGCCAGCGGGTCGTCCAGGAACGTGATCGACTCCCAGGCCGGGTCGAGCACCTCGGCGGGCAGCGGCTTGCCGGTGTCGGCCGCGAGCCGCGCGTTGGCGGCCTCCTTGGCCTCCTCCGGGTGGGCGTTGATCCACCGGTTGGACTCGACGGACGCCCGCAGCACCGCCTCGACGGCCTTGGGGTGCTTGTCGAGGAACTCCTGCCGGACGACGATGTTCGTGATCACGAACCTGCCGCCCGGCCACAGCGACGACTCGTCCAGCAGCACCTTGCCGCCCTGCGCGACCAGCCGCGACGCGGTCGGCTCGGGCACCCAGGCTCCGTCCACGGAACCGGACCTGAAGGCGTCGGGAGTGACCTTGTTGTCGCTGCGCACCACGGTGACGTCGCCCTTGCCGCTCTGCGGGTCGACCTTCCAGCCCTGCTCGGCGGCCCAGTTGAGGAACGCCACGTCCTGTGTGTTGCCGAGCTGAGGGGTCGCGATCCGCTTGCCCTCGACATCCTCGGCGGACTTCACCTTGTCGGGGTTCACGACCAGCTTCACGCCGCCGGACGCCGAACCGCCCACGATGCGCAGGTTCTTGCCCTCCGCCTTGGTCCAGCCGTTCACCGCGGGGGAGGGACCGATGAACGCGACGTCCAGGGAATCGGAGTTGAGCGCCTCGATCGCCGACGGGCCCGCGTTGAACACCGCGTACGTCGCCTCGGTGCCCTTGAGTTCCTTCTGGAAGAACCCCTTCTGGGCGCCGACCAGGGCGGTGCCGTGGGTGAGGTTGCCGAAGTAGCCGATGCGGACGGAGTCCAGACCGTCGGTCCTCGGACCCGAGGCGACCTGCGCGGTGTCGATGTCCTTGGCCTGGGACCCGTAACCGCAGGCGGCCAGGGCCGGCAACGGCAGCATGGCCGTCACCGCGAGGGCGCGGCGCAGGGCGGTCGTGGCAGGCAAGGGGAACGTTCCTCTCGGTGGCGGCCGGCGGTCGCGCGGCCGGGCCGTCGGCGGGCTCAGGGCGGTACGGAGGCGGCGGGAGGCCGGCGGGTGGTCAGAAGTCCCACCCGTCGTCGTCCGCCTCGTCGTCCACCGGGTCGGGTGAGGCGAAGGACTCGCCGACCATGCCCGCGGTCAGCGTCGTCCCGTCGCCGGGGTCGATCAGGATGAAGGACCCGGTGCGGCGGGAGTCGGCGTAGGTGTCGGCGGGCAGCGGTTCGGCGGTGCGGAGGGTCACCCGGCCGATGTCGTTGGCGGTGAGCCGGCCCGGGTGCGGGTGCAGGGACAGGTCGTCCAGCGTCAGCCGGGACGGGATGTCCTTGACGATCGCCTTGACCGTGCGGGTGCCGTGCTTGATCAGCACGCGGTGGCCGACCGTCAGCGGCTCGTCGGCGACGTGGCAGACGGTCGCCTCGAGGTCCTGGGTGGTGGCCGGCGCGTCCTTGCTGGGCACGATCAGGTCGCCGCGGGAGATGTCGATGTCGTCGGCGAGCAGCAGCGTCACCGACTGCGGCGTCCAGGCCACGTCGACGGGCTCGCCCAGCAGATCGATGCCGGTGACCGTGGTCGAGCGGCCCGACGGGAGCACGGTGATCTCGTCGCCGACCCGGAAGGTGCCGGCGGCGATCTGCCCGGCGTAGCCCCGGTAGTCGGGGTGCTCGGCGCTCTGCGGCCGGATCACGTACTGCACGGGCAGCCGGGCGTGGCAGCGGGTCAGGTCGTGGCTGACCGGCACGGTCTCCAGGTGCTCCAGCACGGTGGGGCCGCCGTACCAGTCCATGTGGGCGGACGGCTCCACCACGTTGTCGCCGACGAGCGCCGAGATCGGGACGGCGGTGACCTCGGGGACGCCCAGCTCGGTGGCGTACGCCGTGAACTCCTCGGCGATCGCGGCGAACACGGGCTCCCGGTAGTCCACCAGGTCCATCTTGTTCACGGCGAGCACCACGTGCGGCACCCGCAGCAGCGCGGCGATCGCCGCGTGCCGGCGGGTCTGCTCGACCACGCCGTTGCGGGCGTCGACCAGGATCACCGTCAGCTCGGCGGTCGAGGCGCCGGTGACCATGTTCCGCGTGTACTGCACGTGGCCGGGGGTGTCGGCGAGGATGAACCGCCGCCGGGGCGTGGCGAAGTAACGGTACGCCACGTCGATCGTGATGCCCTGCTCCCGCTCGGCGCGCAGCCCGTCGGTGAGCAGCGCGAGGTCGGGGGTGTCCTGGCCGCGGACGGCCGAGGCGCGTTCGACCGCTTCCAGCTGGTCGGCGAGCACGGACTTGGAGTCGTGCAGCAGCCGGCCCACCAGGGTGGACTTGCCGTCGTCGACGGAGCCGGCGGTGGCGAACCGCAGCAGGGTGGTGGCCGAGAGCTCCTCGGTCGTGATCGTGCTCATGCTTAGAAGTACCCCTCGCGCTTGCGGTCTTCCATCGCGGCCTCGGACAGCTTGTCGTCGGCGCGGGTGGCGCCGCGCTCGGTGAGCCGGGACGCGGCGATCTCCGTGATCACCTTCTCGATGGTGTCGGCGTCGGAGTCGACCGCGCCGGTGCAGGACATGTCGCCGACGGTGCGGTAGCGCACCAGGCGCTTCTCGACCGTCTCGCCGTCCTTCGGGCCGCCCCACTCGCCCGCGGTCAGCCACATCCCGCTGCGCTTGAACACCTCGCGCTCGTGCGCGTAGTAGATCTCCGGCAGTTCGATGTCCTCGCGGGCGATGTACTGCCACACGTCCAGCTCGGTCCAGTTGGACAGCGGGAACACGCGCACGTGCTCACCGGGGGCGTGGCGGCCGTTGTAGAGGTTCCACAGCTCGGGGCGCTGGCGGCGGGGGTCCCACTGGGAGAACTCGTCGCGCAGCGAGAACACCCGTTCCTTGGCGCGGGCCTTCTCCTCGTCGCGGCGGCCCCCGCCGAACACCGCGTCGAAGCCCTGCTCGCGGATGGTGTCGGTGAGCGGGAGCGTCTGCAGCGGGTTGCGGGTGCCGTCCGGGCGCTCCTTGAGGACGCCGCGGTCGATGTAGTCCTGCACGGAGGCGACGTGCAGCCGCAGCCCGTGCTCGGCGACCGTGCGGTCGCGGTAGTCGAGGACCTCGGGGAAGTTGTGCCCGGTGTCCACGTGCAGCAGCGCGAACGGCACCGGCGCGGGCGCGAACGCCTTCAGCGCCAGGTGCAGCATGACGATGGAGTCCTTGCCGCCGGAGAACAGGATCACCGGCTTCTCGAACTCACCCGCCACCTCACGGAAGATGTGCACGGCCTCCGACTCGAGGGCGTCCAGGTGCGAGAGGGCGTACGGGCTGTCCGTACCCTCCTCGACGGTGGTGGCGACGGTCGTCATGCCAGTCCCCTTTCGCTGAGCACGGCGTGGACGACCGCCGCGGACTCCTGCACGGTCTGGTGCTGCGACTCGATGCGCAGATCGGGCTTCTCGGGCTCCTCGTACGGGTCGTCGACGCCGGTGAGCCCGGTCAGCTCACCCGCCGCCTGCTTGGCGTACAGGCCCTTCACGTCACGTACGGAGCACACCTCCACGGGCGTCGCCACGTGCACCTCGACGTACGGCGTACCGTTCGCCTCGTGGCGGGCGCGGACGGCCTCGCGGCTGTCGGCGTACGGGGCGATCACCGGGACGAGCGCCAGCACGCCGTTGCGGGCGAGCAGTTCGGCGACGAAGCCGATGCGCTGGACGTTGGTGTGCCGGTCCTCGCGGCTGAAGCCGAGGCCCGCCGAGAGGAACTCGCGGATCTCGTCGCCGTCGAGCACCTCGGCCGGCCGGCCCTGTTCGCGCAGCCGGGCGGCGAGTTCGTGGGCGATGGTGGTCTTGCCCGCACTCGGCAGACCCGTGAGCCAGACGGTGGCTCCGGTCGTCACGTGGTTCTCCTGGTTCGTCGAAGGCGCGGTCATGGGGGTCAGCCGTGCAGTCCGCACTCGGTCTTGGCGCGGCCCGCCCAGCGGCCGGCGCGGGCGTCCTCGCCCTCCAGCACGCGGCGGGTGCAGGGGGCGCACCCCACGGAGGCGTAACCGTCCGTCAGCAGCGGGTTGGTGAGGACGCCGTGTTCGGCGACGTAGGCGTCCACGTCCTCCTGGGACCACCGGGCGATGGGGGAGATCTTCACCTTCCGCCGCTTCTCGTCCCAGCCGACCACCGGGGTGTCCGCCCGGGTCGGGGACTCGTCGCGGCGCAGGCCGGTCGCCCAGGCCAGGTAGTCCTTCAGGCCCTCCTCCAGCGGCTGCACCTTGCGCAGCCTGCAGCACAGGTCCGGGTCGCGGTCGTGGAGCCTCGGGCCGTGCTCGGCGTCCTGCTCGGCGACCGTCTGCCGGGGGGTGAGCGTGATGACGTTGACGTCCATCACGGCCTCCACGGCGTCCCGGGTGCCGATGGTCTCGGGGAAGTGGTAGCCGGTGTCGAGGAACACCACGTCCACCCCGGGCAGGGCCCGGGAGGCGAGGTGGGCGACCACCGCGTCCTCCATGGAGGACGTCACGCAGAAGCGCCTGCCGAAGGTGTCGGCCGCCCAGCGGAGGATGTCCGGTGCGGACGCGTCCTCCAGGTCCCGGCCCGCCTGCTCGGCCAGTTCCCGCAACTCGACGGCGCCGCGCTCGTCCGATACGGCCGTCATGCCGGGTCCCCTCCCGTGTCGGATCGGTCCAGACCCCGGGCCAGCAGCCCGAGGAACGTCAGCCGGAAGGCGCGGTTGCAGGCCGCGCACTCCCATGCCCCGTGCCCTTCCTCGCTGGGGCGCAGGTCCTCGTCGCCGCAGTACGGGCAGTGGAACGGCGCCGCGCGCTCGCTCACGACAGGGCCTCCTCGGAGGCGCGGGTGACCCAGGACGCGAACCGCTCGCCGTCCTCGCGCTCCTCCTGGAAACGCTTCAGCACCCGCTCCACGTAGTCCGGCAGTTCGTCGGCGGTGACCTTCAGGCCGCGCACCTTGCGGCCGAAGCCGGCCTCCAGGCCGAGCGCGCCGCCGAGGTGCACCTGGTAGCCCTCGACCTGCTCGCCCTGGTCGTTCAGCACGAGCTGGCCCTTGAGACCGATGTCCGCCACCTGGATACGGGCGCAGGCGTTCGGGCAGCCGTTGAGATTGATGGTGATCGGCTCGTCGAACTCCGGCATGCGGCGCTCCAGTTCGTCGATCAGCGAGGCGCCGCGCGCCTTGGTCTCGACGATGGCGAGCTTGCAGAACTCGATGCCGGTGCAGGCCATGGTGCCGCGCCGGAAGGGCGAGGGGCGGGCGCTGAGGTCCAGCGCCTCCAGGGACTCGACGAGGGAGTCGACCTGGGACTCCTCGACGTCGAGGACGATCATCTTCTGTTCGACGGTGGTGCGCACCCGGCCCGAGCCGTGCGCCTCGGCGACGTCCGCGATCTTGGTGAGGGTGGCGCCGTCGACACGGCCGACGCGCGGCGCGAAGCCGACGTAGAAGCGGCCGTCCTTCTGGCGGTGCACCCCGATGTGGTCGCGCCAGCGCGACACCGGCTCGGCGGGCGCCGGACCGTCGGTCAGCCTGCGCCCCAGGTACTCGTCCTCCAGCACCTGGCGGAACTTCTCCGCGCCCCAGTCGGCGACCAGGAACTTCAGCCGGGCGCGGTTGCGCAGCCGGCGGTAGCCGTGGTCGCGGAAGATGGACAGGACGCCCTCGTAGACGTCGGGCACGTCCTCGATCGGCACCCAGGCGCCGAGCCGCACGCCCAGCTTGGGGTTGGTGGACAGGCCGCCGCCGACCCACAGGTCGAAGCCGGGCCCGTGCTCGGGGTGGCGGACGCCGACGAACGCCACGTCGTTGATCTCGTGCACCACGTCCAGCACCGGCGAGCCGGAGATGGCCGTCTTGAACTTGCGGGGCAGGTTCGAGTACGCCTTGTTGCCCAGGACGCGGCGCTTCATCTCCTCCAGCGCCGGGGTGCCGTCGATGATCTCGTCCTCGGCGATGCCCGCGACGGGGGAGCCGATCATCACGCGGGGCGTGTCGCCGCAGGCGGTGACCGTGGACAGGCCGACGGCTTCGAGACGCTCCCAGATCTCGGGCACGTCCTCGATGCGGATCCAGTGGTACTGGACGTTCTGCCGGTCGGTGATGTCGGCGGTCCCGCGCGCGAACTCCTGCGAGATCTCACCGACGACCCGCAGCTGCCGCGTGGTCAGCGCGCCGCCGTCGATGCGCACCCGCAGCATGAAGTACGTGTCGTCCAGCTCCTCCGGCTCGAGGACCGCGGTCTTGCCGCCGTCGATCCCGGGCTTGCGCTGGGTGTACAGGCCCCACCACCGCATCCGGCCGCGCAGGTCGGCGGGGTCGATCGAGTCGAAGCCCCGCTTGGAGTAGATCGTCTCAATGCGTGTCCGCACATTGAGACCGTCGTCGTCCTTCTTGACCTGCTCGTTGCCGTTGAGCGGGGTGAAGTGTCCCGCGGCCCACTGTCCCTCTCCGCGGTGACGGCTCGCCCTGCGGCGGGGGGTCGCGGTGGCAGGTTTCTGCGCGGCGGCAGGCTTCTGCGGGGTGGCGGCCATGGCTGATACGTCCTTCGGGACAGCGGTGGATGGTCTCTCGGCGCGGGGCGCCGCGCCGGGGGAACGACTCTGACCTGCGCTTACGCGCACGCGGGCAGAGGTGTGCGCGTCCTTGCGCAGGAAAGGAGGGGGGAAGGGTGTCGGGCGCTGCTGGGTGCTCTCAGCGCGCCGGACAGATGGCGCTGGACATGCGGCCGAGGTCGACGTGCCGCCGACTCACCAAGGCGATTCCAGTTCCAGGCATGGCGGAAGCCTGGCACGGCGATCTGGAGGCAGTCCACCATTATCCAAAATGTGGACACCCTTGTCTCGCCATGCAAGACAAGGGTGTCCTTGGTCACAAGCGGTGCGAGCGGTCTTGCCGGAACCGCTCAGGCGGGGTAAGCGCCCGGCCACGGGCCCGGCGCGGCCCTCTCCGGCTCGTCCTCCACCGTGGTGTCGAACAGCCGGAATCCCCGGCGCAGATAGTTGCCCAGGGCGTGCTCGCCGTCCTTGCTGCACGTGTGCAGCCACACCCGCGCGGTCGGCTTCACCCCGGGCCAGCGGTCCGCCAGGTCCCAGGCGCGGGCCACGCCGTACGACAGCAGATGACCGCCGATGCGCCGGCCGCGGAAGGCGGGCAGCAGCCCGAAGTAGAGGATCTCCACGACCCCCTCGTCCTGCGCCTCCAGCTCCACGTACCCGGCCGGCGTGCCCCGGTCGTGGGCGACCCACGTCTCCACGCCGGGCCGCTCCAGATGCTCCCGCCATCGCGCGTACGTCCAGCCCAGCCGGTCGGTCCAGCGGATGTCGCCGCCCACCGACGCGTACAGGAACCGGCTGAACTCGGGGGAGGGCACCTCGGAGCGGACCACCCGCACGTCCCCCTCGGGCACGGCGGCCGGACGGAGATCGGTGGGCGCGGTCTGCTCCAGGGACCAAGTGGTCACGGAGAGGGTCGTCATGGCCGAAAGACAACCATCCGGCACACACCCGTGTCGAACGCCTGACCAGAGGCCGGACACCCCCCTGGTCCGGCTACCGCTCCGGTGACCCGCTACCGCTCCAGCGACTCGTCGATCGACGCCAGCGGCAGCGCGAACAGCATCCGCCCCGACTGCGACCACACGTCCCCGGTCGCCTGCCAGTACGACAGGGACGTCGCGGGACCGCTCCAGCAGCGGTACGTCTCGTCCGCCCCGCAGCGCACCGGGCGCGCCCCCTCGGTGTCCTGCCGCCACAGCGTGCCGCGCTCCTCCGGCGCCCCCGTGGCCCGGCTCAGGTACCACTCCGACCGGTGCGCCAGCACCCCGCGCACCCGCGTCAGCTCCGTCTCGTACACCGCGACCGGCTCCGCCTCCAGCAGCCCGGCCCGCTCCGGACGGGCGCCGAACGCGTACCGCCACAGCCGGGTCGGCCCCTCCTCGTCCGCGGGCGCCGCCTCGTGCACCACCAGACTGTCCGGCGCGGTGCTGCGGTCCAGGGCGATCCCGCCCGGCCGCGGCGCGCCGGCGCCGGCCGTCCCGTAGGAGGCGACCGCCGGGAGCACGTACCGGGCGCCCGCCGCCGACCAGCCGCCGGGCACCCGCCCCACGGCGTCCGCGTCCACCGTGGCCCGCTGCACCCGGTCCAGGTCGTACACGTACAGCGCGCCGCCCTCGCCCCGGCCCGCGGTGACGAGCAGCTTGTCCTCGTACCAGACCATGCCGGACACGTCGGAGCCCAGCCCGCGGAAGTCCCGGCCCCCGTCCACCGGCACGGCGAGCAGCGCCCAGGTGTAGCGCGGCGCCCGGTCGTCGTCGGCGGCCACGAAGGCGACCCGCGCGAGCCCCTGCCCGTCGGGCGTGCCGGCGCCGCGGGTCCAGCCGGAGAGGACCACCCGGTGCGCGCCCCAGCGGCCGTCCTCGTCGGCGTCCCCGGAGGTGGTGACCGCACCGGGCCGCCAGCCGTCGGTGTCCCGCTCCGGCCAGCAGTACGCCCGGGACACGGCCGGCTCGACGGGCAGCGCGCGCCGGTCGTCGTCCGTGCACCCCTCGGCGTCCTCCAGCGCCCCGTCCGGGTCGGCGAGCACCGCGCCCACCCCCACGGCCGGGCCCATCGACGCGGTGAGACGGTTCAGCTCGGCGCCCGGGACGGCGTGTTCGGTCAGCCGGAGCGGCGCCGTGTCGGCGGTCGCGGTGAGCGGGCGCAGCGCGCCGGGGTCGTCGGCGTCGGTGGCCTGCGAGGTGCTGATCATGGTGGCGGCCGCGGTGAGCGCCAGGGCCGTACCGGTCAGCGCGGCGCGCAGCGCCCTGCCTCTGTGGCGCCGGCGGTGTCTGCCGCGATGCTTCATGACGTCCTCCCGAGCGAGCCAACTGCGTCCGGTGATCCCCGGGTTGACCGTGGAGCAGATGGGACGGCCCGTCCCCGGATGCTACGACAGCCGGCCGCCGGACGGGACGAAGACCCCGCAATTCCACGCACGGACCGCCCACCCGCACGCGCTCACGTACATGTGTACCCCGTCGGCGCGGCGGTTTCCGGCCAGATGCTAGCCCGACCCGCGCACCAGTGCCGCGGACGCCGCCGTGCGCGGGAAGAGGTCCCCGGGGTCGTCCGGCAGCACCACCTTCACCTCGGCGGACTCCGTGAACCGGTACGGACGGTGCTCCAGCAGCGCCCCCAGATAGCGCCGTACGCGGGACATCTCCGCGCGCACCGTCACCGTGCGCGCCGGGTCGCCGAACACGTCACGGGCCAGGTCGGCGGCGCTGCGGCCCGCGCGGTGCACCGCCAGCAGATACAGCAACTCGGCGTGGCGCGGGCTCAGTTCCCGGGTCCACGAGCCGGTCCCGTCGGACACCCGCACCGAACGGCGGTGCCGCCCGCCCAGATCCAGCACGATCCGCGCGGCGGGACGCGCCGACGGCTCCGCCGCCGCCCGCACCAGCCACCCCCCGGCGAGCGGTTCGAGCGAGCACCGCCCCAGCGCCGGCAGCCACCGCTGGCCCGCCGACACCGACTTGGGCAGCGCCAGCCGCTCCGTGTAGGGCATCCCGGTCACCGCCGCCGTCCAGCCGTGCCGGTCCACCACCAGCGCCCGCCCGTCGATCCGCGACAGCACCGGCGCCGCCACCGCGCGCAGCCGTTCCAGCGACCGCACGTGCCTCTCCCGCAGCCGCGCCTCGGCCAGCTTCGCCACCGAGTCCACCCAGGCCAGCGTCGCCGGGTGCATCGTCTCCAGCGGCCCGCTCACGTCCACCACACCGATCAGCCGCCCGTCCCGCGGATCGGTGAGGGGCGCGCCCGCACACGTCCAGGTGGCGTGCGACCGTACGAAGTGCTCGGAGGCGAAGACCTGCACGGGGCGTCCGGTCACCGCGGGCGTCCCCACCCCGTTGGTGCCGACGACGTCCTCGCGCCAGTCCGCGCCGATCTCGAAGCCCAGCCCGTCCGCCTTGCGCAGCACCGGCGCGCTGCCCTCCCGCCACAGCACCCGGCCCTCCTCGTCGGCCACCACCATGATGTGACGGGCGACGTCCGCGACCGACAGCAGCCCCTCGCGCAGCACCGGCAGCACATGGCGCAGCGGCGAGGCCTCCCGGCGCCGCCGCACCTCGTCCATCGGCAGCAGCCCGCTGCGGCAGCCGTGGTCGGGGTCCACGCCGCTGCGCAGCATCCGCTCCCAGGACTGCCCGATCACCGGGCGGGGAGCGACGGGCGCCGGACGCCCCGACAGCGCCGCGGAACGGACCTCGTCGAGCACCCGCGCCGCGCGCGCTGTGTCCACGGCGGCCAGATGCGACACGTCCATCGGCGAGAGCGCCACCGGACCTCCCGGAAGAAAACCTGTGGAACCGCACACTGTGGAACCACATACTGCCGTCTGCCCCGGACGAGGACGCTCAGTACCGGTACGGGAACAGCGCGTTGCAACCCCCTGCAACTCTGGTGACCCGACCGCTCACCGGTTGAGACTCGAGCCACGCCGCCTCGAGCGGCGTGCACGGCCCTTCGGGAGTCCGTGGCGGCGGGGGTGGTGCCGTGTCGGCGCAGCACCACCCCCGTGTCATGACGTCCTCAGAGCTCCGGCCGGGCGCGCTCCACGACCGACGCCAGGTCCAGGGTGGGCGGCAGCGTGCCGAACGCGGCGCCCGCGTCGCCGCCCAGCCGCCCCGCGCAGAACGCGTCCGCCACCTCCGGCGGCGCGTACCGCACCAGCAGCGACCCCTGCAGCACCAGCGCCAGCCGCTCGGTCAGCCGCCGCGCCCGCCCCTCGACGCCCTCCAGGTCCGCCAGCCCGGTCAGCAGGTCCTTGATCGCCGCGTCCAGCCGGTGGTCCGCCCCGCGCGCCCGCCCGACCTCCCGCAGGTACGCGTCCAGCACACCCGGGTCCCGGCGCAGCGCCCGCAGCACGTCGAGCGCCTGCACATTGCCCGCGCCCTCCCAGATCGAGTTCAGCGGCGACTCCCGCACCAGCCGGGGCATCCCCGACTCCTCGACGTACCCGTTGCCGCCCAGGCACTCCGCCGCCTCCACCGCGACCGGCGCGCACCGCTTGGTCACCCAGTACTTCGCCGCCGGCACCGCGATCCGCAGCAGCGCCCGCTCCTGCTCGCCGCCGTCGTCGTACGCCGCCGCCAGCCGCAGCGCCAGCGTGGTCGCCGCCTCCGACTCCAGCGCCAGATCGGCCAGCACGTTGCGCATCAGCGGCTTGTCGAGCAGCTTCCCGCCGAACGCCTCCCGGTGCGCGCAGTGGTGCACCGCCTGCGCCACGGCCTGCCGCATCAGCCCCGCCGAGCCCAGCACGCAGTCCAGCCGGGTCGCCGCCACCATCCCCATGACGGTGCGCACCCCGCGCCCCTCCTCGCCGACCCGGCGCGCCCACGTCCCGTCGAACTCGACCTCGGCGGAGGCGTTGGAGCGGTTGCCCAGCTTGTCCTTGAGCCGCTGGATCAGGAACACGTTGCGGCTGCCGTCCTCCAGCACCCGCGGCACCAGGAAACACGTCAGCCCGCCGGGCGCCTGCGCCAGCACCAGGAAGGCGTCCGACATCGGCGCCGAGCAGAACCACTTGTGCCCCGTCAGCGCGTAGGCGCCGTCCTCGGCCAGCGGCCGCGCGGCCGTCGTGCTCGCCCGTACGTCGCTGCCGCCCTGCTTCTCGGTCATCCCCATCCCGAACAGCGCGCCGGGCTTCTGCCCCGGGGCCCGCAGGGCGCGGTCGTAGATCACCGACGTCAGCCGGGGCTCCCACTCGGCGGCCAGCTCCGGGTCGGTGCGCAGCGCGGGCACCGCCGCGTGGGTCATCGACAGCGGGCAGCAGTTTCCCGCCTCCACCTGCGTCCACATCAGGAAGGCCGCCGCCCGCCGCACGTGCCCGCCGGGCCGCCCCCAGGCCGCCGTCAGCCCCGCCGAGACGCCCTTGCCGAGCAGCCGGTGCCAGGCAGGGTGGAAGTCGACCTCGTCGATCCGGTGGCCGTAGCGGTCGTGGGTGCGCAGCCGCGGCGGGTTCTCGTTCGCCTGCGCGCCCCACTCCTGCACCTGGGCGGACCCGCACGTGTGCCCCAGCGCCGACAGCTCCGCGAGCCCGGCCTCCCGCGCCTCGGGCGCCAGGTGCCGCTCGACCGCCCCCACCAGGGCCCGGTCCGAGCCGAACACGTCGTACTGGACGAGCGGCGGGGCCTGGTTGGTCACGGTGTGCGTGGTGCCTGCCATGAGGCGAACCTACCCCGGCCCCCGCCCCGCCTCACGCGAGGACCGGGCCTGTGGGTGAGTGCCGCCGGGCGTGGCGGATACCTTTGGTTCGTGCAGCCAGCAAGTGAATTCCCAGACGCGCCCTCCGGTCGGCTCCACCGGGCACGCGCCCTGTACCGGAACGTCTCCAAACGCAGGACGGCCTGGCTGCTGCTCAAGGACACCGTCAACTCGTGCATGGAGTACCGCATCCTGGGCCTGGCGGCCGAGGCGGCGTTCTTCACGCTGCTGTCGGTGCCCCCGCTGCTGCTCAGCCTGATCGGCCTGCTCGGCTACGTCGACGCGTGGACCGGCGCGGACACCATCCAGAGCGTGCAGCGCAACCTCCTGGACGCCTCCCGCACGGTGCTGTCCGACCGGGGCGTGTCGGAGATCGCGGAGCCGATCCTGCGGGACGTCACCAAGGGCGGCCGGCCCGACGTGATCTCCCTCGGCTTCCTGATCGCCGTGTGGTCGGGCTCCCGCGCGGTGAACGTCTTCATCGACACCATCACCGTCATGTACGGCCTCGACGGCGTCCGGGGCATCGTCAAGACCCGGCTGCTCGCCTTCCTGCTGTTCATCGTGGCCCTGCTGATCGGCTCGGTCGCGCTGCCGCTGATGGTCGCGGGACCCGACGCGGTGGTGGACGTCGTGCCGTGGTCGACGACGGTCGTGCAGATCCTCTACTGGCCGGTCGTGATCCTGCTGTCCGTGGTCTTCCTGACCACGCTGTACCACGTGTCCGTGCCCGTGCGCTCCCCGTGGATCGAGGACATGCCGGGCGCGCTGGTCGCCCTCGCCATGTGGGTGCTCGGCAGCTTCCTGCTGCGCATCTACCTGACCAACACCGTCGAGGGCCCCACCATCTACGGCTCCCTCGCGGCGCCCGTGGCCGTGCTGCTGTGGATCGGCGTGTCCGCGTTCGCCGTGCTGGTCGGCGCGGCCGTCAACGCGGCCATCGACCGGGTGTGGCCGGCCGCGGCCACCGCCGCGGCCCGCGAGGCCAACGAGCGGCTGCGGCAGGCCCAGGTCGCCGAGTACGTCGCCCGCACCGCCGCGTCCGGGGAGGCGGACCCCGACATGCCCTCCGAGTTCCCCGAGCGCTGGTCGCGCTTCCTGCCCCCCGAGGACCTCACGGCCCGCCTCCGCGCCCACGCCAAGCCCGCCCAGCCCCGCACCGGGGACGGGCCGGGGGAGGACGACGAGCGCCACGGCTGACGCGCCGGGGGCGGACCCGGCGGACCCCTTGGACGTCACTCCTCGACGTCACTCCCTCCAGGCCCCGTCCGCCGCCGCCTCCCGCACGACGTCGGAGAAGTCCCGCGGCTCCCGCCCCAGCACCTCCCGCACCCCGTTCTCCACGCGCGCGTTGCGCCCGTCGAGCAGCGTCGCGAACACCTCGGTGAGGAAGGCGGCCTCCCGGTCCGGCACCCCGAACCCGGTCAGCGTCTCCCGGTAGGCGTCCGCCGGCACCGCCCGGTACGTCAGCGGACGCCCCGCCGCCTCCGCGATCTCCGCCACCGCCTCCGCCCAGGTGAGCAGCCGCGGCCCGGTCACGGTCAGCGTCCGCCCCGCGTACCGCTCCCCGCCGGCCAGCGCGGCCACCGCCACGTCCGCGATGTCCCGCACGTCGATGAACGGCTCCGCCACCTCCCCCGCCGGGAACACCAGCTCCCCGCGGCGCAGCTCCTCCGCCAGCGGCCCCTCGCTGAAGTTCTGCGCGAACCAGGCCGCCCGCACCACCGTCCAGTCCGCGCCGGACGCCCGCAGCGCCTCCTCCGCCGGCAGCGCCTGGTCCTCGCCCCGCGCGGACAGCAGCACCAGCCGCCGCACGCCCAGGCTCAGGGCGGCCTCCGCCAGCCCGGCCACCGCCTCGGCGGTCCCGGGCGCGCCCACGTCGGCCGGGTGCGCCAGCCAGGCCGCGTCGGCGCCCCGCAGCGCGCCCGCCCACGTCGTCCGGTCCGCCCAGTCGAAACCGGTCGCGCGCGAGGCCGCCCGCACCGTCATCCCGGCCGCCTCCGCGGCCCGCGCCACCCGGCTCCCGGTACGCCCCGAGGCCCCGGTGACCACCAGTGTCCTGTCCTTCGTACGCGTCGTCCCGTTCATGCCCCCGAGTCAACCGCCGTTCCGCGCGCGGAACCATCGTCGAGCGGCGCGCCCGCATACGCCCGCGTCTACGCTGATCCCATGGACGCACTCACCGGTCTGCTGGAGGGGCCCCGGGCGCGGGGCGCGTTCATGATCCGGGCGTGTTTCGACCCGCCGTGGGCGGTGCGGGTGGAGGACCGCGCCCCGCTGACGGTGATGCTCCTGGTGCGCGGCGACGCCTGGCTGCTGCCCGACCGGGGCGAACGGATCCGGCTGCGCGCCGGGGACCTCGCCATCGCGCGCGGCCCCGACCCGTACACCTGCGCCGACGCCCCCGACACGGCGCCGCAGACGCTGATCCTGCCCGGCGGCGCGTGCCACCGCCCCGACGGGCGGCCCCTCAACGGCTCGATGGACCTCGGGGTGCGCACCTGGGGCGGCCGTCCGGACGGGGAGACGGTGCTGCTCATCGGCGCCTACCGGATGCGCGGCGAGATCGGCGGCCGGCTGCTGGACGCGCTGCCCCCGCTGCTCTCCCTCGGCGCCGACGTGTGGCCGTGCCCGCTCACCCCGCTGCTGACGGCGGAGGTCACGCGGGACGCACCCGGGCAGGAGGTCGTCCTGGACCGGCTGCTCGACCTCCTCGTCATCGCCGCGCTGCGCGCCTGGTTCGCGCGCCCCGAGGCGGAGCCGCCCGCCTGGTACGAGGCCCTGTCCGACCCGGTCGTCGGTCCGGTGCTGCGGCTCGTCCAGGACGACCCGGCCCGCCCCTGGACGGTCGCCGGCCTCGCCGAGAAGGCCGGCGTCTCCCGCGCCGCGCTGGCCCGCCGCTTCACCCGGCTCGTCGGCGAACCCCCGATGACGTACCTCACCGGCTGGCGTCTCGCCCTCGCCGCCGACCGGCTGCGCGACACCGACGACACCCTCGCCGCCATCGCCCGCCAGGTCGGCTACAGCAGCGCTTTCGCCCTGTCCGCCGCCTTCAAGCGGGCCTTCGGCGTCAGTCCGCAGGAGTGGCGCGGCAGGGCCGCGGCATAACCTGACCCCCATGTACAGGGAGCGCGCGTCACGGCTGCCGGGCGCGGCCGTGTGGACCAGCGTCCCGTCGGGCGACGGCGGGCCGGGCCGGGTGCTGCCCGACGGCTGCATGGACCTGCTGTGGCACGACGGCCGCCTGCTGGTGGCCGGCCCCGACACCCGCGCGCACGTCGCCGGCGCCGCGAGCGCCTGGGCCGGCGTCCGCTTCCGCCCCGGCACCGCGCCCGCCCTGCTGGGCGTGCCCGCCCACGAACTGCGCGACCGCCGCGTGGACCTGGCCGACCTGTGGCCGGCCGCGGAGGTACGGCGCGCGACCGCCCGCGTGCACGCCGCGGACCATCCGGCGCGCGGCCTGGAGGACGTCGCCCTGGGCCTGGCCGCGTCGGCCGCCCCGCCCGACCCGCTGCTGACCCGCCTGGTCGCGGCCCTCGACGCGGGCCGCCCGGTCGCCGCGACGGCCGACGAGCTGGGCATCGGGGCACGCCGGTTGCACCGCAGATCGCTCGCCGCCTTCGGCTACGGCCCCAAGACCCTGGCCCGCATCCTCCGCATGCGCCGCGCGCTGGCCCTGGCGCGCGCGGGCGTCCCCTTCGCGGAGACCGCGGCCCACGCCGGCTACGCCGACCAGCCTCATCTGGCCCGCGAGGTGCGGAGCTTGACGGGGGTGTCGCTGCGGGAGCTGGTGCCCCCCGACTCGCGCGCGCGAAGCCGGACGGAGCCCTAGTCGCCCGTGGGCAGCGGGGCGAACAGGTCCACTCCGTTGCCGTCCGGATCGAGGAGGACGGCGTACCGCTGCCCCCACACCGCGTCCCACGGCTTCAACTCGGCGCGGGCGCCGGCCGCCTCCAGCATGTCGGCGAACAGCGCGTCGACCTCCGCCGGGCTGTCGCACCGCACGGCCAGGGAGGTACGGCCTCCGTCCGACGGCGGCCTCCACTGCGCGTGGAACGACCGGACCGTCTCCTCGGTGTCCAGCATCAGCCTCATCCCGCCCGGCAGTTCCGCCTCCACATGTCCCTGCGTCTCGGCCCCTTCCGGGAACGACAGCCCGAGCCGCCGGTAGAAGGCGACGGAGGCGGCCATGTCCGAGACGACCATTCCGATGGCATCGAATCGTGCGTTCATGCGGCTCACCGTAGGGAGGCCGGCGCCGGGTGTCTTGAACGAATCGGACACCGTGAGCCCTCGATGCCGCGGGCGGTCCTCCGTCCCGCGGGTACGCGTACCGGCGCCGGCCCATCGGCTCCGAGTCCCCTTCCCCCTTCCCGCTTCCCGCGGCGGACCGCCGCCGCGGTCGCCGGAGGTGCGGAACCCCGCGCCCGGGGGCCGCACGCGCGCGCGTAGGCTCCCGCCCATGGCCGAACCCGCGCTCCTGGTCTACACCCGCACCACCGACTACCGGCACGACTCCATCCCGGCCGGCATCGCCGCCCTGCGCACCCTCGGCGGCTTCGAGGTCCACGCCCACGAGGACCCGGCGGCTCTGGAGGAGCCGCTCGACCGGTACGCGGCGGTCGTGTTCCTCTCCACCAGCGGCGAGGTGCTCACCCCGGCCGGCCGCGAACGGCTCGCGGCGTACGTCGAGGGCGGCGGAGGGTTCGTCGGCGTGCACGCGGCGGCCTGCACCGAGGACGACTGGCCCTACTACGGCGAACTCCTCGGCGCCCGTTTCGACAGCCACCCCCCGGTCCAGCCCGGCCGCGCGCTCGTCGAGGACCGCGGCCACCCGGCGACCCGGCATCTGCCCGCCGTCTGGGAGGTGACCGACGAGTGGTACGACTTCCGCACCAACCCGCGGAACGCCGTGCACGTCCTGCTCTCCGCCGACGAGTCGTCGTACGACGGCGGCACCATGGGGGACGACCACCCCCTGGCCTGGTGCCGTGGGCACGGCGCGGGCCGTGTCTTCTACACCGCCCTCGGTCACACGGCCGAGGCCTACGGCGACCCGCTCTTCCGCGCCCACCTGCGCGGCGGGATCAACTGGGCCGCGGTGGCCCGCTGACCTCCCGCCACGGCGCCGCACCGCCGAGCAGCACGGCCGCCGGCCGGCCGGGCGGCGGCGGTGGGGGAGGGAGCGCGCTCGCACGCGGGGGCGGAGCCGTGCTCGCACGCTCCACCAGCCGGGTCGACAGCTCGGTGCGGGTGCTCTCCGGGCGGTGCCCGTCCCGCATGCGCAGCAGCAGACGGAGCGCCGTGGCCGCCATCTCGGCGAGCGGCTGGCGGACCGTCGTCAGCGCCGGGGCGAGCCAGCGGGCCTCGGGCAGGTCGTCGAAACCCACCACACTCATGTCGTCCGGCACCCGCAGGCCGCGCTCCGCCAGCGCCCCGTACACCCCGGGCGTCATCCGGTCGGAGCAGACGAAGACGGCCGTCGGCGGTTCCGGCAGGTCGAGCAGCTCGCGCATCCGGCGGCGTACGGCGGCCTCGTCGGCGCTGTCCGGGCCGTCGGCATGGCGCACGTACTCGGGGCGGTGGCGCACCCCGGCCGAGGCGAGCGCCGAACGGTGACCGGCGAGGCGGGCCCGGCCGGACAGCGTGCGGCCGGGAGGACCGGCGACGACGGCGATGCGCTCGTGGCCCAGCGCCAGCAGGTGCTCGGTCGCCGTCACCCCGCCCTGCCAGTTCGCCCCGCCGACCGAGACCGCGCCGGGCGGCGGTTCGCACGCCGGGTCGATCAGCGCGAAGGGGACGCGGTGCTGCTCCAGCCAGGCGTACTGCGCCGCGCTCGGCTCGGCGAGGTGGAACAGGACGCCCGCCGAACCGCGCAGCGCCAGGCGTTCCAGCCAGGCGCGGCCGGGCCGTTCCGAGCCGGTGCGGGTGTGCGCGGCGCGGACGACGACCTCCAGACCGGCGTCGTGCGCGGCCTCCTCCGCGCCGTGGAGCACGACGCCCGAGGCGGAGTCGTCGAGCGCGTTCACCACCAGGTCCACCGGGGGCGTCATCCCCGCCCCGTCGAACCGGGGGCGGCGGACGTAGCCGAGCCGGTCCAAGGCCTCCGTGACGCGTCGGCGGGTCTCGGGGGCGACGTCCTCCCGGCCGTTGACCACCTTCGAGGCGGTGGGCACGGAGACGCCCGCCTCGCGGGCCACCACCGCCAGGGTCGGTCCGGCCCCCGTGCGCGCACGCCCCGTTCGGCCCATCGGGCCCACCCACCTCTCCCGCCGGATAGAAAGCGCTTCCTACTGTAGAACCGCGGTCGCGGGGCGGGAAGAACCCTGTCGTGCGCCTGGGGTCGCCCCCTGTTCGGGCAGGAATGCCGGTGAGCGGTGTGGTGCTCTTGTCGTCACCGGTGGGTCCGGCCGCGGGTGTCGGGCTCCGGCGCGCTTCCGGCGGTTCGGCGGCCGGGACGCCGGGGGCGGCCGACGGGGCGTAACCGGTGGGAACCGGTCGCCACGGTCGGTCGGTACGACGGCCGGAACCGGCGCCTGGAGGCGTCCGGCCGGCGGCGACCGGAGTGCCGGACCTCCAGGTGCGGCCGAACCGCACGGAACACGTGCGTCGGACGAGCGGGCGAAGGGTGGTGGGCGAGGTGACGGCGGAGCGGCAGGACCCGGTGACCGCGACGGCGTACGGCGCCGTGCGGGGCAGGTGGGAGCGGGGCGTCGCCGTGTTCCGCGGCATCCCCTACGCGGCGCCCCCGTTCGGGCCGCACCGCTTCCGTCCGCCCGTCCCGCCGGAGCCCTGGGACGGCGTGCGCGACGCCGGCGCCTTCGGGCCCACCGCGCCGAAACCCCCGTACTCCCCGGCCTTCGCCGAGTACCTGTCCGACCCCGCCGTCGAGGGCGACGACTGTCTCAACCTGAACGTCTGGACCCCCGACCCGTCCCCGGACGCCCGCCTCCCGGTCCTGGTGTGGCTGCACGGCGGCGCGCTGACCAGAGGCTCCTCAGCGGTCCCGGTGTACGACGGCAGCACCTTCGCCCGCGACGGCGTCGTCTTCGTCTCCCTCAACTACCGCCTCGGCGTGGAGGGGTACGGTCTCTTCCCGGACGCCCCCGCCAACCCCGGCCTGCGCGATCAGCTCGCCGCGCTGCGGTGGGTGCACGAGTCGATAGCCGCGTTCGGCGGCGACCCGAGCCGGGTCACCCTGGCCGGCCAGTCCGCCGGAGCCGTCAGCGCGGGCGCGCTCGTCGCGGCCCCGCAGTCCCAGGGGCTGATACGGCAGGCCGTCCTGCAGAGCGGACCACCCGGGTCCACGGACCGGGACAAGGTGCGGCGCATGGTCCGCCGGATGGCCACCCGCCTCGAGGTGCCCGCCACCGCCGAGGCCTTCGCCGCCGTCGACCGCGCGCACCTGCTGCGCGCCCAGGCCGACGTCGGCCGTCTCGGCGGCCCGCTGTTCGGCGGCCCCGCCTTCGGCATCGTCGTCGACGGCGACCTGGTGCCGCGTGATCCCCTGGAGGCCCTCACCGGCGGCGCGGCCCCCGGCGTCACCCTGATGACCGGCTGGACCCGCGACGAGTACCGGCTCTGGCTGGTCCCCGGCGGCCTGACGGAACGCGTCGACCGCCTGGGCGCGGTGGCCCTTGCCGGGGCGATGGCCCGCTGCCGCTGCGGCAGCGGGGTCCCGCGTGGCTACCGCGCCCTGCGTCCCGACGCCGGCACCGCCGAGACCGTCGGCCAGATGGTCACGGACCACCTGCTCCGCGCCCCCCTGCACCGCCTCGCCGACGGCCGCGCGGAACCCTCGTACGTCTACGAGTTCGCCTGGTCCTCCGGCCGGCCCGGCCTGGGCGCCTGCCACGCGCTGGAACTGGGCTTCGTCTTCGACAGCGGCGGCACCCCCGACGCGCGCAGGCTCACGGGCGAGGGCGCCCCGCAGGAACTCGCCGACGCCCTGCACGGGGCGTGGGTACGGTTCGTCACCGACGGCAGTCCCGGCTGGGAACCGTGGGGCCCCCACCACCCGGTCCACGTGTACGGCGACGGCGCCCCGCACACCGTCCACGGCCCCCGCGACCGCGAACTGGCCCTGTGGACCCGGCCCGCCGCGGAGCGGTCCGCGCACGAGCCGCCCCCGCCCGAGGTCCGCTCGGTCATCCGCCGGCTGCGCCGCGGCGGAGCGCCGCGACGCGCCTGAGGCGTCCCGGGGAGACTCAGCCCTCCGGGAAGCCCGGCCGCGGGCAGCGGGTGCCGGCCGGGACGCGCAGGGCGAGCAGGGCCAGGTCGTCCCGGCCGTCGCTGGGGCAGTGGTCCGCCGGCACCCGCACGAACTTCGTACGGCGGCCGTCCACGCGGGGGGCAGCCCCGGCCTCCCGACCGGCCCGTGCTCGGACACGACCCCGGCACGACACGGGCGAAGCGGACCTCTCTCCCCTTGGTGCGCCACCGGCATGCCGCAGCGCGGCGTGCAGGCGGCCCGGCGCTGCCGGGGGCGGTGTCGTCGGGGCCGGTGCTGTCGGAAGCGTCTCCGCTACTGCCCCACCCGGCCGTCGACGCACTCGCGGAGCAGGTCGGCGTGGCCGCAGTGACGGGCGTACTCCTCGATCCGGTGCACGAGCAGCTCCCGCACCGCGACGTTCTCCCGCCCGAGGCGCTCGCCGAGGTCCGGATGCGCGTCGAGGGCGACGTCGGTGGCCGCCTGCTCCCGCTCCAGATCCGCGTACGCGGCGTCGACCGCGGCCTGCTCGCCCACGGCCTCGTCGAAGTCCGCGTCCCGCCGGCCGTACAGCTTCGGCAGCGGCTCGCCGTCGCTGATCCAGTTCCGCCAGTCCCGCTCGGCCTCGGCGAGGTGCCGCACCAGTCCGAGCAGCGACATCGTCGACGGCGGCACCGACCGCCGCGCCAGCTGCTCCGGGGTGAGACCCTCGCACTTCATGAGCAGCGTCAGACGGTAGTCCCGCAGCACCTCCTTGAGCGTCGGCAGCTCACCGTCCGGGCCCGGCCCCTCGTTGTTCCGGGGATCGTCGTCCGGGTCGGTCCACATGTCGGGGTGGACGGTCGCCCGGGTCCATCGCGCGGGTGTGTCGGTCATGCGCCCCATGCTCGGCCGTGGCGGCACGGACCCGCCAACGGTTTTCGCCGCCCCGGGGTCAGGAGGCGGGCGCGATGCGGAGCACAGCCGTCCTGCCCCGCACCTCGACCACCTCGAGGCTCATGACGTCGTTCAGGGTCGCCGCGGGCCCCTCACCGCAGCGGAGCCGGACGCCTCCGCCGCCGTGCGACGTCACGCCGCCGCCCCCGGAACAGCCGGCGATGCTGTAGCCCGACCCGTGGACCGGCGCGACCATCTCGACCTCGTCCCCGGCGACCGCCGTGACCTCGATCGGCCCGAGCCCGTACGTCCCGGGAACCTCCACGACGTCCCCGGCGCCGACCGTGATCTCGCACGACCCGTCGGCACAGGGCCCGGTCGGCGAGGGCGAGGGCGAGGGCGGCGGTGTGGGGGAACTCGACGTGGACGTCCTGGCGTCGGCCCCGCTCGTGGGCCGGTCCTCACCGCTCCCGCCCCCGTCGTCGCCGGAGGCGCACGAGGCGACGGAAAGAAGCACCACGGCAACGGCGGTGACGGCGTTGACGGCGAGGGACGTTGCTCTTCTGCGCACCATGCCTGCCATGGAACGGGCGGAGGCGCGCGGAGTCGCGGACCTTGACCCATTCGCAACGTGCCGTTCGATGCACGGAAGGCGCACCGGCGCACAAGTAGGCTGCCGGGGTGCGCACGGTGGAACTTCTGTTGGACGAGGCGGCGGATTCGGCGGTCAGGGAGGCCTGGCGACGGCTCGCGGACGCCGGGCTGCCCAGTCAGGCACGCCACCGCTCACCCACCAACAGCCCCCATCTCACCCTGGCCGCCTGCCCGGAGCTGACGGCTCCCATCCGCTGGGAGCTGGCCGGGGCGGCGGCGGAGCTGCCTCTGCCGGTCCGTTTCGAGGGCGTGATCCGCTTCGAGCGCCCCACGTCCGTCCTGGCCTGGTCGCTCGCACTCGACCCCGCGCTGGCCGGCCTGCACCGCAAGGTGTGGGACGCGGTGACCTCGGAGAACCGGCCCGAGACCCTGAACCCCCTCCACGCACCGGGGAACTGGAGCCCGCACATCACCCTCGGCCGCACCCGCCGCCCCGGCGCCTTCGCCGGCCGCCGCGTCCCCGAACTCCTCCCGCCCCTGCCGCTGTCGGCCCACCTCACGACCTTGCGCAGCTTCGACACGGAGACGGGGACGCTGGAGATCCTGCACCCCCGCCCCTGACCCGTCCTCATCCTCGTCCGACTCACCGGAGGTCGTCCTTCATGACCCTCGCACGCATACTCGTCGGCACGTCATCGGCTCTGGCGACGCTCACCCTGTCCGGCTGCGGTCTCCTGTGGAGCTGCACCGACACGACGGCGGAGCGCGGGGAGGCGGGGGTGCGGGTGGAGATCGAGGACGAGAACGGGCGGCCCGTCGGCGTCACCGCCGAGGTGCCCGGATGGCGCAGGGAACCTCACCCGCAGGTGCCCGCGGAAGGCGACCACATCCACTTCGACATCCGCTTCCACGGAGCCGGGGTCCTGGGGCGCGAACCCGCGGTCGACGTCTGCGCGGTGGACAAGGAGCGCGCGGTCCTGGGCTGTCAGACGGTCCACTCGGCTCAGACGTCCGGTCCCGACGGCGCCTACACGGGCGACTACTACCTCGGCGTCGCCCACCCCGAACGGGTCGCCGAGGTGCTGCTGATCCCCAACGATCAGTCGGCCCACGACCGACGGACCTGCGAGGACGACATCAAGGACGGCGGCGGACCGCATCCGCCGGAGGCCCCCGCGGTGGGTGAGCGGCTGTGAAAGGCGGTCTCAGCCGGCGTTGCGCGCCGGCCGGGGCGGCCGGGCCGGGGCTCCCGGACGGGTCCGGGAGCCCCGGCGGATGTGGTCAGCGAGGACCGTTCAGGCGGTTGCTGATGTGTTCGTGGAGTCGGTGCGGCAGGTGGACGGCCCAGCGGTCGGCGGCCTCGGCGGCCAGGTCGCGGCTCCAGTGCCAGCTGTTGCGGGCCGCCGTGCGCACGTCCTGCTCGCGGGCGGCGGCCGTGGTGGCGACGTAGCGATGACGGTCCGTGTCGGGCAGGTCCTGTTCGAGCGCGCGGCTGGGGGTGAGCCAGTGGGCCGTGCTGTTGCGCAACAGGCGGCAGAGCTGGAGCTGCTGGGGTGCGATGACGGTGTGCAGCAGGGCGTGGGCGCGGGCGATTTCGCCGCGGGCCAGGACGTGGGCGAGCATGAGGGTCCAGTTGGCCAGCTCGTCGGTGAGCTGCTGGGCGGTGGTCACCGGCTCGGGCGGCTGGAAGGCGGCCAGCTGCCGGGCGGCCCGGGTGAGCCGGCCGGTGCGGTCGAGCAGGACGGCGTCGTCGGGGCGGGGCAGGTGCACCATGCCCTGCCAGGTGGGGACTTCGTCGATGCCGGGACCGGCGGGGGTGAGGTGGAACTCGCCGCGCATCAGGTCGTCGAAGACGACGGCGAGGACGCCGTACATGTTGGTGTAGGAGAGCTGGAGCGGTGCGAGCTGCGCCAGGAAGGCCGGGCCGTCGAAGTCGGCGAGGCGGTCGTCCCGGACGTAGAGGTACGCCTCGATGTCGGAGTGGGCGTCGGCCTCGCCCACGGTCCACGAGCCGTAGAGCAGTACGCCCTCCAGCCGGGTGTCGGCGTGGGCGAGCTGTCGCAGGCGTGCGATGCGGTCGTCCAGGGGGGAACGGGCGGAGTGAACGGACATGATGTGGTCGTGTCTCCTGAGGTGAGCGTGCGGGCACGCTGACGGAGCCCGGCACCCGCCGGGCGCATGTCGGTGGACCGTCGCGGTCCGCTCAGGAGAAGGTGCCCATGAACGAGATCATAGCGGTGACCCGGCCGAGGCCCCCGGCGTCAGCCGTTCGGCAGCGTCGGCCGCACCTGCCGGAGGAACGTCGCGTTGTCCGGCGTCTCGCGCAGGCGGGTCAGCAGGGTCTCCAGGTCGGTCGCGGAGTCGCGGGAGGTCAGGGCGCGGCGCAGGCCCTGGGTGGCCGTCAGCTCCTCACGGGTGAGGAGCAGTTCCTCGCGGCGCGTCCCGGAGGGGGCGATGTCCACCGCCGGGAACAGGCGCCGTGACGCCGACTCGCGGTTCAGCCGCAGTTCCATGTTGCCCGTGCCCTTGAGCTCCTCGAAGAAGAACTCGTCGGCACGCGACCCGGTGTCCACCAGCGCGGAGGCGAGGATCGTCAGCGAACCGCCCTCCTCCGTCTGCCGGGCCGCGCCGAAGAACCGCTTCGGCCCGATCAGCGCGCCCGCGTCCACGCCGCCGCTGAGGGTGCGGCCGCCGGGGCCCGCCGCGTTGTTGTACGCGCGGCACAGCCGGGTCAGCGAGTCCAGCAGGATCACGACGTCCTCGCCGGCCTCCGCCAGCCGCCTGGCCCGTTCCACGACCAGCTCGGCGAGCGCGATGTGCTGCTTGGCGGGCCGGTCGAACGTCGAGGCGTACACCTCGCCGTGCACCGAGCGCCGCATGTCGGTGACCTCCTCGGGACGCTCGTCGAGCAGCACCACCATCAGCCGGCACTCGGGGTGATTGCCCGCGACAGCCGCCGCGAGCTGCTGGATGAGGACCGTCTTGCCGGTCTTGGGCGGGGCCACGAGCAGTCCACGCTGCCCCTTGCCCACCGGTGCGAGCAGGTCGACGACGCGGCCGGCGAGCCCGGACGCCCGGTGTTCCAGGCGCAGCCGCCGGTGGGGGTGGACCGGGGTCAGGTCACGGAAGTCCGGGCGGCCCGCGAGCGACCCGGGCGTACGTCCCTCGACGCGGGCGACGTCGGTGAGCGCGCGCCGGTCGCCGAGGACGCCCTCCACCAGGTCGCCCTTGCGCAGGCCGTGCCGGCGCACCAGGGCGGGGGAGACGACGGGGTCGGACGAACCGGCGACCAGGCCGGGGCCGCGCAGGTGCCCCTTCCCGGTCGCGTCGACGTCGAGGACACCGGTGACGGTGACGGACTGCGGCTGCTGCCGTCCGGCGGTCTGACGGGCGGGGCGGTCCAGGGCGGTGGTCATGTGAGTGGTCCTTTCACGGACGGACAGAGGCAGAAAGCGAAGAAGGGGGTAACCGCGGTCTTCGGGGAGGGCGTGTGCGCGCCTCACAGCGGTGGGAACCTCACTGCGGTCGCCGTGCGACCGTGGGGAAAGCCGTACGTGGCGGTGCGGGGGCCGACGTGACGGCTGGGAGGTGAGAAGCCGAAGTGAAGAAGGTTTCGGCGGTGAAGACCGGCCCGGCGCCCGACGGGGCGCTGCACGGCACTCATGGCACCGTACCACGGTGCGGGCCCGGGGCAAGAGAGCCCCGCGGGGGCGCTACGCGCCCCGCAGCGTCCGCGCGACCGACGTGATCGTCTCCGGCCCCACCCGGCAGCACCCCCCGATCAGCCGCGCCCCCGACTCCCGCCAGCCCGTCACCCGGGTCGCCGAGAACGTGGGCGCGCCGGTCCAGGCGCGGGCCCGCGCGTCCCACCGCTCGCCGCTGTTCGGGTAGACCACCACCGGTTTGCCGGTCACACGGGCGGCGACGGCGACCGCGTGGTCCGCGTCCTCCGGGGTGCAGCAGTTGACGCCGACCGCGATCACCTCGTCCGCCCGCGCGGCGAGCGCGAACGCGTCCTCCAGCGGCTGGCCCGCCCGCGTACGGCCCCCGGCCGCCGAGTACGACAGCCAGGCGGGCACACCCAGCCCGCGCACCGCGCGCAGCAGGGCCTCCGCCTCGTCCGTGTCGGGGATCGTCTCCAGGGCGAGGACGTCCGGGGCGGCGGCGGCCAGCACCTCCGCCCTCGGGCGGTGGAACCGTTCCAGTTCCGCGACCGACAGTCCGTAGCGGCCCCGGTACTCGGAGCCGTCCGCGAGCATCGCGCCGTACGGGCCGACGGAGGCCGCCACCCACCGCGGGCGGGGCGGGTCCGAGGCGCGCCGGGCCGCCGTACGGGCGCACTCCACGCTCAGCGCCAGCAGCTCCGCCGCCCGGTCCCGGCCGATCCCGCGGCGCGCGAACCCCTCGAACGTCGCCTGGTAGCTCGCCGTGATCGCCACGTCCGCGCCCGCCTCGAAGTACGCGAGGTGCGCCGCCGTGACCGCCTCCGGGTCCTCCGCGAGCAGCCGCGCCGACCACAGCTCGTCGCTCAGGTCGTGGCCGGCCGCCGCGAGCTGGTTGGACATGCCGCCGTCCAGGACGACCGTGCCGTCCGCCAGGGCCGGGGCGAGGGATCCCGTGGTGCTGCCGCTCATACGGCGACGCTAACCGAGGCGCGCACCGCGTCGCACCGCACGCGAGGGGTACCCGGGGCGGGAGCGTGCGGTGTCCGGGCGGGGCACGAGCATCCTGCTCGCGCCCGCCGGGCGGCGCACGCGGTTCGGTCCCGACCGGGAAGGCGGTGGACATGTGCCGTTGGCTCGCCTATTCGGGCACACCGATTCTGCTCGAGAACCTGCTCTACCGGCCGGTGCACTCCCTGATCGACCAGAGCCTGCACGCCCGGATGGGCGTGGAGACCACCAACGGCGACGGCTTCGGGATCGGCTGGTACATGCCGGCCAAGGGCAGTCCCGCCGTGGTCAGGGACATCGGTCCGGCCTGGAGCGACCGGAATCTGCGGGAGATCGCCGGGCACGTCGTCTCCCCGCTGTTCTTCGCCCACATCCGCGCCTCGACCGGCACGGCGGTGCAGCAGACCAACTGCCATCCGTTCCGGTACGACCGCTGGATGTGGATGCACAACGGGGCGATCGACGGCTTCCCCCTGCTGCGGCGTGACCTCGCCCTGGCCGTCCGTCCGGACCTGTTCCCGTACATCGAGGGGTCCACGGACTCCGAGATGATGTTCTACCTGGCGCTCACCTTCGGCCTGGAGGACGACCCGCGCGGCGCCGTCGCCCGCATGGCGGGCCTGGTGGAGCGCACCGGCCACGCGCACGGCGTCGAACACCCCCTGCAGATGACGGTCGCGGTGACCGACGGCGAGCGGCTGTGGGCGTTCCGCTACTCAACGCAGCACCAGTCCCGGTCCCTCTTCTACAGCACGCGTGTCGAGACGCTGAGGTCCCTCCACCCCGACGTGGCGTTCCTGCGCGACATCGCGGACGACGCCCGCCTCATCGTCTCCGAACCCCTGGGCGACCTCCCCGGCGCCTGGAACGCCGTCCCGGAGAGCACGTACGGGGTGGTGCAGCCGGAGGGGGACGAGATGCACGCGTTCGCGCCGGAGCAGCCGGAGTGAGGCGCGGACGGTTCGGCCGGCGCCGAACGGTCCCGGCCCTAGCGTGGCCCGTATGACCGACGACCGCTCCGGCCGCCCCGCGGAGGCCTTCGCCGCGCTGCACCGCCAGGACCGGCCCCTGCTGCTGCCCAACGCCTGGGACCACGCCTCCGCGGCCCTCCTCCACGCCCACGGTTTCCCCGCCGTCGGCACCACGAGCCTGGGGGTCGCCGCGGCGGCCGGGCTGCCCGACGGGGCCCGGGCCACCCGCGAGGAGACGCTGCGGCTCGCGGGCGCCCTCGGCGCGCTGCCCGTCCTCCTCTCCGTCGACGCGGAGGACGGCTTCAGCGACGATCCCGGTGAAGTAGCCGCTTTCGCGCGGGAGTTGCAGACACGCGGCGTGGTCGGGATCAACCTGGAGGACGGGCTCGGGCCCGTCGACCGCCACGTGGCGAAGATCGAGGCCGTGCGCGCCGCCGCACCCGGTCTCTTCGTCAACGCCCGGACGGACACGTACTGGCGCGGCGACGGCGAGGGCACCCTGGACCGGGTCCTGGCCTACCGCGACGCCGGTGCGGACGGCGTGTTCGTGCCCGGCCTCACCGATCCCGGCGCCCTCGCCGCCCTGGTGCGCGCCCTGGACGGCTGTCCCCTCAACGTCCTCCACGCGCCCGGCGGTCCGTCCCTCGCCCGGCTCGCCGACCTCGGCGTGCGCCGCGTCAGCCTCGGCTCGCTGCTGTACCGGCGGGCCCTCGGCGCGGCCCTGGACGCGGTGGTCGCGGTGCGGGAGGGGCGGGCGCCGGGGGAGGGCACGGTGCCGGCCTACCAGGAGGTGCGGCGGCTCGCCGGGTGACGGCGCCCCCGCCGTGGGTCAGCCCGCCGCCCGGCGGGGCCAGTTCAGCAGCGTCAGGTGCAGCGCGTCGATCATCCGGTCCCACGACGCCTCCAGGTCGCGCGGGGCGCCGAACGCGCCGGCGGACTCCAGGGCGCAGTAGCCGTGGAAGGAACTGCGCAACAGCCGTACCGCATCGGTGAGATCGGGTTCCTCCAGGCCGTACGCGCGGAGCAGGCCGTAGGCGACCTCGGCGGTGCGGCGCAGCGCGGGGGAGCCCGTCACCGTGGCCTCGTCCAGGCGGATCTGGGCGGCCGCGTACCGTCCGGGGTGGGCGAGGGCGTAGCCGCGGTACGCGCCGGCGAACGCGGCCAGCGCCTCCTTGCCGGTGCGGCCCTCGACCGCCGCCGCGATCCGGTCGGTCATCTCGCCGCCCGCCAGCAGCGCCATCCGCGTGCGCAGGTCCCGCAGCCCCCGTACGTGCGCGTACAGGCTCGCGTCCTTGACGTTGAAACGCCGGGCCAGCGCGGACAGGGTGACGTTCTCGTAGCCGGCCTCGTCGGCGAGGTCGACGGCCGCCGCCACGAGGCGGTCGGCGGTGAGTCCGGCGCGGGGGATGCGAGCCTCCGGAGGGTCGGGCGGGCTTCGGAACAGGTGAATGTAGCCGACCCGAGCGGGATGTGGCCCGCCTGCGGCTGATCCGTGGTGGCGGCCGGTCCCCGACGGTCCGCAGCCGTCGTGCCGGCGGCACGCACCGGTCACCCCGCGGACGCACCCGGTTCACGCGCCCCCCGGATCCTCCATTGCGGCGCAGTACGACGAGGAGGCCAGTCATGGGTCACGGGCACGCACACGGACCGCACCACCATCACCACGACCACGGGCACGACCACGGGCACGGCGCGACGGCGCCCCTGCCCGCCGCCTTCGACACCTCCGTGCCCGACGAGGCACTGGACCCCGGGCAGGCGTCCCGCCGCGCCCTGCTGCGCCGGGCCGGACTGCTGGGCGCGGGCCTCGCCTCGGGCACCGTGCTGTCCGGCAGCACCGCCGCGGCCACGCCCGCCGCACCCGCGGCGGGCGACCGCAGAGGCGGCGGCAGAGGCCCGGCCAAGGGCTTCCTGTGGCTCGCGGGCGACCACCACATCCACACCCAGTACAGCAGCGACGGCAAGTACCGCGTCGTCGACCAGGTGCGCCAGGGCGCCCGGCACGGCATGGACTGGCTGGTGATCACCGACCACGGCAGCGCCACGCACGCCAGGATCGGCGTCGAGAAGGTCAACCCGGACATCAGGCAGGCGCGCGCCGCCCACCGGGACACCCTCGTCTTCCAGGGCCTGGAGTGGAACATCCCGGCCGCCGAGCACGGCACCGTCTTCGTCCACCCCGGACGCAACGAGGTCGCCGTGCTCAAGCAGTTCGAGAACGACTACGACGGCGGCGTGAAGGGCGCGGGCGACTCCACCCCCGCCAACGAGGCCCTCGCCGTGGCCGGCCTCCGGTTCCTCGCCGAGCAGGTGCGGCGCCGCAAGGTCGAGGACGTGCTGATGCTCGCCAACCACCCCTCCCGCAAGGGCATCGACTCCCCGCACGAGATCCGCGCCTGGCGCGACGCCACCGGCCGGGACCGGCAGATCGCCGTCGGCTTCGAGGGCGCGCCCGGCCACCAGGCCGCCGGACTGCCCGGCCCGCTCGGTCCGGGCGGCGCACGCGGCATCTACGACGGCAGCCCCGGCCCGAACTCCTTCCCCGGCTACCCGCTGGAGAGCTACCGCACCTGGGGCGGCTTCGACTGGATGACCGCCACCGTCGGCGGCCTGTGGGACAGCCTCCTCGCCGAGGGCCGCCCCTGGTGGATCACCGCGAACTCCGACTCCCACCAGGTGTACGCCGACACCACCGCCCGCGGCGCCGGCGACTTCGCCACCGACGGCCGCCACGGCGACCCGGTGTACGCCGGGAAGATCGACACCCGGCAGGGCGACTTCTGGCCCGGCCAGTACAGCCGCACCCACGTCGGCGCCGACGGCTTCTCCTACGCCGCCGTCATGGACGGCATCCGCGCCGGCCGCATCTGGGTCGACCACGGGCAGCTCATCAGCGGCCTCGACGTCCGGGTGTCCGGAGGCGGCCGCTGGGCCACGCTCGGCGGCGCCCTGCACGTCCGCAAGGGGACGAAGGTCACGCTGACCGCCGACGTGGCGCTCGCGGGCGGCCCCAACTGGGCCGGGTTCACGCCCGCACTGGCCCGCGTCGACGTCATCCAGGGCGACGTCACCGGCCCGGTGTCCGACCGGGACACGTTCACCGCGCCGACGGCGGCCGTCGTCCGGTCGTACGAGATCGGGAAGTCCGCGGGCAGTGTGCGGCTCACCTTCGACCTGGGGCGGGTCGACCGTCCCGTGTACCTGCGGCTGCGCGGCACCGACGGCAACCGGTCCGCCGTCGGGGTCATGGGCGCGAAGACCGACCCGGCCGGTCCCGCCCTGG